>DKZT01000025.1:0-127 GCA_002493755.1 Ruminococcaceae bacterium UBA7067
TTTCGAGTCGTTCTCGTTATGACCTCTTCGATACATCTCCATATTAAATTTAATTATCGGTCGTTGGGGAAGAGGATAAAACTTCTTCGCCCATGACCGTTAATGGCGTTCCCGAGGTGATTCGAAC
>DKZT01000025.1:464-22476 GCA_002493755.1 Ruminococcaceae bacterium UBA7067
TTAGGAGGCGGTCGCTCTATCCAGCTGAGCTACGGAAACATAAGCTTGGAAAAAGTATTAATACAGTAGAAAAACCGACTTGATAACAAGTCGGTTTTTCTGGCGGAGGACAAGGGATTTGAACCCTCGCGCCGGTTACCCGACCTACTCCCTTAGCAGGGGAGCCTCTTCACCACTTGAGTAATCCTCCGTAGGGCAAACAACAAAAATTATTAATAATTGCTGTTTGCAGAAATTAATGGCGGAGGGGAAGGGATTCGAACCCTTGGTTCCTTTCGGAATCACTAGTTTTCAAGACTAGCTCCTTAAACCGCTCGGACACCCCTCCGTGCAATCAGCTTGTTTATAATATCACATAAAATCAGAATAGTCAAGACCTTTTTTTGTTTTTTTATCAAAATTGAAAAATATTTTGTTGTGTAGACGCACATTGTGCTATTCGGAGCATATTTCCTACCATATTGCAAAAGCTAATGATTGAGGTGAGTGACTATGGATATACTGTCTGAGCTGCCGTTGGGATTTTCAATGGCTCTTGCTAAAAAAACCAATGCATTGCAGGTTTTTTCAAATCTTTCTGATGATGAAAAACGCGCCGTTATAAACGGAACTCATAATGTTCAAACAAAGAGAGAAATGCAGGAGTATGTTGACGAATTAACAAAGAGTGCCAAGCTCTGATTTCAAGAGCTTATCATCTTCATTCAATCTTTTTACGAGCGGTGATTAAATGGACATACGTGATTCACAACCCGTGTGCTTTGTTATTAATCATCGCTTGCTTTATTGCCGTCTGATTTTTATTCATATTTTCCGAGTGTTGTCCATATAATTGAACTAACAAAACGAAAGGATGATAAAAATGAATGATTACCGTGATGGTGTGAGGCGTTTTGACAAGGCTGCCAGAGGACTTGGACAGCATATTTTTGAACGTATTATTCGCATCGATGAAGAGCTGAAATCTTCGGCTCAGGAAATAAGGCTCAGAGTAAACAAGCCTGTTATGATTTATACGGCGGCTGATACGTTCTATCTTACGTGTGACGGAGCGGCTGTTAAAGAACAGCAGCCGGGCAGAATGATAATCGCAACACAACGCAACATTTCCGACTCTTTTCAAACCCTCTGTAATTATTCCGTTTACAGCCGTCAGAACGAGATCAGAAAAGGTTTTATTACTACTCAGGGAGGACACCGTGCAGGCTTGTGCGGAACAGCTGTTTACCGAGGCGGTGAAATTTATAATATCCGTGATATATCCGGTGTGAATCTGAGAATAGCCAGAGAAATATTCGGCTGCGCAGATAAACTTATGGGTTACATAAAGGATTTAAACGGCGGGATGCTTATCTGCGGACCTCCGTCCTGCGGAAAAACAACTCTCCTCAGAGATGTCGCGCGTCAGCTTTCAGCTGTTTATGGCAAAAAGACTGCCGTAATAGACGAAAGGGGAGAACTTGCGGCTACCTTTGCAGGAACACCGCAAAATGATTTAGGATACTCGGATGTACTCGACGGTTTTTCAAAATGCGACGGCGTAATGCAGGCGGTGCGCTGCCTGTCGCCTGATTATATTATCTGCGATGAGATAGGTTCCTCTGATGAAACGTTTCTGCTTGAGCAAAGCCTGAATGCCGGCGTAAGGGTGATAGCAACTATTCACGCGGCAAACAGCAAAGAGCTTTTAAATAAGCCTCAGGGACTTGCCCTGCTCAGAACAGGCGCTTTTGAAAAAATTGTGTTTTTGAAAACAAGAGAAAATCCCGGAGAGATAAAAAAAGTGTACAGCAAGGAGGAGCTTCTCGTTGGTAAAAGCGCTGGGAATAATAATGATAATAACCGCAGGAGCGTTGTCGGGGCTTCTCCTTTCCCAAAAAACAACAAACAGAATTATGTTTTTTGACCAGCTTCTTATCTATCTGAGCTCTTTGAGAGAGAAATTAGGTTATACCCTCAGCGAACTGCCGAGCCTGTTAAAAAGTGAGCAAAAAATGATAAACCCGATTCTTAAAGCTATGTCGGCTAACCTGATGGAGCTGGGCACTAAAGACTCAGCAAAAGCAGCCGTTGCCTCTATTCCTGCTTCATATGGTCTTAATGTCAGCGACAAAAAGCTTGTTTATGATTTTTTCTCCAGTCTGGGCTCAACTGACTGTGACGGTCAGCTTGCCCACTGTGACCTATATATTTCTCTTGTTGAAAAGCTTGTAAATGCACAGCGTGAGGAAAGCGCAAAAAAATCAAAGCTGTACCGAATGCTTGGAATATTTTGCGGCATTGGCGCAGGATTGTTTTTTATTTAAAGGATGAAGACGATGAACATAGATTTGATTTTCAAAATTGCTGCAATAGGGATAATCGTCGCTGTACTTAATCAGGTGCTTATCCGCTCAGGCAGGGAGGAGCAGGCTATGATGACAACCTTAGCAGGACTTATAGTGGTGCTTCTTATGGTTGTCTATGAAATAAGCGGATTGTTTACCACAATTAAAACTTTATTCGGCCTTTGATTATGGATGTTTTTATTATATGTATTGCAGCTGCGGCGGCGTCAGTATTTGCTGTGCTTCTTAAGAGGTATAACCCTGAAATAGCTATGCTTACGGCTATGATAGCAGGAATAATTATTTTTGCTATGGTTATGTCGGCAATTTCTCCTGCTGTAAGCACACTTAATAAGCTCGCTTCGCTGGTTGGTGATTCCGGTAAAAATGTCGGAATACTTCTTAAGTCAATCGGTATATGCTACATTTGCCAATTCAGCGCAGATTCCTGTCACGACGCAGGACAAGGCGCTTTAGCAGGTAAGGTTGAGCTTGCAGGGAAAATTGCAGTTGTAGTTTTATGCTTGCCGTTGCTTGAAGAAATTATAAACTACGCCGTAAACATAATCGGCGGTAACGGTGTTTAAAATGAAAAGAATTATAACATTGATTATTATGCTGGCGGTTGTTTTGTTGAGCATTGCAGGCGCTGACGCCGCTGAAGTCGGACAGGATTTGCAGGATTATTACAATTCACAGCTTGAGCAGAGCGGCGCCGATAACCTTTATTACAGTCTGCCCGATAATGCAAAGGATACCCTACAGAATATCGGCATAAATTCAAGCGACTGGCGACAGCTCAATGAGCTGAGTGTGGGCGCAATACTTTTGGAAGTCCTTAATATGCTCGGACAAAGCTCGTTTCAGCCGCTCGCCTGTATGCTGACTGTTTTAGGGATAATAATATTTTGCGCCTTATCGGACTGCCTGAAAGATAACGGCGGATTATCATCGCTTGACGGTACGGTGTCGGTAATTACTGCGCTGTGTCTGTGTGGCGTAGTCGTCTTTCCCGTTGCAGATGTTTTATCATCAGGTATTACGGCAATTAACAGCGGATGCGCTTTTATGCTTTTGTATGTACCCGTTATGGCAGGGATACTTGTTGCGTCAGGCAGCTCGATTTCCGGTGCGTCATATTACACAACGGTAATGGCGGCAGGCGAGGTGATTTCTCAGATAAGCTCAAGGCTATTGTCGCCTATACTTAATATCCTGCTTGGTATCACCGTAATATCATCGCTTTGCAGCAGGATTAAGCTCGGCGGAATAATAAATATGGCGCACTCAATATTTAAGTGGGTTATTTCCTTTTTGATGTCTATATTTGTGTCTGTTTTATCGCTTCAGAGTATTATAGGCACTGCGGCAGATAATACAGGAATTAAGGCGGCAAAATTTGCAATAAGCTCTTTTGTGCCTGTGGTCGGAGGGGCGCTTAGCGACGCTCTGCTGACGGTACAGGGCAGCTTTAAGCTTTTAAAATCGGGTGTTGGCGTTTTTGCGATAATCAGCACTGCCGCACTTTATTTACCTGCGATAATTAAATGTATAGTCTGGATATTCACAATCGGCAGCTGTGCAGCGGTTGCAGAGGTGTTTTCACTGGGAGCGCCGAACTCGCTGCTTTGCGGAGTGAAAAAGGTTGTCACAATGCTGCTTGTCTTATTGCTTTGCGGTATGACTGTTATGATTATATCAACCGCTGTGTTATTGATATTGGGAGGTTCATAAATGAATGAAGTTATACTCTGGGCTTGCTCCATATGCGCTGCCGCCGCAATCTGCCTTGTGTGTGAGATGCTTCTGCCAAGCGGCAAAATGTCAAAAATAGTTCGCTTTGCGGTAGGTATATTTATGGTAGGAGTTATTATTCTGCCTCTCGGCGGAATTGCAGGAGCGATTTCTGATGAACTGGGAGGCATCAATGTTGATGAAAAAAGCTTTTCCGAGCTTGAGGATAAGGCGCTTACAGATTCAACAGCTCTCGCCAAGGAAAAAATCCGTTCACTTGTTTCTGAACAGCTGAGTGAAATAGGGGTCACAGCGAACAAAATAGAGATAATAACAGATACCGACAAATTAACAGACATAAAAGGTATAGAATCTGTAATATACATAAGTGAAAAGGACAGGGGACAGGGACTGAAAATAAAAAACAGAATAAAAAATAACCTGGGACTTGACTGTAAGGTTTTGGTCGGAGGGGTATCGGATGAATAATGAAAAAAACACGGATATGAAAGCTAAGCTGTCAAAGCTTTTAAAGGACGATAAAATAAAAAAGCTGATAATCGTTCTTTGCATAGGCGGTATTGCTTTAATATTCTTGTCAACCTTCTTCGGCGGTGCGGCTGGCTCAAAGCAGGACTCTCAGCAATCAGCGGCAGAGGGGCAGGTATGTACTAACCTTTCGGATTATAAAAAAACGCTGGAAACCGATTTGAAAAATATAATTTCAAAAATAGACGGGGTCGGTGCTGCCGATATTTTCTTAACTCTGGACAGCGGCAGCGAAAATGTGTATGCGGTTAACAAAAAGCAGAATACTACCGCAGGAGAGTCCAAAGATGACGAGAGCATAGACGCACAGTACTGTTCACTCAGAAAGTCTGACGGCAGTGAAAGCGGAATGCTGCTTAAAATTATTGAACCTGATGTAAGGGGGGTGCTTGTTGTGTGTGACGGCGGAGACAGCTCTACCATAAAGGAAAGGGTTTTAGAGGCTGTCACAAAGGCTTTGAACATATCTTCAGCAAGGGTTTGCGTAACAAAATCATCACAATAAACGGAGGAATAAAAATGAAAATCGGAAAAAGACAAATTATACTGGCGTCACTTGTTTTAGCACTTGGTGCGGCTGTCTATCTAAATTGGCAGTTTTCTGATAACCAATTAATCAAGACAAGCGCAGACGGCACAATCGGTCAGGCTCAGCTGGTGAATAATCAAAAGGATGAGCCGGTTTCCGACAAGGAGAATAAGGATAATAAAGCAGGAGACAATAAGTCAGCCGAGGAATACTTCGCTGATGTTCGCACTGAAAGACAGAAGGTGCAGGACGAGGTTGTTGATAAGGCAAAGGAAATAATTGAAGGTGTATCAAATGACGAAGCAGCAAAGGCTCAGGCTGTCAAGGATGCGGCACAGATTGCAAATATTTACCAACAGCAAAGCAATATTGAGGGTCTGATAAAGGCTAAGGGCTTTTCCGACTGTGTTGTGTTTATTCAAAACTCGGAATGCAGTGTTGTTCTGAAAAAGGGCGAGATGGATGAGCAGACTAACCTGGTGATTAAGGATATAGTTAACGGTCAATCCGACATAGAAGCTGACAGAATTAAAATTACGGGTGTGTGAAAATACAAAAGCACAGCGGTATACGGCAAAAAGCCTGCATATCGCTGTGCTTTTATTAATCGAATGAGAATGTGAAAATGCTTCCGCCGATTAATTCACTGCTTTCAACGCTTAAATCTCCGCCGTGATTTACGGCGATTGTTTTGGCGATAGATAAACCCAAGCCGAAGCTGGAGCGGTCGCTGCGCGCCTTGTCGGCACGGTAAAATCTTTCAAACAGGTGCGGCAGACTTTCCTTTGGTATCGGTGCGCCTGTATTAAACACACTCAGGCGATTTTTTGTAAGCTTGATTATGATTTTACTGTTTTCGGGTGTATATTTACAAGCGTTATCAAGAAGAATCTGTAACAGCCTGTTAAGCTGTGACGAGTCGCCTTTGATAAGAACATTTTCTTCAATGGCTGTTTCAAGGTTAATACACCGTTCATATGCGACAGGTTCAAATTGCAGTGTAGCGCTTTCCGTAAGGTCGCTTAATGATACATCGTTGATTATCATTTTTGTTTGCTCAAATTCAGCGTCTGAACGGGCAAGGAACAGCAGGCTTTCAACAAGGCTTTTCATATTTTCCGCCTCAGCCTTAGTGCTTTCAAGCTATTGCAACTGATTTTTTATGACTTGATTTTTATTGTCCGATAAAATCTTTGTGTTTGCAAGAATAACCGTAAGAGGAGTTTTCAGCTCGTGCGATGCGTCGGCAATAAATTGCTTTTGCTGTACCCACGCCTTTTCAACAGGCTTGAGCGCCCATTTTGACAAAAACAGACTAATAAAAAAGAACGCTACAAGGCTGAGTATTCCTATTGCAAGCGAATACTTCAATAAGCTTGAAATTGAGTTATAGTAAAAATGCGAATCAGCTAACGATACTGCAACAAAGCCGTTTGGAAGCATACGCTTGTAATAATAAAGATTGTATTCATCAAGCTCACAAACTGCGTCATACGCTCCTTCGGTAACAAGCCTTGCAATATCATTTAAATCGCTTTCATCAAGTAAATCCGCAGACTGAATTGTATTTATCACTTCACCGTCCTCTGTCATATAGAAAGCATAGACGGAAATAAACTTCGGATTTTTGTTGTCACGCTTCATCATATTTCTGCCAGGAGCCGGTTCTTCGTTATCGTACCACTCTAAAAAATCTCCGAATATTTCTTGTTTGGCTTTTTGTCGGGCGTTAATACACTCCTGCAAAATGGGGTCATAAAGTCAATACTTTTCTTAATAATTTAAAAAAAATAATGCACAAACAAGAGGTGTGGGTTTTGTGCAAGATTTTATAATTGAAGTAGGGGGGGAGGGCAAACAAAAACACCTCAGAGGCAATCAAAACTCACTGAGGTGCTTAGAATAAAAAACTGCGAAACATTGCATTACAGTTGCATTACTTTAGATTTAAAATGCGATAGATATGCTAATTTTTGCAGTGTTGTAGTTGGCTGGGCTAGCTGGATTCGGACCAGCGAATGACGGAGTCAAAGTCCGTTGCCTTACCGCTTGGCTATAGCCCAAAATATTATTTAACAAATATGAGGGAAAGGTAAAACCGATCCCTCATATTATGGTGACCCATCGGAGATTCGAACTCCGGACACCTTGATTAAAAGTCAAGTGCTCTGCCGACTGAGCTAATGAGTCATATGGGGTGGATAGTCGGATTCGAACCGACGGTCTCCAGTGCCACAAACTGGCGCTTTAACCAACTAAGCTATACCCACCATATATATTAAGGCGAAAAAGAACGGCTGTAAAACTGTCGTTTCCTTAACGCCTTAAGTATTATATCTGTTTTCGTCGCAATTGTCAAGCCTATTTTTAACTTTTTGTTGTTATATTGTCATTTTTTTATTTGTGATATTTTGATATTCTTAATATTTCATCCAGCAGCTTGTTAGCGCAATCAAATTTACTCATAAGCTCCAGCTGAATTTCACTGTCTTTTGTTATAAGAGTTAAAACGTTAGTGTCATACTCAAAGCCTGCGCCCGATACCTTTACATTATTTGCAGCTATCATATCTATATTTTTACCTATAAGCTTCTTTCTTGCGTTTTCAATCATATTCTCGGTTTCCATTGCAAAGCCGCAGATAATCTGTCCGTCACGCCTGTGTTCACCGATGTGTTTTAATATATCTTTTGTTCTCTTTAATTTTATGCTCAGGTTGTCATCGGATTTCTTGATTTTCTGTTCGCTGACGTTTTCTGGCGTGTAGTCTGCAACAGCTGCTGCTTTAATAATTATATCCTGTGCATCTGCCAAAGATGTCACAGCGCAAAACATTTCCTCGGCGGTAGTAACATCTATTTTATTTACAAAGGGAACAGGTTCAAGTGCGGATCTGCCGCTTACAAGAGTAACCTCCGCACCCCTGAGCATTGCCGCTTTTGCAATGGCATATCCCATTTTGCCCGAGGAATGGTTTGTAATATACCTTACAGGGTCAATCGGCTCAACAGTCGGTCCTGCCGTGACAAGCAGCTTAAGTCCAGATAAATCCTTTTTAAATGCAAGCTCACGCTCAATATAGTTGTAAAGCTCCTGCGGCTCAGGCATTTTTCCTGCTCCAACGGCTCTGCAGGCAAGGCTTCCGACGCTCGGCTCAATTATAGTATAACCGAATCTTCTGAGCTTTTCTATATTGTCCTGCACAATCGGATTTTCATACATATTTGTGTTCATTGCAGGAGAAATGCCAATCGGACACTTACACGCCATAACGGTAGTGGTGAGCATATCATCGGCAATGCCGCCTGCAATCTTGCCGATTACATTAGCCGTAGCAGGAGCTATGAGCACGTAATCAGCCTTTTGAGCAAGAGAAATATGCTTTATTTCAAGCGGATGGTTTCGGTCAAATGTGTCAACAATACATTTATTTGAAGTTAACGCCTCGAATGTGTGCTGTGTAATAAACTTAGTGGCGTTTTCAGTCATCAGCACGTGAACGTCACAGCCCTGCTTTACGAGAAGGCGGGCAAGGTTAGGTATTTTATATGCGGCAATTCCGCCGCTGACGCCTAAAATTACAGTTTTATTCTTAAGCATATCATTTTCCTTTCGTAGTTATGCCGTTTATGCTTTATTGTTTTCTTGATGATGATAATTTTATTATATCAATAATGAGGTGAAAATGTAAAGAAAATTATTTATTAAAACTTGCCTTTTTCTTTTTTATAGTGCATAATATATAAGTTAATCTGAATGTAACTATGTGATTTACCGTGTTATTTGAACAGCAGGTCAGGTAAGTTAAGTATATGTTGCAGGACAAAGGGTGATTTATATGATATTAGCGCTTGATGCAGGTAATACAAATATTGTACTTGGCTGTATCGAAGAGGACAATACAATAGTGTATGAAGCGAGGGTTGCAACCGATCACGGCAAAACCGAGTATCAATATGCTGTTGAATTTAAAAGTCTGCTTGAAATCGGCGGGATAGATATTAATAAAATAGACGGAGCAATAATGTCCTCCGTTGTGCCGCCGCTTGTTACTATTTTAAAAAAGGCAGTAAGCTTTATTGCCGGAGTTACTCCTCTTGTTGTCGGACCGGGACTAAAAACAGGACTAAATATACTCCTCGATAATCCTGCACAGCTTGGCAGTGACCAGGTTGTTGACGCAATAGCGGCTCTGAATGAATATAAGCCGCCAATGATTATTTTTGATATGGGTACGGCGACAACCGTTTCGGTGATAGATAAAAATAAAAACTATCTCGGTGGAATGATAATTCCCGGAGTTAAGATTTCACAGGAGGCTTTGACCTCACGTACATCACAGCTTCCCAAAATCAGCATTGAAGCTCCGAAAAAAATCATCGGCAGAAACACTGTTGACTGTATGAAAAGCGGCGCGATATACGCTAATGCGGCTATGGTTGACGGAGTGGTTGAGAGAATTGAAAACGAGCTTGGCGATTGCGCTACCGTTATTGCAACCGGCGGATTATCAGGGAGCATAATTCCGTTTTGCACGCGTAGTATTATCGTAGATAACGATTTGCTTATCAAAGGCTTGAAAATAGTTTATGACAAAAACAAGTAAATACGGAAAGGCAGGTATAAAATGGACATAATTGAACTTTTAAAGGTAATTTTCCAAGGTATAATCGAGGGAATTACCGAATGGCTGCCAATAAGCAGTACAGGTCATATGCTGCTTGTTGACGAATTTATGAAAATGGATATGACGCAGGCTTTTAAGGATATGTTCCTTGTTGTAATTCAGTTCGGAGCGATTTTAGCCGTTATAGTTATTTTCTGGAAACAGCTCTGGCCGCTGAAAATTCAAAAGCTTAAGCACTCGTCGGGACATTCGCTTGTTCTTGAGCGCAGTATTCTGAGTATGTGGGCAAAGGTAATTGTAGGCTGTGTGCCGGCGGCAGTGCTGGGATTTCTGTTTGACGATATAATAACAGAATATCTCTATGCACCGTATGTCATAGCGGCAACGCTGATTATTTACGGTATAGGCTTTATTGTTATTGAAACCTGGAACAAAAAGCGCGTTCCAAAGGCAAATTCCATAAGCGAAATTACATACCAAAGCGTTCTAATTATCGGCGCATTCCAGGCTCTTGCTATGATACCCGGCACTTCACGCTCGGGCGCTACAATTATCGGCGCGCTCTTGCTCGGCATATCAAGAACAACTGCTGCAGAATACACATTCTTCCTTGCAATACCGACTATGCTCGGCGCAAGCGGCTTTAAACTGCTGAAATATTTCCTGAAGGAAGGCTTCGGCTTTACGAGTACAGAGCTTATCTCTCTGGCTGTTGGAATGGTGGTAGCCTTTGCAGTGTCTGTCGTTGTAATTAAGTTCCTTATGAGCTATATCAAAAAGCACGATTTCAAGGTGTTCGGCTGGTATCGCATTGTGCTCGGTGTGCTGGTATTGTGCCTGCTCCCATTGCTGTTACAATGATCACAAATTAAGAGGGACTACAACCCGATTGCTTCAATCGCTCGTTGTAGTCCCTTATTTTATTATTTGTAATGCTCTCTTAAGGTTCTTATCTCGTCTGCGTAGCCGTCAAGCTCATTCGGTGTTTCAAGGAAGAACGACAGATTTTTAAGTGCGGGGTGGTTGATGATTCTTTCAAAAGCTTCAAGTCCTATTCCGCCCAAGCCGATTTTCTGGTGTCTGTCCTTGTGACAGCCGAGGTAATTCATACTGTCGTTTAAGTGAACAGCCTTAAGCCTTTCAATTCCGACGATCCTGTCAAACTCTTCAAGCACACCGTCAAGGTTGTTTACTATATCATAGCCTGCGTCAAAAACGTGGCAGGTGTCCAGGCAGACGCCGAGCTTTTGATTTAGCCTTGTGTTGTCGATTATCGCCTTAAGCTCCTCAAATTTTGAGCCTACCTCACTGCCTTTTCCTGCCATAGTTTCAAGCAGAACTGTTGTATTCATTTCGTCGGTGAGTACAGCGTTCAGCTGTGCGATGATAAGCTCAATGCCCTTGTCAATGCCCTGTCCGACGTGACTGCCCGGGTGAAAGTTATAAAGATTTCCCGGTAAATACTCCATTCTCTTTAAATCATCGGTCATCGTCTGAAGCGCAAATTCCCTTGTTTTTTCGTCCTTTGAGCAAGGGTTCAGAGTGTATGGCGCGTGAGCGAGTATTGTGCCGAAATTGTTGTCAACCATCAGTTTCAAAAGCTCTTCAATATCTTTTTCATCAATTTCTTTGGCTTTTCCGCCTCGGGGATTCCTTGTAAAAAACTGAAAGGTGTTTGCTCCGATAGACAGCGCCTGCCTGCCCATTGCGGCAAAACCTTTTGATACGGATAAATGACAGCCTATAACCATAAAATCATTCCTTGTTTTTATTTTGTTTTTCTATAATACAGCAAAAATTGAAAAAATAAAAGAGATTTAAGTGTTATTTAATATTTCAAGTCGTATAATTATCAGGGGAATGACTAAGGAAACACTGATATTGATTATGAGGAATGGGATATATAACGTAACAGAGAGTTGATGCGCTTAGTATATTGCACAGCTATAAAACTTCGGATAAGGCAAATTCTGCTTTAATTAATCGTAAATAATGCGTAAAATGAAGAACAGTCCTTTTTAGTGAAATCAGAAAAATAACTAAAAGGCTGTTGCAAGCGGCGGATAAAAATATACCGCCCGTTTGCAGCAGCTTTTATTATATAAAGCTTATTTTACATCTTACCGCCTGATTTTGACAACTTACAATTTTTTTATTTACATATCAAATTTAATCGGTTATTCTTATAATCAAGGAGGGCAGAGGTATGAAGATTACGATTGAGGAAATTGACAGCGACGCCGAAGAGGAAATTATCATTCGCTGCCACAATATGAGCTCCGATACGGTTAAGCTGCTTCAGGAGCTTAAATCAACTCAAAAGGGGATAATCGGCTATAAGGACGGCGCAATACACCGATTAAGCTTTGACGAGATATATTATTTCGAGGTGGTTGAGAACAAGTCCTTTATCTACTGTAAGGACGAGGTTTTTGACAGCCGATTAAAGCTATATGAATTTGAGGAGCTTTGCCGTGATACAAGCTTTTTCCGTTCTGCAAAATCAATGATAATTAACGCAGATAAGATTGACTACATAACTCCGTCACTTTCCGGCAGGTTTGAAGCCACACTCTTAAGCGGCGAAAAAGCGGTGGTATCAAGGCAGTATGTCAGCGAGCTTAAAAAACGAATGGGCATATGACGGCAGATATATAGAAGGGAGCTTGATACGATGAAAAAAAATACAATGATAAGTACGCTTATATCGCAGTTCTTTATAATATACACCGGTTCAATGTTTGCAACAATACTTTTTTTAAGCCTTTCAAACCCACCGATAAAGTCGCTTTCAAGCGAATATTTGTGGCAGGTGGCTTTGTTTTCGCTGGCGGCAGACTTGCTTTCGCTTGTGTATTATTCAAAAAACGAGCTTACAAGAAAGCAATTCTGGATACGCACCGCAATCCATACCGTTTTACTTGAGGTGATTTTAATGATACTCGGCTACCGCATCGGAATGTATGGTGATTTTTTCGGCGGTTGCCTGATGATATTTATTATTCTTACTGTTGACGCATTTGTGCGGTTTGTAAGCTACTTAAGCGACAGGCACACAGCAGACGCAATAAATGAAAAACTCAAAACAAGAAGAGGGGAGAGGAATCAAAATGAGTAATATTATTGAGATAAGTAACTTAAACAAAAGCTTCGGCGAAGTCAAGGCTGTGCAGGATTTAAGTTTCCGTGTAAAAAAAGGAGAGCTGTTTGCTTTTCTTGGGCTTAACGGAGCAGGTAAAAGCACAACGATTTCTATTATGTGCGGTCAGCTTGGTAAGGACAGCGGAAAGGTTTATATCAACGGTGAAGATCTTGACAGGAGCGTAGATACAGTAAAAAGAGATTTGGGCGTTGTTTTTCAGAATTCCGTGCTTGATAAGTCGCTGTCAGTTTATGATAACCTTAAGAGCCGTGCGGCACTTTACGGAATCACGGGTAATGCATTTAAGCAAAGACTCAGCGAGCTTTCGGAGCTTCTTAATTTCAAAGATATTCTGAAGCGTACTGTCGGCAAGCTGTCGGGAGGTCAGCGCAGAAGAATAGATATAGCCAGAGCGCTCCTGCATCAGCCGAAAATTCTTATTCTGGACGAGCCGACAACGGGTCTTGACCCTCAGACGAGAAGGACGGTATGGAGCGTTGTGTCACAGCTTCGCCGTCAGGAAAATATGACTGTATTCCTGACAACTCATTATATGGAGGAGGCTGCTGACGCTGATTATGTAATTATTCTCGACAGCGGCAAAATCTCGGCGCAGGGTACTCCCCTTGAGCTTAAAAACAGCTATACAGGTGATTTTATAACTCTTTACAACATATCGGAACAGCAGGTGAAACAGCTTGAGCTGCCGTATGAAGCGCTTCGTGACGCTTACCGTGTATCAGTTCCGAACACAAAAGCCGCAACCGAATTGATACTGAAATATCCCGATATATTCAATGACTATGAAATAACCAAAGGAAAGATGGACGATGTATTCCTTGCCGTTACCGGCAAGAGCCTTATGGGAGGTGAACAGAAATGAGTTCGTTATCAGCGCTTATTCACAGAAACACAAAATTATTTTTCAGAGATAAGGGTATGTTCTTTACATCGCTTATTACGCCGGTGATTTTACTGGTTCTGTATGCAACATTTCTTGGCAGTATTTTTCAAAAGACCTTTGAATCTGTTATTCCTGCTGAGATGAATGCTCCAGACGGAATAATCAACGCTCTTGTCGGCGGTCAGCTGCTGTCATCACTTCTTGCAGTTTGCTGTGTAACAGTTGCTTTTATGTCAAATATGCTTATGGTTCAGGATAAAGTGAGCGGAGCGAGAAGTGATTTGACAATGACTCCGGTTAAGCGTTCTACACTTGCTCTCAGCTACTATATTTCAACGGCAATATCAACACTCATCATTTGCGTTATAACCACAGCCGTAGGATTTATATATCTTACAAGCAATGGTTGGTATATGACTTTTTCAGATGTTATGCTTGTTTTTGCAGATGTATTCTTGCTTGTGATGTTCGGTACGGCTTTATCAAGCATTGTAAATTGCTTTTTATCGTCACAGGGACAGATGACAGCACTCGGAACAATCATCAGCGCAGGCTACGGCTTCATCTGCGGAGCATATATGCCTATATCGGAATTCAGTGACGGCTTGCAAAAGGTTTTGTCCTTCCTTCCCGGAACATACGGCACCTCTCTTATCCGCAACCACATAATGCGCGGTGCGCTTGATGAGCTGTCAAATATCGGACTGCCGTCTGAAGGAATAAACGCAATCAAGGACGGAATTGACTGCAACTTTTATTTCTTCGGCGATAAGGTAGAGCTTAATACAATGTATTTGATTTTAGGCGGCTCAACGGTTTTATTAATCGCAATATATATTGTTTTGAACATACTGAAACGCAAAAACAAATAAACACGGAAAGAGAATGCTTTTATGAAGGTTCTAGTATTTAACGGTTCGCCAAAAAGAAATGCAAGCGATACTATGTATATGACCCGTGCTTTTCTTGAAGGTATGAACAGCGAGAATAATTTAGATATCAAGACTATTGATGTAATTGATAAGAACATACAGTTTTGCAGGGGTTGTTTTGTGTGCAAGCGAAACGGCGGCAGCTGCGTTATCAAAGACGATATGAAAGAAATCCTCAATGAAATATTATGCTCTGATATTATTGTCTGGAGCTTTCCGCTGTACTGCTACGGTATGCCTGCTAACCTTAAGGTTCTTGTTGACAGGACTATGCCGCTTTCGTCAATGGCTATGGAAAAGGTTGGCGAGCATTATGAACATATCAGCGAACACGATTTCTCAAATAAAAGATATATTATGATTTGCGGCTGCGGTTTCCCGAGCAGTAAAAACAACTTTGAAGCTATGATTGCACAATTCAAGCTGATGTTCGGGGAGGAGCATTCAACTATAATCACAGTTACAGAATCACCGTTGTTCAACGAAAAAGAAGCTCTGCCTGTAACAGAGCCGTTCTTAGAGGTAATGAAAGAAGCGGGCAGACAGTACGTTTCAAGCGGTGAAATATCGCCTGATATATTGGGAAGAATTAACACACCGATGATACCCGAGGAAATTTACACTCAGATTGCTAACAGCACAAACTCGTAAAAATTAGTTACAAAAAATTAAACAACAGCCGCAGTGAGGTCAAAATAAACCTTGCTGCGGCTGTTGCTTTAGATAGAATTATACGGGATATTTTATCTGTGACAATTATTCACGTTTTAATTATACAAATTCATCGTCACAGTTTATCCACATCAAATCAACCCAGAGTTGTTTTGTGTCGTTCCATCTCCTCTTCTGGTAGTGACCGTTGTAGTATCGGTATTTCCAATAGATTACATCAGCCTGCGGCTCAATGCCGGGTTCGGAAGCAGCTGCTGCAACGGATATTGCCTGTTCGTCTGCTGTTGAAGTCTCGGCTGCTGAAGCGCCAATTACTCCGCTTGTGAGCAGCATAATCGCACACATTGTGAGTGAAACAGTCTTTTTAAGCTTATTCATTTTTTCACCTCCTACTGAAACTTTATCATAAAAGGGCAGTGCAAACCTGAGGTTCACACTGCCGCTTTTACTTCTCAATTACCGGATAACCGTCATGAAGCCCTTTGTCAAATTCTTCTTTAGATACATATTTTGGCTTATCAAAGTCTTCAAAGTAGAATAAATAGTCTCCACTTGGCTGTTTTACCAGATATGAATTTGACGAATCTGACACTTTATAGTATTCACCGTTTTCCATACACGCTTCCGGTGGAATATAACCACCGTCTGACGGCTGCCATATGAATATATAGGAAACTGCAAGAATAGCCGCACAAATGACAGCAAAAACAGAATTAGCAACTCTGCCGTATGTTTTTGTATCCTTATTATCAAGAATAAATTCAAAACGCTCTTTTATGAATTTATCATTATCCTCAGAAGCAAATTCTGAAGAAACAAGCGAGCATTTAACGCCCAATTGGTTGTTCAGCTCTGTGTTATTCTTATTTTGGTTTTTCATACACTTAAGTATGGTTGAAAGATAAGCGAGTTTTTCATCGCTTGTGGAGTTAAGATTTGTTTTGCTGTCGCATTTCAGCTCCAGCTTTTGTGAAAGATTAGCTCTTAAAAGATAAACAAGCGGATTCCACCAGAATAAACAGCAATATATTTCAATAAGGAGCTTAAGCAGTGTATCCATATTTTTTTGATGATTCAGCTCGTGCCTGAAGATAAAGCTCAGCTCATTATCTGCATAATCGTTGCAGGGCATAAGCACAACAGGCTTAAATACACCGTAAGTAATTGGAGCGACACGCTCGTCTATCACCAACAGCTTAACTTTTCGTTTTATTTTCAGTTCCTTAAGCGTTCTATCAAACAGCTCATTTTCTCTGTTTGTCGCTAAATTTGAGTAAGAGCCTATAAGCTTTTTAAATCGAAAATACTTATACAGCTGTCTGCACAGAAGTACAACGGACACCAGCGTAAGCGCCAGTGCAATTAAGTCTACATATGTAATTCCGGTTATCGGTTCAAACCTGTTTGCTCTTGTATCAATAACAGGGGAAAATAAAAAAGCGGAAAATGCACGGAATACAACCTTGTCTTTAATAATTATCTGATTTTTAGGGAATTCAATCGGTATCAAAAGCCTGACTATTGAACAAACATAAAGGATAATTATGCTTGTTAAGCCTATGTGCTTGTTGAGCCGCTTATTTTTTGTTATGAAATATATCAACAATATCAAAACGCTGCTTGTTATGACCGCCATAACAAAAGAATAGAAGGTAATACTCATTTTGACCTCATTGGGAATAGTTTTCTTTAGTTTGAAAACGTACCGACGAACAATTAAATTCATCAGTACGTTATAATAAATAAATTAAGCATTGAGTTCTGCTTTTCTATCCTGAACAATCTTTTCAATATCAAGAACGACGTCAAGGCTGTCTGTGTGACTTATCAAAGCAGTAACAATCTTTGGAATATCCTCGTCTTTAAAGCCGTGAAGTGAAGTAAATTGAGCTATTGTATATTCTTCCTTTGTAAGCTTTGCAGAAAATGTACGCGCATAATTTTTGGTTGTTTTAACAAATCCGGAAACCTCTATCATTTCTTTCTCTATAAGAGAATTAATCAAAAGATGCACATAGCTTTTTTTCCATGATCTGTTTACCGACATTTCAATTATCTGGGAGCTGGTCAAAGGCTCGTCCTGTTCCCACAATAATTCCATAATTTCAAGTTCGCTTTTTGTTAACATAAAAATCACTCTCTAAAATATTTATAATTTAATAATAAAATGAATAGCCTGATTAATAATTATTTCTGAAGCTCTGATTTCTTCTTATCAATTATTTCTTGAAGCTGATCTAACAAAGACGGGTTGGTAGTCTTATTAACCAACGCTGAAACCATTTTCGGGATATCGCTCTGCTGAAAACCCTGCAAACCAGTGTATCTGTCAACAGAGTATTCTTCTTTGGTAACCTTTGCCTTGAATGTACGGGCGTAGTTCTTAGTAGTTTTGATAAATCCTACTACCTCAATCATACCCTTTTCAAGAAGAGAATTAATCAAAAGATGCACATAGCTTTTTTTCCATGATCTGTCTTCAGACATATCAATGATTTGTGAGCTTGTGAGCGGTTCTTCCTGCTGCCACAAAAGCTCCATAATTTCAAGTTCGCTTTTGGTTAACATAAATATCTCCCTACCTTATCATATTATATTTTACATTATAGTTTATTTTCACTGAATTGTCAATGGAAAACTAAAAATTTTTTTTTGAATTTTGTTGTATTTATAATAAATGCCGTATTGCCTGTCACAGCAATAAAAACACTTTCAGCAATAAGTGTAATATTACTACCCTTTCTATACATATATTATTTTAAACTTATCTATACGAGGGAGGAACAGTGTGTGAAAGGAATAGTTGAAGAACGAGCTGTTGAGTTGGGTGAATACATAATTGAAAACGGCGCAACCGTCAGAAGCACAGCTAAAAAGTTCGGAGTCAGCAAAAGCACTGTGCATAAGGACGTGAGCCAAAGGCTTAAGGGTGTTGACCCAGGATTATATGACGAGGTAAAAAATATACTTGAAATAAACAAAGCACAGCGCCATATAAGAGGCGGAATGGCTACAAGAAAAAAATACAAGCACAGCCTGTAATAAAACAAATATGTGACATATAGCAAAATTATATGCGGGTTCCTTAATTGACAAAATTCGAGTGTGGATTTATACTAAAAACAATTATAGCACAGTTTGCTGCGCTCGGAAGAAGTGATTAGTGTGATTACAGATTTAACAAAGGGGAATCCTGCAAAAATATTATGGGCATTTTCTATGCCAATGCTGCTCAGCAGCGTATTTCAACAGCTGTATAATATGGCTGACAGTATCGTTGCAGGAAATTTTGCAGGCGAGGACGCTTTGGCGGCTGTCGGCGCTTCTTTTCCGGTTACTATGATATTTGTCGCAATAGCTATGGGCGGCTCAATAGGGTGCAATGTTGTTATTTCACAATACTTCGGCGGCAAGGATTACCGTAATATGCGTCTGGCTATAAACACTTCGTTTATCTCATTTGTTGCACTGAGTATATTTTTGAGCGTATTAGGGTTTATATTCTGTGACCCTGTTATTTCTCTGCTCCATACACCAAGAAATATTTTTGACAGCAGCAGCCTGTATCTCAGGGTTTACATACTCGGTCTTATATTCTTATTTGTATATAATATTTGCAATGCTATTTTTACGGCGTTGGGCGATTCAAAGACTCCGCTTTATTTTCTTATTGCCTCTTCGCTCGGCAATATAGGTCTTGATTTACTTTTTGTCGCTGTCTTTAACTGGGGAGTTGCCGGCGTAGCGTGGGCAACCTTTGTTGCGCAGGGTGTTGCTTCAACACTTGCTTTTGTTGTGCTTATTAAAAGGCTGTCCGCGCTAAAAGCCGAAACCTGCGATAAAGCTCCGCTTTTTTCTGCATCAATGCTCATTCACATAAGCCGTATAGCCGTACCGAGTATTATTCAGCAAAGCTTTGTTTCCGTAGGAAATGTATTCATACAAAGTATCATCAACGGTTACGGCTCAGCCACAGTCGCAGGATATTCAGCGGCGGTAAAGATCAATACATTCTGCATTACGTGCTTTACCTCGCTTTGCAACGGACTTTCAAGCTATACTGCTCAGAACATCGGTGCAAAGAAGCTAAAACGAGTGGTTAAAGGCTATAAAAGCGGACTTGTTATGATTCTTTCTGTTTGTGCGGTTTTAACGAGTGTTTCACTTGTATTTAAAGATTCCCTGGTGTCGCTTTTTATGAATTCGCCGAGTGAAACCGCAATTCAAACAGGCTCAAGCTTTCTGATTATAACATCTCCGTTTTATTTTTCTGTTGCGGTAAAGCTCATAACTGACGCCGTATTAAAGGGCGGCGGCGCAATGGCGAGCTTTATGACTACAACCTTTTCGGATCTTATCATAAGAGTTGTAATGGCGTTTGTATTATCTCCGTTCTTTGGCACTGACGGCATTTGGTGGAGCTGGCCCATTGGCTGGATAATCTCGGCGGCTATTTCTCTGACCTTGTATTTTATCGGGACGTGGCGGCCAAAATATGCCAGAGGAATAGCGTTAAACCACAGATAAACCACATAAAATACGGGAGTATATAAAATTATGACAAAGATATATTACGCTGAGAGCAAGCAGGCTGAAATATATAATAATGTTGCAGATGCGAAAAAAATTCTGTCATCGGAGCGATTTGAACGCTATAAACGCCTGAAACAGAATGACGATAAGCTTGACTGCCTGACTGTCGGTATTATGATTAAGCTGATATTCGGAAGCTCGGAGGTACTGTTCAAAGATAAAAACGGTTGTCCAAAGCTTAATAACGGCAAATATATTTCTATCTCACACAGCGGCGGTATATGTGCCGTAGCCTTGTCTGATAAACCCGTAGGACTTGATATTCAGGCTCACAGTGAAAAGGATTATACAGCGCTTGGACGTATTGTACTTTGCAAAAGTGAGCTTGAGTATCTTAAAAACTCCGATAATAAAGAAGATGTATTCTATAAGCTCTGGTGCTTAAAGGAAAGCTATATGAAGGCAAAAGGACTCGGATTTTCTCTGTCGCCGAAAAGCTTTTATTTTGATATTGCGTGTGAGGATATAATATTGCACAGCGATGATGATAAGCAGTGGAATTTTTTCTGCTTTGATATTGAAAATCTGACATCTGCACTATGCTGTAATAACGATTCGGAATATAATACGGAAAAGATTAGCTTGACATCATATGAGAAATAAAGTAAACTATTTTATAACATTAATATGTATTTACGGTTTTTCCTTTCGGAAAATTAAAAGGGAATGCGGTTAGAATCCGCAGCAGTCCCCGCTACTGTAAAAATGACGAAAGTCCATTATGTCACTGACCTTAATAAAAAATGGTCGGGAAGACGGGCGAGTAGGTTGAATTTGAGCCAGGAGACCTGCCGTATTTACGATAAACTCACATTTCGGAGGAAAATGGCGGAGCAAAGCTTAAGCACAGCTGCGCCCTTTGCGGCGCTTTTTTATTTATGCGTACCTTTATCCGTTTTAGTTGTTACTCCGAGATGAATAATTAAATCGGAGGAATTTAAAATGAAAGCAATCAAAAAAATCACATCAGCAGTGATGGCTGCCGTTCTCGCGTTGTGCGCATTTACTGTAAATGCCGCTGCTGCGCCGAGCGAGGAAAAAACCGTCGTTGTATCAATCGAGGCATTTTCTGTTGGGTGCGGCTATGTTCTTGAACCGACGCTTATAAGCATAAGTGACGGCGATACGGCTGCAACAGCTGTCAAAAAGGCTCTTGAAGAAAACAACATAATCTATAACGCTTCGTATGAATACGGATTTTATATCAACAGTATAAGCTTTGAGCATACTGCCGCTATTCCGGACTATATCACAAACGCGGTAGTGGCTCACGATGACGAATATGATGAGGATATTATATTCGGGGATTACATTGAAGAGGATGCAACGCCAAACGATTTAGCCTCAAACGACTATGTTTACGGACTTTCAGGCTGGATGTATACAATTAATCAGCCAACGGCGGAATCGTTGTCTAAAGGTATGTCACAGGCATATGTTAAAAACGGCGATGTTATCAGAGTGCAGTTTTCACTTGACTGCGGAGCAGATATAGGCACTGCAAACCTTTCGGGTATGCCGCAGTGGGGGTATCACGCCGACTTTTACGAAACAGCCGACAAAACAGAGCTTACAAGAGCTATTGCAGAATCAACAGCTAAAGCTCAGTCGCCGCTCTTCAATGCCTTGAAAAAAATGAAGCAGACTGCCGCTAAGCTGCCAGCAACACAGGCGGAGGTTGACTCTGCGTTGAGCGATTACAACACTATTCTGTCGCTTAACCCGATCAGCGGCGATGTTGACGGTAACAATAAGATTTCGATATTTGACGCTATTATGATTCAAAAAGCTGTTTTATCAGGTTCTGAGTTTTCAGACATACAGACCTTGATAGCAGACTGCAACGGAGACGGACAGGTTTCTGTTTTAGATGCTATTCTTGTGCAGAAATCGGCTCTTTTTATTCAGACAACAGCTGAAAACAATATCTGATTTATATAATTAAGGCGCAGTTTAACCTGCGCCTTTGCTCAATTAATTTTCGGGAGGTTGAGTGATGAAAA
>DKZT01000025.1:22739-35369 GCA_002493755.1 Ruminococcaceae bacterium UBA7067
AGTGATGAAAAAGGCGACTGCAATTCTATTTGTTATATTCTTAATTATATCCTCATTAGCCGTTACACCTGCGAATGCCGCTGAATATTCGTCATACGATTTCAGAACAACAGCGAACGGTATAATCAATTGGAAAAAATCCGTTGAAGGCTGTGATGCTTGTCTTTTTGTGGAAAGCTTTACTCGCTCAATATCCGAAAACGCAGGAGGAGAATGGTATGCCTGCTATATGGGCAGACTGGGATTTGAGGATTATCCGCAGAATTACCTGAATGCCATAAACACATATGTTACAAAAAAGTACAGCGAAGCAGGAACGCTGTCCGAAACCTATGCAACGGATTATCATAAAATCACTCTTTCCGTAATATCGGCAGGAGGTAACCCCTATAATGTAGGCGGCGTAAACCTGATTGCGGACGGCGTATACAACAGGGAGAACACCGCTTCTCTGGGCAGACAGGGTATGAACGGCTGGGTATGGGGGTTAATCGCGCTCGACAGCCTGAATACACAAATCCCCGACGGAAGCTGTTACACAAGAGATGAAATAATAACCGAAATACTTAAATATCAGTTAAGGGACGGCGGCTTCTCGATTGTCCCGATGGGGTCAAGGTCAGATGTAGACACTACCGCGATGGCGCTGTATGCACTTGCACCGTACAGATATGACAGCGTAACATATACTTATGTGCCGAGGTATAACAAAAACGGTAAAGCTGTGACTAAAACAGTAGGTCAAATAATTGATGAAGCGCTTTCATTTCTCTCGGACGCTCAGAGAAATGACGGCGGCTATGAGTCATACGGTGTATTAAACAGCGAAAGCATAAGCCAGGTTATTATTGCTCTCTGCTCACTCGGGATTGACCCGCAGAATGACCCGATGTTCGTCAAGGATAAAAGCCTGCTTGATTCATTTATGAGCTTCAGACAGAGCAGCGGCGGCTTTGCTCATAAATCAGGCGAAAGCGCGGACGCAATGGCGAGTGAACAGGCGCTCGGAGCAGTAGCGGCACTCGACAGATTTTACAGTGGTCAGACAAGACTCTTTGATTTTACGGACGGCGTGACTATGACCGTGTTCTCAGCAGAACACACTACCGAACAGCCGACGATTTACGTTCCGCCGAAGGGAAACAGCACGTCTGAAAACGCAAATAACAACGCCACAGGCATATCCGGCGATAACGCTGCGGCAGCAAACTCCTCGTCAGCTCCGAATAACAGTATATCAACTAATTCTTCAACTCCCGGAGGTGTGCAGGGCGGCTCTGTAACGGCTGCTGAGAAGTCAACCGAGAAAGCTACCGAAATGACAACAGCTAAACCTTCTGAAACAAATAATAACTTTCAGCAAAAAAGCAACGATAGCGTTCTGAATGAAAATCTGAATTTGGAAAGTGATAACGCTTCTGCCGAGCTTGTAAAGCAGAACGATAACGGTAGTTCAATGAATCCGCTTTTATTCATTGTGCCTGCTGCCGTTATAATCTTAGCTCTTGGCGCAGTTGGGTATTACTATTTTATAAGGAAAAAGAAATCAGCGCAAAAAGCTGAGGTCGGCGATACCTCTGAAGACAAAACGAATAATATATCCGAAAGCAATCCTAACGGTAATCCTGACAGCAATAAAATTGATAAAACTTATGAAGATAAGCCTATTGATAACGGCATATCACTGGAGGATTAATGTGAAAAAGAAAATTTATTCTCTGTTGCTCCTGCTTTGTCTGACTATTATGTTTTCCTCCTGTTCAATACAGACAACGGAGGAATACTATTCGTCTACTCCTGAGAGCGATACGGGCAGCTACGCAACAATATCAATAGACTGCAAAACAATACTTGATAACTATGAAGAGCTTGACGTGAGCCTGAAAAGTGAAAAATACGTCCCGAGTGACGGAATTATACTTAAGAAAACAAAGTATGCCATTGATGAGAATGACACTGCTTTTTCACTTTTGCAAAAAGCAGTAAAAGACAAGCGTATACATATGGAATACCAAGGTGCACAGCAAAATTCTCTCGGCTCAGTTTATGTTCAGGGAATAAACCACATATATGAGTTTTCGTGCGGTGACTTAAGCGGATGGTTTTTCAGCGTGAACGGCGATTTTGGAAATACCTCCGCCGCAAATTATAAGCTGAAAAACGGCGATAAGGTTGAGTGGCGGTATACCTGCGATTTAGGTGCTGACCTTGGTGCGTCAAACGTGTATTAATTTTGGGAGATATTATGCAAAGATTTTCTGCTTTTCACCCTTTATCATCTTTTATATATCTTGTTTCGGCTGTATGTGTTACAATGTTCAGCCGTAATATTGTTATTGCCGTAATTTCCCTGCTTTCGGCGGTTTTATTTGCTCTGTCACTTAAGACCCTGAAAAATGTCCTGTTTTATTTCCTTATTTTTATACTTACAGCTCTGACTAATCCCATATTCAGCCATAACGGCATTACCGTGCTGTTTTTTCTCAACGGCAACCCTATAACGCTTGAAGCCTTAGTATACGGCATATATTTCGGCGCTGTTATAACATCGGTGCTTATCTGGTTTATGTGCTACAACACGGTGATAACCCCTGACAAGTTTCTATGCCTGTTCGGCGCGTTAATCCCAAATGCGGCTCTTATAATTTCTATGGCGCTCAGACTTATTCCTCAATTTATACGAAACGGCTCTGAAATAGTCGGAATACAGAATTCCATTAATCCGATTAAGGGTGGATTAATTAAAAAAACCAAGAGATATACAGCAGTCTTTTCGGCGCTTATCGGCAGAAGTCTTGAAGGCGCAGTTGAGCAGTCCGACTCAATGAAGGCAAGAGGCTACGGCAAGCGCAAAAGGGTCAGTTATTCACGTTTTCGTTTCAGAATAAGAGATTTGATTTTGCTGTGCTTTACTCTTTGCGCAACAATATACATTGTCTTTATCAGTGGTACAATGAGCTATAATTATTATCCTGAGATGGACTTATTGACATTTAATTATTCATATGCTTTATGCGCCTTATATTTTCTGACACCGACCTTAATAAACCTGTGGGGTGAGATAAAATGGAAATACTCAATATCGAAAATTTAAGCTTTAAATATCCCACAAGTGAAACACAGGCACTTAAGAATATTAATCTCACCATTAACGAGGGAGAAATCCTCTTGCTTTTCGGCAGCAGCGGAAGCGGCAAGACAACCCTGCTGCGGCTCATAAAAAAAGAGCTTTCACCTGTTGGTAAACTCAACGGAAAAATCACTCTGTTCGGCAATCCCCGTGAGAGTGCAAAGCCCGAGGACATCGGCTTTGTTATACAAAATCCGTATAACCAAATCGTGACAGACAAGGTGTGGCACGAGCTGGCATTCGGACTTGAAAATTTAGGACTTGACAAGAACACAATCAGGTTACGGACAGGTGAGATGGCAAGCTTTCTTGGCATTTCGTCTTGGTTTGAGAAGAACACCTCCGAGTTGTCGGGCGGTCAGACTCAGATTCTGAATTTAGCTTCTGTTATGGCTATGCAGCCTAAGCTGATTTTACTTGACGAGCCTGTTTCACAGCTTGACCCGATTGCCGCCCGTGAATTTTTAAATGCAGTTACACGCTTGAACAGAGAAACAGGCACAACAGTAATTATGACCGAGCATCGACTTGAAGACGCTTTCTCTCTTGCTGACAGGGTAGCTGTGATGGATAACGGCACGATAAAGCACTGCGGTAAGCCGTCAGATGTTGCAAAGAAAACAGTTGAAGATAAAGACGAAAATCTGTTCAGCTCATTGCCTGCTGCTTCACGTATTTATGCAATGACAGGTAATGCAGGCGAATGTCCCCTTGATATAAGAGAGGGCAGAGCGTACCTGCGCAGAATTTGCCCGAATATCGTTAGAAATAATGCAGCTTCAAATTCACAAAACACAGGCAAGAAACGCATAATCAAGCTGAGAAATATACATTTCAGATACAAAAAAGATGAACCCGACGTTCTTAGACAGCTTGATCTTGATATTCTCAAAGGTGAAAGCCTGTGCATACTCGGAGCAAACGGAGCAGGAAAAAGTACGCTTCTGAAGCTGCTTTGTTCAGCGAGTAAACCGTATATGGGAACGATAAAACGTGAAAAAAGGCTTAAGCTCTCTTTATTGCCGCAAAGGGCGGAGATGCTGTTTTTAAAGGATACGGTAATTGAAGATTTAACGGAGTTTGCCCGTGAGCTTGGGTTAAGTGAAGCTGAACGAGCACAGCGCATAGAAGAGCTGTCACAGCTGTTTAATATAAAGCATCTGTTTGACCGTCATCCTTATGATTTAAGCGGCGGAGAAACGCAGAGAGCGGCGTTGGCAAAGCTTATGTTTAATAAGCCTGATGTCTTGCTGCTTGACGAGCCTACTAAGGGTATTGACCCTAAAACAAAAACAGAGCTGTCGCAATTAATTAAGAATTTGTGCAGTATGGGAATGTCGGTTGTAACTGTTACTCACGATTTAGAATTTGCCGCCGACACCGCCGAGCGCTGCGCTCTTTTGTTTAACGGAGAGATAATTGCCTGCTCGCCGCCTCGTGAATTTTTCAGCGGAAACAGCTTTTACACTACTGCCGCCAACAGGATTTCAAGAGGGATAATCGAAAACGTAATAAGCTGTGAGGATATAGCCAAGTGTTTCAGCTCACAGGAGGAAATGCAATGAATAAAGTAAAAAAAGCCACTGCCGCGCTTCTGCTTTGTGTTGCAGTACCGATAACGGTAATTGTTTCTTTTTCACTTTTTCAAAACAGCAGATATGATATTGCATCGTTAATAGTAGCGGTTTTAGCAACAGCGGCTTTTGTAATGCGTTTTGAAAAAAACAAATCAAACGGGAAGCTTGTTTCCGTTATAGCCGTTATGACGGCTCTTTCAGTGGCAGGCAGGTTTGTATTCTCACCTATTCCTTTTTTTAAACCTGTTACCGCTATTGTTGTTATTACTGCGCTCTATTTCGGCGGTGAGTGTGGTTTTATTGTGGGCGCTTTTTCTGCGCTGTTGTCAAATTTTTATTTTGGTCAAGGACCTTGGACGCCGTTTCAGATGATGGTATGGGGACTTGTAGGTCTGTTTTCGGGTCTGCTTGCAATGTTTATCGTAAAGAATAGGATTACTCTTTCAGTCTGGGGAGTGTTATCAGGCGTTTTTTATTCAATGATTATGGATATATGGACAACTCTCTGGGCGGATGGCGGCTTTAACCAGAGCCGATATATTTTTTATGTTTCGTCATCACTGCCTATAATGGTCGTTTATGCAGTCTCAAATGTGATTTTTCTTATATTACTCACAAAGCCGATAGGCAAAAAGCTTAACCGTATTAAAGTTAAGTATGGCTTATAAGAAATCAGCCGTCAGCTTTCACATAATCTACCCTGAGAATTGTGCAAATGTATAATACCTATGTAGAAAACTAACAATTTATTTTTCGTTTATTTTTAATTTGGTTATTTTCTGCTTTACTCTTTGTATTTTGCTATGGTTTTTGACTTATTTTTACAATATTTTGATGTTACTGACCTGATGTAACACAAATGTTGTAATAATATCATCTTTGTTGTTTTTTTTCGGAAAATTCACTTGTTTTTTTTCTTTAATGATATTATAATGTTCTATAAAGCGTAAATCGGCAGAAAAAATCAAACGGTAATTGCCCGTTGCTTTTTTTGTTCTGTTTTTGCGTATAGAAAAATGCGGAGTGATAGTGTAATGAGGTTGCGTAAGCAGGAACTTGGCACGAGAAATCTGATAGGAGCAAGAGTAGAGACAGCAAGAAAAAAGAAAGGAATGAAGCAAAAAGAGCTTTTGGCACAGCTTCAGGTAAACGGAGTAGATATGAACGCTTCAGGACTTTCTAAGCTTGAGGGACAGATAAGGTTTGTTACCGATGTTGAGCTTGTTGCACTCGCAGATATACTTGAGGTTTCTGTTGATTATCTCTTGGGTAGAGCTGATTAATTATCGCAATTTAAAAGCAGCGGTTTGCCGCTGCTTTTTTTCACGCAGCAGACAACTGACCACAGCTTGCCGATATCTGCATTTGGTGATATAATAATAAGAAATTTGCCGATATATAGGAGTGAAAAAATTGAAAAATAAGAAGATTTTGTCGTTGTTATCTGTTGTTATGAGCGCGGTGCTCATTCTGTCTTTCCTGCCTGTCAGCGCTGTAACCTCTGACAGCAATGATGATGCAACGAATGATACTAATCTAAGCCAAGCTGAAACGGAGCTTACCTTAGGTGATGTTGATTTCAACAAAAAAGTTTCTTTGGCGGACGCGTTGGAAATTCAGAAATACTCTCTTTCAATAATGGAATTCACCGATGCTCAGGTTCTGTGCGGAGATGTCGATAAAAACAATAAGGTGAATTTATCGGACTGCGTATTTGTTCAAAAGTATTGCCTTGATTTGTTGTCGGACGATTTGGGAATCGGAAAACCTGTCGGCAATTATAATCCTACCGACCCTGCAACCAATCCAACTGCTCCTTCCGAAACAGAAACCGAGTCTGTTACGGCTACTGACCCGGCAAGCGAAACTGAAACAGACAGTACGACCGACTCAGGCACCGATCCCACACAACAGCCGCCGACAAAACCAACCGACCCGCTTACTGACCCTATTACAGACCCTGCAACTGATCCGACAGAACCGACACAACCGGATACGGTAAATCTGAACAAAACATCAATTACGCTCGGTGTCGGTGAAAGCTATACCCTTATTAAAAGCTCTCCGACAGACTCGGACTTGACAAACGCTGTTTACACAAGCGATAACGAAATATGCACTGTTGTTGATGGTGTCACAGGCAAAATGACAGCCGTAGCTGTCGGCACGGCGATAATAACCATCACAACAAAGAACGGAGCGACTGCAAGCTGCGAGGTTACGGTAAAAGCCGCGCCTACTTCAATAAGTCTTAATAAAACAACGCTCACCGTTGGCGTTGGTGAAACCTTTGATTTTAACAGCTCTCTGCCAAGCGGCGAGGGTGCATACTATATTGTATATTCGAGCAGTAACGAGGCTGTTGCTCCCGTTGAAGCCGCCGGAGGACTTATGACGGCGAAAAAGACAGGTACTGCCGAAATAACCGCAGTTACATACAACGGAATAAAGGTTTCCTGTGCTGTCACCGTTAAAAATGCACCAACAAAATTACAGCTAAACAGGCTTTCCTTGAAACTCAGCGCAGGTGAAACCTTCGACCTCAACAGCTCATTGCCGAGCGGCGAGGGTGCGTATAGTATTCTTTATTCAACAGATAATCCGGAGGTTGCTGAGGTTAAAGCGGCAGGAGGACTTGTAACTGCAAAGGGCAGAGGTATTGCGATTATAACTGCTACCGCCTATAACGGCGTGAAAGCATATTGTGCTGTTTCAATAGGCAGCAGTGCTAAAACATTGAGCTTTAATAACCTATGTCAATTTCCTGAGCTTCCGACAGGGTGTGAGGTAACTGCTCTTACATCTGTGCTGAATTACTACGGCTTTGACGTTTCAAAAACGACTATGGCTGATGATTTCTTGCCAAAGCATACAGGACCGTATTATACAGGCGACTTCAGATATGAATTTATCGGCGATCCATATACATACAGCGGCTTCGGTTGCTATGCACCGTGTATAGTAACAACTGCTGATAGATATTTTAAATCTATCGGCAAATCAGATTTATGGTACGCAGAAAATCTTTCAGGCTGCGCTCCCGAGCTTTTATATGCTCAGATATTAAGAGGAAATCCCGTTGTAATCTGGGCAACCTCAGGCTGGGTAATGCCGACAGTAAACGCGGTCTGGACAGGAAGAAACAATGAAACTATCGCCTGGCTTTATCCCGAGCATTGTCTTACTCTTATCGGCTTTGACCAAAGCAACGGAACAGTCACGGTAAGCGACGACGGAACAGGTACTTCGTACAGCATTTCAATGAGCACATTTGTAAGTGTGTTCAAGGGAATGGGAAATCAGGCTGTAATTTTAAAAAAGAAATAAAGTAATCAAAGTTACGAGGAAATAACAATGGCAAAGATTAAAAGCGTATATATTTGTTCAAGCTGCGGATATGAATCTGCAAAATGGCTGGGAAAATGCCCGGGCTGCGGCGAATGGAATTCTATGAATGAGGAAATAAAGGAAACCGTTAAGGCAAAATCACCTGCCTCATCTCTTTCCAAATCCGCGATTTATTCTCCTCCTCAGGAGATTACCAAAATTGATACAGACGATGAAAAAAGATACTTAACCGGCTCAAAGGAATTAAACCGTGTTCTCGGCGGAGGTCTTGTGAAAGGCTCGCTTGTTTTGATTGGCGGCGACCCGGGAATCGGAAAATCGACCATGCTGATGCAGGTTTGCGATCATATGGGTAAGGACGGACGCAAGGTATTGTATGTTTCGGGTGAGGAATCAAAGCGGCAAATCAAGCTCAGAGCCTCAAGGCTCGGCGTTGAGGGCGAAAATATTTTTCTGTATACCGAAACAGATTGCCAGACAATCTGCGAAATAATAAAGGAGGAAGCTCCCGGGCTTGTCGTGATTGATTCAATCCAGACTATGAGCATATCTGATTTAAGCTCGTCACCGGGCAGTGTTACTCAGGTCAGAGAATGCACTAATATGTTTATGCGCTGTGCAAAAAGCCTTGATGTACCTATTATTGTTGTCGGTCACGTTAATAAAGACGGTGCAATAGCCGGACCTAAGGTGCTTGAGCATATTGTTGACACCGTATTGTATTTCGAGGGCGACAAACAGATGACCTACCGCATTTTGCGAGCGATTAAGAACAGATACGGCTCTACTAACGAAATCGGTGTACTGGAAATGAGCGACAAGGGACTGTTTGATGTTGCAAATCCGTCGCTTATGCTTCTCTCGGGCAGACCAAAAAATGTCAGCGGAACCTGCGTTGCCTGCGCTATGGAGGGTACAAGACCTATTCTCGCAGAGGTTCAGGGTCTTGTTTGTGCAAGCGGCTACGGCAATCCTCGCAGAATGGCAACAGGCTTTGATTTTAACAGAATGTCGCTTCTTCTTGCAGTTTTAGAAAAAAGAGCAGGCTTTTATTTCTCGAATGCCGACGCTTACTTAAATATTGTAGGAGGGCTAAGGCTTGACGAGCCTGCCGTTGACCTTGCTGTTGCCATAGCTCTTGTGAGCAGCTTAAAGGACAAGCCGATTGATGAATGCACGCTTGCTTTCGGCGAGCTTGGTCTTGCAGGCGAAATCAGGGCAGTTTCTCACTGTGAGCTTAGAATCAGCGAGGCGCAAAGACTTGGGTTTAAGCGTTGTATTGTTCCGTATTACAGCCTGAAAAATATTAACAAGGCGAATTATCCCGGAATTGAAATTATCGGTGTGAAAAATATCAGGGAGGCATTTTCAGCGATTTCCTGATAATTTTGCTTAAGTGACTTATACATTAATTGCGAATTTTTAATTGAAATTTTACGCTTTATACACTGTATTTTTTGTCAAATTATAAACGTAAATTTATTATCGAAATATATACACTCCCATTAATAATAACACGCTATTCGATTAATAATAAAGTAGCAAGGGAGTGGTGGCAGTGGTAAAAAAAACAACACTGATGGCTTTTACGGCGATTACAATATCATTATTTTTTACAATAAGTGCAATTATAATCTCGCAGGTTCCGAATGTAAGTGTGATTACCGTTGATTCCCAGACGGTTACCTCAACAGTAGCCTGCACAGGAAGAATAGAATATTGCAATGATAAAACAATAAACGCTACACAGCTTTCTCAAGTAAGCGAAGTATTTGTTTCAGAGGGCGACATTATTAAAAAAGGCGAAAAGCTGTATTCAACTGTGATACGCTCGGCAGAATCTGTGGATTCAGCCGATAAGAGCGTTAATCTCGCCGATAAAAATGAAATAATAAAGTCGGTTTTAAGCGGAAATATAAATTCGCTTGATGACTATAATCAAGACGGTATTGCTATATCCTTGAATAACACTGCCGGCAGTGATTCCATTACTGTTTACAGTGAATACGACGGAGTTATCGGTGAGGTAAACATTAAAAGCGGTCAGCTCATATCTCCGGGAGATGAATTGTTCAAGATTGCAAGGTCAGACTCAATACAGGCAAGGCTTGATGTGAGTGAGAGCAAAATCGCCGATATTAAATTGGGGCAGGAAGCTATAGTGTCCTGCAACGCTCTGAAAAACAGTAAAATGAAGGGCAAGGTCACAAAAATAGGCAATGTTGCAAAACAGAGCGCAACTGCGGCAGGCAAGGAAACTACCATTGATGTTATTGTTAAGATAGACAGCGGCTTAAGCGACAAAATCAAACCGGGTTATTCTGTAAAATGCAATATAACCGTTGGCAGTAAAGACAACGCAGTAATACTTCCTTACGAATCAATTAAATATGACGACAGCGGAAAAGAGTATGTTTTGTGCTATTCCGATACCGGGATATGTGAAAAAAGACAGGTGAAAACAGGGGAAGAGTACAAAAATGGGGTAGAGGTGCTTTCCGGCGTTGACGAAAATGAGCTTGTCCTCTCCTCTCCTGACGGAATAACCGAGCAATGCTTTGCAAAAGCTACGGAGGAGAAAAATGATTGAAACTCTTTCATATGCAATGCGTAATATTTTCCGCAAAAAAAGCAGAGCCGTCCTGCTAATGATTGGTATAATTATAGGGGTAACATCAGTTATCGTTATAAGCTGTATAAGCGCTTGCGGTACTACCGCCGTGAACAATGAGCTTGACAGTCTTGGTTTAAGCGGAATGAATATCTCCGTTAAGGAAGGTAAGAAGCTTCCGCTGACAAATTCGGAGCTTGATATTGTTTTGGCGAACAATTATATTGACAGTGCAACGCCGGTTATGGCTCTTCCGTCAAGCTTCCAGCTGGGTGACAGCAGCAGTGAGGTGATAACCTGGGGCATCAATGAAACTGCACAGGATACGGTGTCGCTTAAGGTGTTGTTCGGCAGGTTTTTTGACAAGAATGACATTGCGTCATCAGCCAGAGTTTGTATGGTTGACAAAGCATTTTCCAGCCAGAATTTCGGCACAGATAATATTGTCGGTAATACGATAAGCGTTAATATAAACGGTGCGATTGAAGATTACAGAGTAGTAGGTGTATTAAAAACGGGAAGCGGTATGCTTCAAAATGCTCTTACAGGATATGTTCCCAGCTTTGTATATATTCCGTATACAACAGCCTCGGAGATAACAGGTCAGAATAACTACAACCAGATAATTACAAAGCTTAAAGCCGGAGCAGACATTGACAAGCTATCGGATCGAATCACAAAAAATCTGAATTATTCACAGGGCATTGACAGCGGATACACGGCAACGAATACTGCAAAGCAGAGGGATATACTCGCAAATATTCTGAATATTGTAACGCTTGTTCTTACGGCTATCGGCGCAATATCTCTTATTGTAGCAGGACTGAGTATAATGACGGTAATGCTTGTGTCTGTATCGGAAAGGAAAAGAGAAATAGGTATCAAAAAATCAATCGGTGCTTCAAAGAGAAAAATCGTCAGTGAGTTTCTGACCGAAGCTTTTCTTTTGTCATTTTTAGGCGCGGCTATGGGTGTTGCGCTCGGACTTGTCATATCGTATATAGGCACAGCTATGATGGAAATGACGTTGATTATTGATTGGAAATCAATAGGCTTTACAGTCTTGTTTGCAATAATTTCGGGTGTAATTTTCGGCGTTTACCCATCAATCAAAGCCGCAAAGCTTAAGCCTATTGATGCTCTGAAATACGAATAACACGAGGTAACATCTATGAGAAATCCAAATCTTCCTCAGGAGAAAATCAAGTCTGTCGTAGTATCGACTGAATACGCATATGTTACAGATGAGCTGAAAAAGCTCGGAATTTCGATAATAAGCAGTGTTGAAGCCTGCGACTTACCGTTTTATGAAAGGTTTCACGCAGATATGGAGATTCATAATTTCGGAAACGACGCCTATTTCCTACGGAACAGTTGTTCGCTTCTTAAAAAAGAGATTATAAGAGTAAATTCCGATGCAAATATAATAATTGAAAGTCAAAGCATTTCCGAAAAATACCCGAACAATATCAGCCTGAACGGAGCTTTTATAGGCGATTTTTATATATGTAATGAAAGCCACAGTAACAATGAATTACTGCGGCGATACATAGAAAACGGTATTAAAATAATAAATGTCAAGCAAGGCTACACAAAATGTTCAACTGTAATTGTCAGCCACAACGCAATAATAACCGATGATGACGACGTATACAATAAATGCAAATGCATTAAGGATATTGACATACTTAAAGCTGATAAAGGTTCTGTACGACTGCGTGGCTATGATTACGGATTTATCGGCGGCTGTTCATTCAAGCTTGATAAAAACACGCTTGCATTTTGCGGTGATGTCAGAACTCACAGTGATTACCATAACATCAAGACTTTTTGTAAAAATCATAATGTTGATCTGTTAAGCCTGAGTAATGATGCCTTGACTGATATCGGCGGATTGGTCGCTGTAAAATAGCTCTATTTGTTTTTCTATCCCCTAAACTACACAAAATATTCATTTTGTGTAG
>DKZT01000069.1:0-23533 GCA_002493755.1 Ruminococcaceae bacterium UBA7067
TTTGAGTCGAGAGTTTTGAGTTGCTGGGTTTAAGCTTTTTATTAATATTACAATGCTCAAAGCTCTTCACTGCGAAGCGTATACAACATTCAGCACAGCGAGCCGGAACGGTCAAGACCGTTCCCTACGACCTCGTTTCACATTTCTGTCCACTCAACTCTAAACTCAAAACTCTAAACAGCTTATAAAAGGGTTATTCAGAAACATTTATTCAGCGTTTCCGAGTATTTCCTTTTGAAGCTTTTTTGTAAGTCCGTGCAGAACCAGTCTGTACGATTTATCAAGCATTTCCCTCATCAACTCATCGGGAACAGCTCCGTCGGGGTTTATGGAATTCCAGTGAACCTTATTCATATAATAGCCGGGAATAATATCGGGATATTGCTGTCTTAAAAACTCGCCCTCCATCGGCTCCAATTTTAAGGTTATGTAATAAGGCTGGTTGCTTTCGTCATCAAGGCAGACAGCCGCAAACATTTTACCTCCGATAAGGTATCTTATCCAGTTCCATTCCTCTTTAAAATCCCTTGTAACGCCCTTTTTACTTAAGAGATATTCGTCAATCCATTCGTATTTCATATTCTTTACACCTTTTCTTTACACCTTTTATATTTTTATTTTAATTATAGCAGAAAGTTTTATATGTGGTAAAACACTCCAAATGAATGAATTATTAAACAGCCTTGTCCCTCGGTCCCCAAGCCTTGCCGCTTATTCTGCCGGCAATTTTCAGCACAGTCCGTCTTGAAGCAAAGCGATGGGCAAAGGACTGTATTTTGGAAAGCGCTCCGTCAGTTTTAAATGCCTTTTTGCTTCTGTCGAGCGCTTTGAGTGCAGTTTTAACCACATTTGCAGGAGTTCTCATATTATCGGTTACATTGCCGCTTTTGTCGAAAAAGTGCGTCTGAGTAGGCGCGGGGCAGATTGCAAGCACACGGATACCGCTGTTTCGATATTCGTAGCTGATACTCTCGGAAAATGACAGGATATATGCCTTAGTCGCCGCATACACTGCGGCATACGGAAACGGCGTGAACGATACGCACGAGCCGAGGTTTATTATCGTGCCGTTCTTTCTTTCGCTCATATCCTTTATAAAGAGATAGGTAAGCTCTGTTGTTGCGGCTACATTCAGCATAATTTCCTCGTGCTGCTTTTGGTAATCGGTTGTGTGCAGCACTCCCGTTGTGGCAAAGCCGGCATTGTTGACAAGTGTGTCTACGATGAGCTTGCGGTTTATCACCTCGTCATATAGCGTTTTTGCGATATGCTCAAGCGACAAATCAAGGGAAATCACCTCTACTGCCACTCCGAAGCTTTCACGCAGCTTTCTCGCCGTTATTTCAAGCTTATCCTTTGAACGTGCAACAAGGATAAGGTTCTTACCTCTTTTCGCAAAGGCTTCGGCAAATTCCTTGCCTATTCCCGATGAAGCGCCTGTAATTAAAGCGAAGTTATCCATTGCCTGCACTCCTTACTAAGCTCAGATTATAAAGCTCTCCCGGCAGAGAATTCAACCGGGAGATTTTTTCATTGTAATTTTACGCATAATTAATTTATATACGCACACCACAGCCAACGCGCATATAACACCAAGCAACGCACCGCACAAAACATCGGTAGGATAGTGAACATATAAATACATTCTTGAAAACGCAACTAATGCGGCGACAATATACGCAAAAACAGAAAGCTTTTTATTAAAGCAGAATATCACCGTTGCGCTTGCAAACGAAACCACAGTGTGGCTTGACGGGAATGAATAGCCGTGAGGCGGCGAAATCAAAAGCTGAATATCGGGATTTTCCAGAAACGGTCTCGGTCGGCAGACAAAATTCTTTATCAGAAGCTCGCCGCACGAAAAGCTCACGATTAAGGCAATAAGTATAAGCAGACCTGTCTTGCGGTATTTTTTAGTAATAAGCATTATTATGCCCGTAAGTATCCAGATTTCGCCGTGCTCGACTATAGTTGTAAAGAAAATCATCACAGCGGTTAAAACCGGATTTACGAGGTACTGCTGAATGAAATTAAGTATCTGTATTTCCATTTTTATTTTTTCCTGTTCTGTTTTTTTCTGTCTGCGAAATATATAAGCTGTAATAGATACGCTTTGCTATTTCGTCTGTATTATCTACTTCACCGAGAAATGTAAGCTGTAAGCTGAACATTTCATAACCGTCATTGACAAGGACAAACACCCTTTTTACCAGTCGCTCATCGCTCATCCTGAAGGTTACAATAATCGCTTTGGCGAAATCAAGCTGTGCAGTTTCAATCGTTCCGCCGAGAAGCTGTGCTGCATTCTTCTGACGGATAAAAAATTCTTCTTCGGTAAACGGGTTCATCAGCCTGGTTCTCGCAAGCTCAATCACAAGCGGCGAGGCATCAATATCAGCGGCACAACCTGCGGAATATGCTGTAAAATCACGCCCGTTCATACCGCATTTCCACTCAAACGCATCAGGTACAGTTATAACATAATCGGGCATATGTATTTGTATTCCTGCGCCGAAATTCAGACGGACTGTTTTCTTCTTCAGCTCAATTCCAAGCTCCTCAGCTTGTTCCTCGGCTTGTTCCTCGGCTTGTTTCTCAGATTGAACCTCAGCTGGTTTCTCAGCTTGTTCCTCGGCTGGTTTTTTTATCATAAATAAGCTGTAATAAATACGCTTTGTTATTTCGTCTATGTTATCTATTTTGCGCAGAAAAGTAAGCTTCAGGCTGAGAATTTCAAATCCGTCATTGACAAGGACGAAAACCCTCTTTACCAGCCGTTCGTCGCTCATCTTGTCGGTTACAATAATGGCTTCGGAATAATCAAGCGGCACAGTTTCAAGAGTTCCGCCGATAAGCTCCGTTGCATTCTGCTGACGGATAAGCAGCTCCTCCTGAGTAAGCGGCTTCATCAGCTTGATTCTCTCAAGCTCAAGCACAAGCGGCGAGGTATCAATATCATCGGCGCAATCCCTGGAATACGCCGTAATATCACGGCCGTTTATGCCGCACTTCCACTCAAACGCAGTAGGTACAGTTATTACATAGTCGGGCATATGTATTTGTATTCCTGCGCCGAAATTCAGGTAACCTGATTTCTGCTTAAGGTCAATGCCAAGCTCCTTAGCCTGATTTTTCATCTCCTCGGAAATGCAGTTTGCCGCGTCACGTATTTCAGGCGCAACATAGCTTCCCTCACCATAGCCTCCGCCGTAGCGCTCGCTGTAACCGCCCGTTGTAACCTTCGGCTTAGTTTCTTCATCGTTGTTTGCGTTATCTTTTGTGTTTTCTTCGTTTTCCTGATTTATTTCTTCGCCTGTTAAAGCGTCAATATTCTTTTTTATATCTGCCAAAGCTATCACCTCGGACTGTCAGTAGAAATTTATTGCTGTTATTATACTATAAATTTTGAACAATTGCAATGAATATTACTTTGCGAAAGAGCAATTAAATTGTTATTATTGCTTAAATTGTGCAGCTGTTTAGCTGACTTTGACATTTTATGTAAAAATAAGCTGTGTAAAAATTATATCAACACGACGGATAATTTTAGACCGGTTAGCAAAATGCCGTACGACATAAAGCCGTACAGCATTTTGGAAGAAATATTTAAGCAAAGTAAAAAAGTGTTGCTCTATCGTTTTGAGATGAATTTCAAAGCCTCGTACCACACAACAGACGCAACAGCTATGCCTGCGGCGGCGAGAAGCTGAAGCGCAGACAGCGGAGAAAGCTTTAAGAAAGAATTAATCGGCAAATAAAGGACAGCAAGCACCAGGGCAACTGTACCGATTGAGGTAATCCACATCACCTTGTCGTGAGCAAGCGTTTTAATCGAGCGAAATGCATACTCGTTTTCGCTGGAATTTACAAATACCAACAGCAGGTTTGAGAGCATAATTATTGTCAAAGCCATTGAACGGGCAAGCTCGCTGCTGCCTGTCTGAGTGTATGTAAACAAATATGTACCGAACAAAGCCGCAAAAATTACAATGCCCTGAATAACGCTCTTCATAAGTCCCGATAGCTTGATAAGCGGCTCGGCGGGATTTCTGGGCGGTCTGTTCATAATATCGGACTCCGCAGGCTGACGCTCAAGAACGATCGAGCAGGTCGGGTCAATCAGCAGCTCCAAAAGCACAACGTGCAACGGCAGGAGCATAAGTGCGTCTGACGAGATTCCGAGCATAGGCGCAATCAGAGAAGCGAGCGCAATAGGAATATGTATTGTGAAAATATATCCTATCGCTTTTCTTATGTTGTCAAATATGCGTCTGCCGTCCCTTACGGTATCAACTATGGTTGAGAAATTATCGTCAAGCAGAATAAGGTCGGCGGCTTCTCTTGAAACCTCGCTCCCTCTTTTGCCCATCGCTATGCCGATATCTGCATATTTAAGAGCAGGAGCGTCATTAACACCGTCGCCCGTCATAGCGACAACCTCTCCGTTTTTGCGCAGAGCCTTGACTATCCTCATTTTATGCTCGGGTATTACACGGGAGAATATGTTTGTGCGTCTGACAGCCTCGCAAAGCTCGTCATCGCTCATTTTTTCAAGCATATCGCCTGTTATGATTTCACTTGAATTATCTATTCCTACCTGAGAAGCAATGCTTGAAGCCGTAACTCCGTTGTCGCCTGTTATCATTACAACTCTTATTCCTGCCCTTTTGCAGGTTTCAATATCTGCTTTGACAGACTCTCTCGGCGGGTCGGCAAGACCTACCAAGCCGATAAGTTCAAGGCGGCAGTCTGTAAGCTCGGCAGGAATTTCGTTATCGGATAATACAGCCTGCTTTGCAACCGCAATAACACGCAAGCCCTTACCCGACATTTCCTCTGCCTTTTGGGAAATGCTGTTCTTTTCTTCATCGGAAAACCTACAAAGCGGAAGTATTCTTTCATACGAGCCTTTTGCGGCGATAATTATTCCGCCCTCCTTGCGCCAAACGTGACCCATCATTTTACTTTGATTTGTAAATGCGTATTCGGCGACAAGCTCTCCCGAGAAAAGCTCCTCCCTTGAAATGCCGTTTGATGCGCAGAAGTCGAGCATTGCGCTCTCCATCGGGTCGTAGCAATCAACCTCACAAGCCATACCCATAATCCTGCAAAGCTCGGACTCGGTACAGTTATACGAATACGAATCCGTAACGGTCATTTCGTTCATTGTTATTGTGCCTGTTTTATCAACGCACAGAACAGACACTGCACCCAGGGTTTCAACCGACGGCATTGTGCGTACAAGCGAGCTTTTCCGTGCAAGCCGCCACGCTCCCATTGACAGAAAGACGGTAAGCACAACAGGAAATTCCTCGGGTATCATAGCCATCGCAAGAGTTATTCCCGACAAAACGCTTTCTATCAGTCTGTCGGTAAATGACGGGATTGCGAGGTTCATAAAAGTAATTAACGTAACAAGCGCAAACAGCACAATGGCTATAACTGCGCAAACCTTGACAAGCTTATTCGTCTGCTTTTGAAGAGGAGTGGGCATATCGGGCGCTTCGGCAACATTCTTGCCGATTTTACCGTATTCGGTTGTCGTTCCCGTTGCAGTGATAAGCACTGACGCACTTCCTTGTGTGCAAAGTGTGCCTGCGTAGCACATATCACGGCGCCAATAATCGCCGCTGTCCTTGTAATTTGCGGTATCGGTTTTCCACACGCCCTCAGATTCTCCGGTGAGCGAGGATTCATTTACGCAGAAGTCACTGCATTTGATAATCTGACCGTCAGCAGGGATTTTAACGCCCTCAACAACGAGCATAATATCGCCCGGCACAAGCTCTGAGCTGAGTACAACCTGTTCTTTGCCGTCACGGATAACCGTTGTATGCGGTGCAGATAAGTTTTTGAGCGCATTAATGGTTTTGTCGGTTTTCCATTCCTGAACAACATCAATCGTGATTATTGCGACAACAAAAACGAGCATTATTGCGCCGTCACGCGGCTCGCCGAGAATGAAATAAATAACCGCCGCAATAAGCAGAAGCAGAAACATCGGCTCACATACGGTATGCAGCAGCTTCATTATAAAGCTGCTTTTCTTTTTCGCCACAAGCTCGTTTCTGCCGTATTCCAGCAGGCGCGCTTTCGCCTCCTCGGACGTAAGTCCTTGATTGATAAACTTTTCACTCATAACAATCGCCTCCAAATGTGTTTGTCAAAACATTCTGCTTCGCAGGTACAAAAAAAGCACCTGCGGGAATACTACTGTCCCGCAGATGCTCATAATCTGCTGCCAAAGGCCCGGCATATGATAAACCATTGCCTGTTCAGTTTGTACTGTAGATATACATTTCCAAATACATTTCCAAAAATGTTTTGCAGTGCAAAGAGTGTTATTGAAGTATAGCATATTAATTTTTGTCAGTCAACGCTTTTTCGATAATTTTTTTACACTTTTTTCATTTATTCAAAAACGGTTTCAATTCGCCTTTTACAGTTTTCGGGAGAGTATAAAAAATAATCGAGATGGTCGCCGTTAAAATAATATTTAGGCTTTTCCGGCTGTAATTTATAATCGAACGAATCAATGATTATAAGCTTTATTTTCATTCGCTCGGGAATAATATTTTTTATGTAAACGCTCGCCTGCTGACCTGTCTTTATATTCTCCTTAAGCTCCGCAAGTCCTGCAAGGTTCGGCGTAAGCTCTACAAACGCTCCGTATTCCTCAACGGAACGGATAACACCCGCAACTGTTTCGCCCGATTTGAAATCGCGCACATTCTCCTCCCACGTGCCGAGAAGCTCCTTGTGCGACAGGCTGATTCTGCCGTTTTCTATATTCTTGATTATTACTCTGATTTCCATACCGACGCTGAAGCGCTCGGAGGGATGCTCAATTCTCGACACAGAGATGCTGTCGATGGGCAGAAGCGCAATCACACCGCAGCCGATATCAACAAACGCTCCGAAGCTTTCAAGATGCGTGATTTTGCCTGTTGTAATATCGCCGCATTTTAATTTGCTTGTTTTCTGTTCAACGCATTTCTCCTGCGCCTTTCTTCGTGAAAGCAGTGCGTAGGTATTGCCCATAGCGTCATTTTCAAGGCTTTCAACAACAAAGCACACAGGTCTGTTCACCCGTGAAATCACAGCGATATCCTTGACAGTGCCCTCTCTTATTCCGATTGCTCCCTCTTCCCTCGGAATAATTCCTTTCATACACCCCATATCTACTATAAGATTATGCTCGCTGTCGCAAATTACAGCCCTGGCTTCAAGTATTTTATTTTCCGCACACGCTTCGGCAATGTTCATTTTAGAGCGCAGAGCAGATATATTTCCTGCGGTTTCAATCAATTTGCCCTCAGGATAAAATTCTGTCATTTTTCTTCCTCCCGTAATATAGGTTTTCTATGCAATTATATTAAGACTGATAAGAAAATATTACAGAGGCGAAACAGAGCCGCGCTGAATCCTATTATGCAGAAATCAGCTCTAATTATGAATAAACTTTGCTTGCGATTTCATCACAAATGTTATAAAATAAAACAAAGCTATAATTTATGCAAAAATTATCGACTGAAAGGAATGTTTAAAATGAAAAAACACAGAATCAAGGCTGTTATCGCCTTATGTCTTGCGGCTTCAACAATCGCGGTTGCTTTGGCTGGCTGCAATTCTTCATCATCAAGCTCATCGTCAGCTCCGTCAACGGCGGCTACCGAAGCGGCAACAAACGCAAAGCTTATCGGCTGGGACGACCTTGGGGTTGAGAGAAGCATTTATGATGACAAGGAGCACGAGGTCGGCTATCAGCTTGATAAGCCGAGCGCCGGCGAAGAGGTTGCAATACTTCACACCACAATGGGCGATATTTCAATGCGTTTCTTCCCCGAAGCAGCTCCGAAGGCGGTTGAGAACTTTATCACACACGCTAAGGACGGCTATTTTGACGGTCTTACCTTCCACCGAGTTATCAACAACTTTATGATTCAGGGCGGCGACCCGAAGGGCGACGGCACAGGCGGCGAGAGCATTTACGGCAAAAGCTTTGAGGATGAATTCAGCAACAAGCTTTTCAATATAAGAGGCAGTGTTGCAATGGCAAACAGCGGCGCCGACACCAACGGAAGCCAGTTCTTCATCAATCAGGCCGGAAAGGACACCTTCTCAGGCTGGGCAAATCTTGAGGCACAGTGGAAGCAGGTTCATCAGGAGATTTCAAATTATGTGGCTCAGGGTAAGACGGACATTGTGTTAAATCAGCTCAATTACATTGCAGGACTTGATACGGACGTTATCCCCGATGAGGTTAAGAAGCTCTATGAGGAAAACGGCGGCAACCCGACTCTTGACGGAGCGTTCAACATAATCGACAGAGGTCACGCTGTTTTTGCTCAGGTTTATGACGGAATGGATATTGTTGACAAGATTGCAGCAGTTGAGGTTGACGCTAACTCAAAGCCGAAAACAGACGTTAAAATTGAAAGCGTTGAAATAAAAACGTACAGTGAATAATCACACATATTTTAGAAACAATATAACCGGAAAGGACGAGATATTATGGCAGTTTTACACCCAAATCAGAGCGAGTTCAATGAAATGATCAAAAAAGGCGTTACTCTTGTTGACTTTTACGCCGACTGGTGCGGTCCGTGCAAAATGCTTGCTCCGTTTATTGAGCAGATTGCAAACAAATATGACGGCAAGGTTAAGGTTGCAAAGATCAACGTAGACGAGCAGACTGCGCTTGCAGAAAGCTTCGGCGTTGCAAGCATACCGACGGTTATCATATTCAAGGACGGTGTAAACAAAGCTGTTGAGATAGGCTTTAAGCCGATGGACAGCTATATGGGAATTTTAGACAGCCTGCTTTGAATATGACTGAATAAAAAAGTCTTTCAAAACTATTGACAAATCCCGGTATTCAAATTATAATCTGAATATAATATTGTATGAATAAAAGGGAGTAGCCGGCAGATAGCTGTAATATGCTGCGTCAATACAATTGCTTTTGGCAATTCGCTCATATTTTAAATGGCAAGACTTTTATCACATAGGGTAAATCCATATCCTTTTGTGATAAAAGTCTTTTATTTTTGCCCTATTCCTGCATACAAACAACGAGGAGGCAGTTTTATGGAGCCATGGTATCTGGTGAAGAAAAAGGAAATTCTCAGCCGCCTGAACACTAAAAAGGACGGTCTGACAAAGCAGCAGGCGGAAGCACTGCTGAAGGAAAAGGGCGAGAACGCACTGCTTGAGGGCAAGAAAAAAAGCACTATTCGTGTGTTTTTCGAGCAATTTCTCGACTTGCTTGTAATTATACTTATAGCCGCCGCAATAGTATCGGCTGCAACAGGCAGTACGGAAAGCACTATCGTTATAATAACGGTAATCGTGCTGAACGCAATACTCGGAACGGTACAGCACGAAAAGGCGGCAAAATCGCTTGAAAGCCTTAAAAACCTATCTTCGCCAAACGCTAAGGTTATGCGTGACGGAGTAAAAATTGAAATACCGTCAAAGTATGTTGTGCCGGGCGATATTTTAATTCTTGAGGCAGGCGACCTTGTTGCGGCTGACGGAAGAATACTTGACAACTTTTCGTTACAGGTTAATGAAAGCTCGCTCACCGGTGAATCAACAAATGTAGATAAAGCGGACGAGGATTTAACGGAGGAAAAGCCGCTTGCCGACAGAACCAATATGGTTTACTCGGGCAGTCTTGTAACCTACGGCAGAGCTGTTGTTGCTGTTACATCAACGGGAATGGACACCGAAATCGGCAAGATAGCAAGCCTTATGAACGCAACTAAGGAGAAGAAAACTCCGCTTCAGGTGAGCCTTGACAAATTCAGCAGTAACCTTGCAATCGTTATTATGGTTATCTGCGCCGCAGTTTTCGGTCTGACCTACTGGCAGTCAGGCGAAATCCTTAATTCACTGCTGTTTGCAGTAGCGCTTGCGGTTGCCGCTATCCCCGAGGCATTAAGCTCGATAGTTACAATCGTTCAGGCTATGGGAACACAGAAGATGGCTAAGGAGCAGGCTATCATCAAGGACTTAAAGGCAGTTGAGAGCCTTGGATGCGTTTCGGTTATCTGCTCAGACAAGACAGGCACTCTTACGCAGAACAAGATGACTGTTCAGAAGCTTTACATTGACGGCAGGGTTATATCTCCCGAGGAAATCGACCTTAAAAATCAGCTTCACAGATATATGCTATATGACGCTATTCTGTCTAATGATTCATCTATTGTTGACGGAAACGGCATAGGCGACCCCACCGAGTTCTGTCTGCTTGAAATGGCTGACAAAATTGAGCTGGACTACAATTTCGTAAGAGACGCTCTTGAGCGCATTGAGGAAATTCCCTTTGACTCCGACAGAAAGCTAATGAGCACAAAGTATAAGCTTCACGGCGTTCCGACCGTACTTACAAAGGGTGCGCTTGACGTATTGCTCGGCAGGACTACGCACATCAGAACCTCAGACGGTGTAAGAGAGATTACAAAAGAGGATATTGACAGCATAACAAAGCAGAATTTTGAGTTTTCAAACAACGGTCTGCGTGTTCTCGCCTTTGCTTACAAAGAGGTTGACGATGACTTTACACTCTCGCTTGAAAGCGAAAACGGCTTCACCTTTATCGGTCTTATCTCTATGATTGACCCGCCGAGAGAGGAGTCTGTTGAAGCCGTTGCAGACGCAAAGCGTGCAGGCATCAAGCCTGTTATGATAACTGGCGACCACAAAATTACAGCAACCGCCATTGCAAAGCAGATCGGCATTTTCACTGACGGCGACATCGCCGTAACAGGCAGTGAGCTTGACGCTATGAGCGAAGATGAGCTGACCGAGAAGATTGAGAAAATCTCGGTTTACGCAAGAGTATCGCCCGAAAACAAGATAAGAATAGTAAACGCATGGCAGAACAAGGGCAATATTGTTGCAATGACAGGCGACGGCGTAAACGACGCTCCTGCTCTTAAGAAAGCCGACATCGGCGTTGCAATGGGCATTACAGGCACCGAGGTTTCTAAGGACGCCGCTTCTATGATTCTGTCGGACGATAACTTCGCTACCATTATCAAGGCTGTTACAAACGGCAGAAATGTTTTCAGGAACATTAAAAATTCGATTAAGTTCCTGCTCTCGGGCAATATGGCGGCTATTCTGTCGGTGCTTTATGTGTCAATTCTCGCCTCCTTTATTCCGGGACTTCCCGTTCCCTTTGCCCCAGTTCATCTGTTGTTCATCAACCTGCTTACCGACTCGCTGCCGGCTATCGCAATCGGTATGGAGCCTGCGGAAAGAGGACTTCTTAACCAGAAGCCGAGAAATCCAAAAGAGGGTATCCTCACAAAGGAATTTATGCTGAAGCTTCTGGGAATCGGAGGTCTTATAGCTATCTGCACAATGAGCAGTTACCATATCGGACTAATCACAGGCAGCAATGCAATCGCTACAACAATGGCTTTCGCCACACTCACACTTGCAAGACTGTTCCACGGCTTTAACTGCCGCAGCAGCAAGTCGATATTCAAGCTCGGCTTTATGAGCAATCCTTGGAGTCTTGCCGCATTCGGACTCGGCGTTGCGCTGTTGTCGCTCGTGCTGTTTATTCCGCCGCTTCAAACGGTATTCAGCGTTGCACCCTTGAACATTATGCAGCTGATGCTTATTCTGCTGTTCGCCTTACTGCCAACCGTTGTTATTCAGATTTGCAAGACAGTAAGAGATATAATTAAAAAATAATACAATTTAAAATTTGCCGCACACAGAGCTTATTGTTTTGTAATTAAAAATGTGATAACATATTATCACAACTTACAAAGCAGAGAGGTAGAGAGCTAATGCTGAAATTCAGCTGCCCTGTGTGCGGCAATTTTCTATATCAAGACGATAAAACATATAAATGCGAAAGAAATCACTGCTTTGATATCGCAAAGCAGGGCTATGTCAATCTTCTGCAAAGTCAGCAGTCACACCTCAAGCGGCACGGCGACGACAAGCTGATGATAAAGGCACGGTATGATTTTTTAAACGGCGGCTATTACGCACCGCTTATGAAAACGCTTTGCAATGCCGTTGACAGCTATCTGCCCGACAAGGCTTCCATTATTGACGCAGGCTGCGGCGACTGCTATTACAGCTCGTCAATCAGCGACAGGCTTTCAGGCAGGAATTTCGACATTGCCGCCGTTGACATATCAAAGGACGCTGTAATTTTTGCCGCTAAGAGGAAAAGCAGCATTAAGCTTGCAATAGCAAGCGTGTTTTCAATGCCGTTTGCCGATTCGGGCGCAGACGCAGTTTTAAACATCTTCTCCCCTTTTGCGCTTGACGAGTATCGCAGAACATTAAAGCAAGGCGGCTTTTTGTTCAGAGTAATACCGCTTGAAAACCATTTGTTCGGATTAAAGGAAAAGGTGTATGACAAGCCGTATAAAAACCCTGCCGAGGAGCTTAATATTAACGGCTTTAAGCTTGCAGAAAAAAGTGACGTGAAATACACTTTAGAGCTTAACGACAGCGAGAGCATTGACAATCTGTTCAAGATGACGCCGTACTACTACAAGACTTCAAAGAAAGATCAGGAGAAGCTCAACGGCTTGGAGCATTTGCAGACTCCTGTTGAATTTTCCGTTTTAGTTTACCAAAAGTATTGAGGTATAAAATGATTGAGTTACTTAAAGATGAAATACCGTCCTGGGAATACATTAAGCAAAGCGGCTTGCCTGTTGTCATATACGGTATGGGAAACGGCGCAGACGTTATAATAAGCAGGCTTGAGGAATACGGAGTTTTCATAACAGATATTTTTGCAAGCGATGATTTTGTCAGAGGTCAGAGCTTTCACGGCAAAAGGGTCAAGCGCCTTAGCGAAATTGAACAGGAGCTTGACAAATTTATTGTCATAGTCGCATTCGGAACGCAAATTCCCGAGGTTATCGAAAACATAAAAAGCATTGCGAAAAAGCACACGGTAATCGTGCCGACCGTGCCTGTATTCGGAAACAGCTTTTTTGACAGAGCTTTTGTAAGCAGAAACAGCGACAGCCTGCAAGCGGCTTACGAGCTGTTTAAAGAGGAGAAATCAAGAGCGGTTTTTGAGAACATAGTAAAATTCTGCTACACAGGCAGGCTTGAATATCTCTTTTCCTCGGAGAGCAAAAAGGACGAGGTTTTTGAGAATGTTTTAAAGCTCGGCAGCAACGAGGATTATCTCGACTTGGGCGCATACCGAGGAGATACGGTTGACGAGTTTTTGAAATTCAGCGGCAGCTATGGCAGTATAACTGCGCTTGAGCCTGACGGTAAAACATATAAGAAGCTTTCTGAGCATTGCGGTGGCTTGGAACGCTTTGCGGCGGTAAATGCCGCCGTGTGGAGCGGTGACGGCGAAATTTTCTTCGATAAAAAGGGCGGCAGAATGTCGGCTGTGTCAGACACAGGAGTGAAAATTAAAGCCGTATCGGTTGATTCGCTCTTTTGCGGCAAGGCTGTTTCATACATAAAGGCAGACGTTGAGGGCTGCGAGTATGAAATGCTGCTCGGCGCAAAAGACACGATAAGGCGATACAAGCCGAAGCTTAATATTGCGCTTTATCACCGAGGAGAGGATATTTTCAAGCTGCCGCTGATGATAAAAGCAATTCATCCCGACTATAAATTTTACCTGCGGCATCACCCGTATATTCCTGCGTGGGACACGAATTTATACTGTATTTAATGTAGTCACTCCGCTGTACAGACGGGGTGATTGCCGTTTATCGGCGAAAATCAACCACTTATCGCATTATTATAGAAATCACAATTTATTTGTCATATACTGGTGTCACAGGAGGAGGAAAGACAATGGAAATTGAAATCAAGCTTGAAGAAAGCAGAAAAACGCCAAAGGTCATAATACTTACCGACAAAATCACAGACGAGGTAAGCGAGCTTGTGCAGAGGCTCAAAACAAGCAGCCGTGAAATTGTCAGCGGAATCAAGGACGGGTGCGTTGAGATTATTAACGTAGCATCACTTGTAAGAATCTACTCCGCAGACAAAAAGGTGATGATACGCACCGACAGCGGCGAGTTTTTGTCAAGGCAAAGGCTTTATGAATTTGAAGAAATACTCGACAGCACCAACTTTATCAGAATTTCAAATTCAGAGATTGTTAATCTTAAAAAGGTTAAAAGCCTTGACCTGAGCCTTTCGGGTACAATCTGCGTTAAGTTCGTAAACGGCGAAACAACCTTTGCCTCACGGCGGTATGTAGCAAGACTGAAAAACATCTTGGGTATATGAGTAACCACTGATTAAATGAGAGGAGAATTATTATGGTTAAAAAGTTTTTTCAAAGAGGTACACTTGGTTTCCTGATGGGAGTATTTATTACGGTATTGATTCCTGTTTTAATTTCTTTTTCTATCGGTGACGGAAAATATTACGCAATCGTTCCTGCCTTTACCGAGCAGTGCGGCAACGAAATCAACGCGGCGGCTATTCAATATCTGCTCGGTGGCGTACTCGGTTTTATGTGTGCGGCAAGCTCCATACTGTTTGAGATTGAAAAATTCGGAATACTGAAGCAGTTCTTTTTACACTTCCTGTGCATTTCTGTTTCAATGCTGCCGATAGCGTATATCTGCCACTGGATGGAGCATAGCTTCTGGGGCGTTCTTTCATATTTTGCAATATTCACATTCATTTATCTGATAATCTTCATTTCGCAGTTGACATTCTGGAAAATAAAAATAAAGAAAATGAACGAGAAGCTTTCAAAAACCAGCAGATAAACTAAAGCCGGACGGGGTTCGTCCGGCTTGAATTTTTATTTCAGAAGCTCAAATTTGTCAACGTCAACAACTCCGAGGGTTGTCAGCTTTAAACGCGGAATTACGGGCAGACTGACAAACGAAAGCGTCATAAACGGGTCGATATTTTTATTCACTCCGAGAGAATAAGCCGCCTGCTTAAGTAATGCAAGCTTTTCGCTGACGTAAGAAACGCTTTTGTCGGTCATCAGTCCTGCGATTTCAAGCGGCAGACTTTCAATCACACTGCCGTTGTTTACAACAACCATACCGCCGCCCATATCAATTATTGTGTTGACAGCCGCTGCAATATCGCTGTCATTTGTGCCGACAGCGATAATATTGTGCGAGTCGTGCGCTATGCTTGTGGCGACTGCGCCGCTTTTCAAGCCGTAGCCCTTGATATAGCAACGCCCGATATGCCCTGTATTTTTATGCCGTTCAACAACGCATACCTTGAGTATATCGTTTTTGGTATCTATACTTTCAGCCTCTCCCTCATCGGTTGTTACAATCTGACCGTTTATTAAGCCGATCACCTTTTCACGGCTCTTAGTTATTTCGATAGATTTCTCGCTGATTTTTGCGGTATTCATCGTGTGGCGCACCTTATAATCCAAGTCGGCATCAATGCCGCAAGCCGATACTGCCTTATTCGGGTCAGGCTGTTTGCCGTTTTTGTAAACAGCTGAAATGCTTACGCTGTCAATATCGTCAAGCAGAACAAGATCGGCGATATAGCCCGGCGCAATCGCACCTCTGCGCTTTAGATTAAAATACTGCGCCGCATTCATTGACGCAACCTTATAGGCGATTTCAGGCTTCACACCGCTTGAAATTGCTTTTCTTATGATATAGTCGATATGCCCGTTTTCGATAAGCTCGCCCGGGTGCTTATCGTCCGTTGCGAACAGACACCTTGCGTAGGTGTCGCCCTTGAGCAGAGGAACAAGAGCTTCAAGATTCCTGCCTGCTGTTCCCTGCCTTATCATAATATACTGACCGAGCGAGAGCTTTTCAAGCGCTTCCTCTGCTGTGGTACACTCGTGGTCGGACATTACCCCTGCGGCGGCATATGCGTTCAGGCTTTCGCCCTTAAGTCCCGGTGCGTGACCGTCAACTGTCTTGCCCTTGCTTTCAGCGGATAAAATCATTTCTGTTATTTCGCTGTCTGCACCGACTGTTGCCGGGAAGTTCATCATCTCAGCCAGTCCGAGCACACGCTGATTCTGCATATATTTTTCAGTATCCGTATGATTTATCACCGCACCGTTCTCGTCAAACGGACTTGCAGGCACACAGGACGGAACGGCAAAGAACACATCAATCGGCAGATTTTCGGTAGCCTTTAGCATATAGTCAATTCCGTCCGCTCCGAGGACATTTGTTATCTCGTGCGGGTCTGTAATTACCGCTGTTGTGCCGTGCGGCGACACAGCCTGCGCAAAGCTTTCGGGCGAAACTACGGAGCTTTCAAGGTGAATGTGGCTGTCGATAAAGCCCGGAACAAGATACCTGCCTGTGCAGTCGATTTCGTTTTCACCGTTATAGCCACCGATTCCTGCAATATATCCGCACGATAACGCCACATCAGCCGTTACAAACTCGTTTGTAAAAACATTCAGGTATTTTACATTCTTAAACACCGTATCGGCTTTTACTCTGCCTGCGGCTGTGTCAATCAGCTTCTTCTTTTCTTCACTGTTCATATCTGTTACACCTCTATTGTGTCGTTGAGCGCAAAGGAATAGATTACACAGCGCGACACCTCTAAGCCTGTTGAAAGCTTCATAGCGTAGCTGTAAAGCTTAAGCTGCTGTGCGTATCTCTCTTTCAGCTCCTGCATATTTTTCACTCTGTCTGTTTTATAGTCAATTATAGTAATTTTACCATCCTGTGCAAAGGCGCAGTCAACAGCGCCCTGCAAAATCATCTCGTCAGCATCGGTGAGCTTTGAGTCAAGATAAATATCCTTTGCTTTGATTTTTACCGCAAAACGGTACTCGCGGTAAGTATCCTCGGCATTCAGAAAGCTCTGCATTATCGGAGTATTAAGGCAGTTTAACACCTTTTTAATATCAACGGCTTCAGCCTGCTCTTTAGAAATATATCTGCCGCTTTGCAAGCGTTCAAGCTCGGCTTCGGGATTTTTCATAAACGCCTTGAAATCGGCAAACTGCATAACCGTGTGAATTGCCGTACCCTTTTGTGCGGCTGTCATATTACCGTTTGACGCAAACGCAGGTCTTGAGGAGAATGAATGAAGCCTGCCGTCGTCCTTGTGCGCTATATCGGAAACCGACACCTTGACGGGTATTTGCGTAAGCGCGTTATTGCCGTATTCGAGCGAGAGCCTGCGTTTAATCTCTTCAAAGGTTATATTGATATTTCTGCATTCCTTATCCTCACGTGCAAGAAAATCCTCCGCAATTTCTTCGCCCATATAAATTTCTGTTTTCCAGAAATCCTCGGTCTTTCCGTCAAACGGCTTACAGGGAATTTCGAGAATATCGGAAAGATTGCTGTTTGCGCCGTAGAGCAGCGCACAGGCGGCGAGCCGCTGTGCCGTAGTTGAGAGCCTTCTTACAACATACGGATGAATAGCCTGATTCTCGGTATCAAGCTTAGAATACAGCTCGCTCAAGGTTTCCTTGACCTTTGCACTGCGGAATGAGGCAAGCATAATAAGCTTTTCCTTTGCTCTTGTAAGCGCGACATACAGAACGCGCAGCTCCTCTGAAATTTCATCAATATCCTGCTGCATTTTAACTGCCTGCTTCTGCACCGTTTCCAGCTTATACGGCCCGTCAATATAGTTTACCGCTGCGCCTACTCCGAGCTTCGGGTGCATCAGAAGCTGTGAATAGTCGTTTTTCTTCTGCGAGGAAATGCCTGCGACAAAGCAGACGGGAAATTCAAGGCCCTTTGAGCCGTGTATTGTCATTATTTTCACCTTACTCGTTTCACCGTCCACACGTGCCGCCTTAAGCTCAACGCTTTGCTCCAGAAGCTTATCAAGGTAGCGGATATATGAGGAAAGTCCGCCTCCCGTTTCGTCATAATCGGCTGTGTACTGACGGAAAAGCCTGAGGTTATTAAGCTTAAGCTCGCCTCCGTCTGTTGATGACACAATGAGCGGATAAGCCGTTTTTGAATATATTTCATCTACCAGCTCCGCCAGACTGAGAGTAGCTGAAAGACTGCGAAGCTGTGAGAGCGTATCGCACAGCTGAGCGCAGTGCCTGTCGCCGTCTGCAGCAAATTTTGAAACGGAGCGGTAGAGCGGCTCGTGACGGTTCTCGGCTCTTATTTTTGCAAGCTCAGTCGGAGTAAAGGCAAATATCGGACTTGTCATTACATTCAGAAGCGGAACATCCTGAAGAGGATTGCTGATAACCCTCAGCAGTGAAATAATAATTGAGATTTCGACCGTGTCGAGAAAATTATCGGTTGAGCTGCACTGCGCAGGGATTCCTGCGGCATTGAGTACGCTGAGATAATCAAGTGCGTGCGTGTTGTTGCGAAGCAGTATTGCAAAGTCGCTGTATTTAGCCGCCCGTTTTATGCCGTTTTCCTCAACCTCAAAATCCTGCTTCATACTGATAATTTTATTTGCAATTAGCCTTGCTTCGGCTGTGTAAGCGGAAATCTCGGCTTTTTTCGGAGTAAAGATGAGGTTGAGAGTACAGTCGGGCGTATCGTCCTCGCTGTATGAAGCTCCGCAGACAAGCTTATCCTCGTCGAGATAATACATATCTCCTGCTTGCGGCGACATAAGCTTTGAAAAGATGAAATTAACCGTTTGTGCAATTCCGCTTCTGCTTCTGAAATTTTTATCCAGCACAATCTTCGCAGGGTAATTGTCTAGCGTCCTGTCATACGGCAGATATGAATTTTTGCGGCGCAGAAAAAGCTCGGGATTTGCCAGACGAAAGCGATATATACTCTGCTTGACATCGCCGACTACGAACAGCTTTCTGCCGTTGTCGCTTACGCTTGTGAAGATTAAATCCTGCACCTCGTTTGCATCCTGATACTCGTCAACCATAACCTCGCTGAACGAGTCGGAGAGCTTTTGCGCCAGAGCAGTCGGCTTGCCGCCGTCACACAGCAGGCGCATAGTCCAGCGTTCGAGGTCTGAAAAATCGGCAAGGCTCTCCTCTGCCTTAAGCCTTGCGTACTCCTGCGAAAAGAGCCGCACTGTATTGAACAGAGCCGAAACGGCAGGACGGACAATGCAGGTTGAATTTGAGTATTGCTTGCTGTCGCAGATAAACAGCTTGGGGATATTAGTTTTGATTTCCTCTTTTATCATATTGCATATGTTTGCAATATGCACCTTTACAGGATGGCTTGCATAGCCCGTTGCCGCAGTCAGTCTGCCGAAATCGTGCTTTGCGCCTGCAAATTTATACAGACAGTCCCAATCCCTGTCTTTGACGAGCTGTGCATACTCGTCAGTAATAGCTTTATACCTTGAGGTTATAGTGTCACCGAATTTCTTTCCTAATTCCGTGTTACACTCAAACAGTCTGATACATTCATTCACCTTATCGGTGAGAAAATCGGCGGCAAGCTTCGCTTCAAGGAGTATTGCCTTTCCCCATACGCTGTCTGAAATATCATCCTTGAGATACTCACGCTCAACGTCCTCCATCCATTTTTCGGGGAACGGCTGTGAGCAAAGGAACTCGTAAATATTCAGTACTGTGGCTTTAAGGTTATACTCGCCCTTGGCGGTGCTGAAGCAGTCCGCCATATATCTGAATGCCTGATTCTCACTGTCATAAAGATTTTCTATCACGTTTTCAACTGCTTGATTTTTAATAACAGCCAATGCGCTTTCATCGCCGATTTTATAGTCCGAGGGTATATCGTCAAGGAGATAGAAATTTTCTTTTATTACATTGCCGCAAAAGCTGTGGATTGTGCTGATATTCGCCTTGGAAAGCAGCATAAGCTGGCGGCGGTAATATACCTCGTTCGGGAATTTTTTGGAAAGAAGCTCAAGCTGAGCCGATATTCTCTCCCTCATTTCTGCCGCCGCCGCTTTCGTATATGTAACGATGAGCAGCTTGTCAATATCGGTTTTATTGTCGGGGTCGGTAATTCTGCTTATCACACGCTCAACAAGCACGGCTGTCTTTCCCGAGCCTGCCGCCGCAGAAACTATCACAGAGCCGCCCTTTGCATTTATTGCGTCCTTTTGCGCAGGAGTCCATTCTCTGGGCATATTCACACCTCCTCGCCGTTATATACGGGCGATTTTGAAATATCCTTAAGATTCACGCTGTCCATTCCGCTTTCAAAGCCGCAGGAGCTGCCGTACGGGCAGTATTGACACGCGTCGCTGTCGGAGGATTTTACGGGTAATGTGTTTATCCTGCCGCTCATCAGGGATTTTACCATATGAATAATAAGCGTATCTATTTTATCAAAGCACGATTTAAGGTCGCTTTGGCTCATAACGCTCTTAGCTTTAATGTATTTTCCGTCCTTTTTCATTGCCTGAGAGATTTCCTCGCCGTCATCAACAATAACGCCGTCCATAGCGTAGGATTTGTCGATTTCCTCCTCACCCTGAGTATCGGAAACAAGATTCGGCGCAGCAGGCATATATAAAACGCCTGCAGGTGTTATTTTATGCTTGAACCTCTTCTCGCCGTTTTGCGCTAACGCTTTTAAATATATGAGCATCTGAAGGTTAAGACCGAAGTTTATATCGTTAATCTTAAACTCCTTTTTGCCCGATTTATAATCGACTATTCTTATATAAAAGCTGCCGTCCCTTTCAAGCTTGTCAACCCTGTCAACCTTTCCTCTTACGCTTATCACGGTTTCATCATCAAGCGTTATCGACACAGGCTCAATATCGCCGTCATTTTTATCATAGTCAATTTTCAGCTCACAGCAGAGAGGGTCAAAGCCGCAGGACATAAGCTCGGAAACTATATGATTAATCAGTATTTCCGCGCCCTTTTCTATTCTGCCGAGACCGTAAAGGAATCTTTTTGATTTATCCTCGCTGCCGCCGAAATAGTTGTCAAGATATGCTGAAATAACAGCCTTGATTTCATCGCTTAATTTTTTCTGCTGAATCAAGTCATTAAGCTGCGGCACGGTAAATTTACTCAGCAGTATTTCCAGTATATAGTGAATAAGCGTGCCGAACTCAGCGGCGTTTATTTCCGCCCTTTTGCGCTCCTTTATATTCAGACCGTAGGTGCAGAAATACTGATAAGGACAAAGGTAAAACTTTTCTATCTGAGAAGCGGAAAGATTTATGCTGTTTCCGCCGAAAAGCTTTTTTGCAAGCGAATGTGATTCTATCTTAAGCGGCTCTTTTTTAAGCATTGAATCAATCCTGCGAACTACCGCGCCTTTATCGCCGTCCTTGAAGTAATCCTTTAAATCTTTGATAACCTCATTATCCTCAGAAAAGCCTGAGGCAAGAAATTCAAATGCTGAAGCCTCACTGCGGATAAACGAGCCGTCGTGCTTTTCAATAATATAATTCCTGTCGCTGTTTGTTATTTTCAGTATTCCGATTATTTCACGGATAATCGAGGATTCCTTGTATTCCTCTCCCGATAAAGCCTGAGTGTAAAAGCCAGCATACAGTCTTTCACAGGGAGATGACACCGAAGTGTAAACATAAAACAGCTCGTTTGAAGCAAGTCCGCTTATTGAATCGTAAAGCCCTAAGCCCTGCTCACGCAGAATACAACGCTCATTGTCGGTAAACACACCTGCCGCTGTCGGGATTTTCGGAAATTCGTCCTGAATACAGCCGAGCATAAACACTATCTTCGGCGAGTCTGTTCTTATTCTGTCGGCAGTGCCGACTGTTACCTCGTCTAAGCTTTGCGGTATATATGAAATATCCGCCGAATTGACATAAAGCTTGAAAAGCTCAGTGTACTCTCTGAGACTGAGCCTTGTATCGGAAAGAGCCGAGTAGATTTGGTCAAGGCTTTCAATCAGCATATCCCATATTCTGTCAAGCTCCTGCAAGCGAGCCGTATCGTTGTTGTCAATATACACCTGCTCCTCAGCCTTAAGAGCAGATTTAACGCTTCGGCTTTCTAAGATGCTGTATAGCTGTCGGGTAATTTCGCCGCCTGTTTTATCCTTTATATTATCGCGGAATTTTATAAGCGGCTCAATGCATTTTTTCCTTGACGCTTCGATTTTTTCAAGTCTTTTTTTGTCGCCCTCAGTGAAGCCCTCTTTAAAGCCGTCGGGGTTGTGAGTAAACGGAGAAAGCCACTTTGAGCCGCTGATGTTCCACACATATGTATAATTTTCAAGCTCAAATATTTCCTCGTCAGAAAGCGAGGTGTAGCCTGTTTTCAGCATTCTGAATATATGCTCTGTTGAAAAGCTGCTGCACACCGCATCGAGAATTGACACGGTATATCTGACAAGCGCCTTTTGTGACAGCGGCTGAGGATTTTCCATATAATATGAAATATCGTTTTTGTCAAGGGCTCTGCTGAGTATTCCTTTATACGGTGTAAGATTTCTCACTATAACGGCAATATCGGAGTATTTATATGAACACTCGGTCACAAGCCGCTTAATCTCGGCGGCTGTATATTCGCACTCGTCATAGATTGTGCAACCCTGATATACCGTAACTCCGTTTGTATCGGGCGTTTCGGTTACGGGAGACGAGGAGTATATATTTCTCTCAAGCAATGCGATGGCTTTATTCCGAAAGCGATAGTTTTTATCAAGCTCAATCGGCGTCATTACGGTTATTCCGTTTTTACGGGCAATATCGGTAAGTGATTTTTTTGTTTCTTTGGTAATTTTGAAAACATCATTATCACTTTCAAAATCAGCCTTGCTGCCGCACAGCGTTACTGCAAATTCCTTTGCCGAGCACATCAAAAGCTCAATGAGCATAAGCTCCTGTCTTGTAAAGCCGCTGAAGCAGTCAAGCGCAATCACACAGCCGCTGAAAATATTATTCTCGGTCAGCTTATTATAAATCAGTGTAAGGTTGTCGAGAGGGTCGGAATAAGCCTGATTTAACAGAGCATTATACGCAGATGAAATAAGCGCAACATCGGAAAGCTTTTTTGTCAGTGTTTCACTCTCAACCCTGCCGCTGAAATCGGACACAGCCTTGCTCGTCAGGGCGCAGCTTTTCATTTCATTGACAGTATTCAGAATCACCGGGATAAAATCAGCTCTGCCAACCTGATTCTGATAAAGCTTCAGATTATCAGTGCATTCTTTAAGAGCCAATGACATAAATATGTTCTTAAGTCCGTCGTCAATAGGCTTTTGCGGAAAGCCTCCGCTTTGTCTGAACACGAAGTCCGCCATTCTGTTGAAGCTCAAGACATTTATATTCCCGGCAAGCTCCGGTCCTATTTTGTCTACAATTTTTTTCTCGGTTGCAAAGCTATGCTGTTCAGGCACCAGTAAAACAAGGCTGCTCTCCCCTTTTCGGGCAAGCGAACACAAATATTCAATGATATATTCCGTTTTGCCTGTTCCGCTTCTTCCGATAATAAATTTAAGCATTTTACCACCTTACTCAAGAAAACAATAGTTTCTTTTATTTTATCATATATAATTTTCCGCCGCAAGGAAAGCTCTGTTAAAATTGCGGCTTTTGATTATGATGTTTCAAATTCGGAACACAAGTAACCACTGAATAAATCACGCTTAAAAGCTGTTTGCGCATCTTGCCCCCATATTTTCCGCCAGCTTGCCCAAAAAATCCTCGTAATGCGACAGCATTACTGCGGTTT
>DKZT01000069.1:23831-27034 GCA_002493755.1 Ruminococcaceae bacterium UBA7067
AATGCGACAGCATTACTGCGGTTTGTTTGTACAACCTAACGAAAAATCTGACGGCGCAATATGCACAAACGATTTAATCAGTGCTTACTTACCGACAAATTTTACAATAACAGGCTTATATTCCTTGATTTTTTTGCCGATTCATTGTATCATAGTTGTTATATGATTAAATCGCTTCAGTCAAGACAAGCGATAAATAAATTTTATACAACTCAGTAAATTCCGCTGGAATTTGCATAATGCTGCGAGGGATAAACGTGAAAATTATTATTGTCGGATGCGGCAAAATCGGTTCAACTATTGCAAGAGAATTAAACGACGAGGGTCATCAGATAGTTGTTATAGACAACAACCCTGCCGCCGTTGAAAGCCTGACAAACTCAATTGACATTATGGGAGTAACAGGCAACGGTGCGTCATTTGAAACCTTGCAGGAGGCTGAGGCTGAAAACGCTGATTTGATAATTGCAGTAACAAACGCAGATGAGCTTAATATCTACTGCTGCCTGCTTGCAAGGAGCGCCGGTATAAAACACACAATCGCTCGTGTGAGAAATCCGGAATATATGAAGGATTTACCGAGAATAAAGGATACATTGGGGCTTTCGCTGTCGATAAACCCGGAGCTTACTTGCGCAAGGGAAATCGACAGACTGCTGAAATTCCCCGGAGTCATTGAAATCGACACATTCGCCAAAGGTGTTGTTGAGCTGATAAAAATCAGCGTTCCCGAAAAATCGTTTTTATCAAATGTTATGGTAAAATCAACAGCAGGCTTTTTCAAGGGCAAGGTAAGAATCTGTACTGTTGAGAGAGACGGCGAAACCTTTATCCCTAACGGCGACTTTGTGATACAGCCGAATGATAAAATTTCTCTGCTCGCCTCATCATCAGACGCAAATAAAATTCTGAAAAAGCTCGGTCTGCTATCCTCACGAAGTCGGAGCGTTGTCATTTTAGGCGGCAGTAAAACAGCCTTCTATCTTGCCGGCTTCTTAATAAAGGCAGGCGTTGACGTTAAGATTGTCGAAAAAGACAAGGAACGCTGTGAATTTCTTGCCGAAAGGCTTCACGAAGCCGATATAATAAACGGCAACTGTATGGATCTGGATTTGCTTTTATCTGAGAATGTTGACAAGGCAAACGGTATAGTTGCGCTTATGAACAACGATGAGGAAAACATTCTCATCTCGCTTTACTTTAGAAAAATCTCAGATGCAAAGATAATTACAAAAATAAAAAATGAGTCGTTTTACTCAATTATCGACAGCTTAAAGCTTGATTCAATTATAAACCCAAAGCATCTTGCCGGCGAACAGATAGCAAAATATGTTCGTTCTATGCAGAATTCAATCGGCAGCAGCGTTGAAACGCTCTACACTATTTCGGAGCATAATGACGTTGAGGCGCTTGAATTCAGGGTAAAGGAAGAATCAAGGGTAACGGGTGTTCCTATTAAGGACTTGAATCTTAAGAGCAATTTACAGATAGCCTGTATTAACAGAAACGGCAGAATCATCAGGCCGTCCGGTTTGGATACCATCGAGCTGCACGACACCGTTATTGTGGTAACAAAGCACACCCGTTTATCTCAGCTTGAGGATATTCTCAAATGAGTTTGAGAGGACAGATATAAAAATATATGAATAGGCGAATTGTTTTATATATATTAGGTTGGATACTGATAATTGAAGGCGCTGCAATGCAGCTGCCTGCATTAGTCGGTTTAATTTACAAAGAGAAGAACGGCTTTTTCTTCTTGGGCATTGGTCTTGCTCTTGCCCTGCTCGGCTTATTAATTGTAATAAAAAAGCCGAGAAATATGACAATGTATGCAAAAGAGGGGTTTATTTCAACTGCACTGTCATGGTTTGTTCTGTCGCTCGCAGGCTCGCTTCCGTTTTTCCTGAGCGGAGAGATTCCTCGGTTTGAGGACGCTTTTTTTGAAACCGTTTCAGGCTTTACCACAACAGGCGCATCAGCGCTGACGCAGGTTGAGCATTTAAGCAACTGTATGAACTTCTGGCGCTGTCTGTCGATATGGCTCGGCGGAATGGGCGTACTGGTTTTCCTGCTCGCCATAATACCAAAGGTTGGCGGACAGCAGAATATGTACCTTATGAAAGCGGAAAGTCCCGGGCCGATTTTCGGCAAGGTAACTCCGAAAATAAGGGATTATGCGGCAATCCTCTATTCCGTATATTTCGGTCTTACCGTAATTGAATTTATCCTGCTGCTTTGCGGCGGAATGCCGATATTTGACGCAATCAATGTAAGCCTTTCAACGGCAGGAACAGGCGGCTTCGGCATACGTAACGCAGGTATGGCGGCGTATGACAGCTATTATTTACAGGGTGTAATGGCTGTATTTATGATGCTGTTCGGCCTTAATTTCTCGTTCTATCTGCTGATTCTCGCCCGCAAATTCAAACCGGCTTTTCATATTACCGAGGTCTGGGTTTATCTGGGTGTGATTGCAATTTCGACAGCCGCAATTACAATTAATATCAGCAGTGCGTATCCCTCACTGTTTGACGCACTGCACCACAGCTTTTTCTATGTTTCGTCAATTACAACGACAACAGGCTTTGCCATCGGAGATGTTAATCAGTGGCCTGAATTCAGCAGGGCAATTATTCTTATTTTAACCTTTCTGGGCGCTTGTGCAGGAAGCACAGGCGGCGGCTTCAAGGTATCAAGAGTAATTATACTGTTCAAGGAAATCAAAAAGGAGCTTTCCCTGATTGTTCACCCACACACAGTCAAAGCCGTTAAAATGGACGGCAAAAAGCTCTCGCACGAAACCCTGCGCAGTGTTTCCGTTTTCTTTATAATCTATGTCGCCCTTTTCTTTACCTCGTTCCTTGTAATTTCACTCGACAATTTCGATTTTTCAACAACATTCACTGCCGTTGCGGCGACTATTAATAATACAGGTCCGGGCTTCTCTCTTGTAGGTCCTGCGGGCAATTACGCGGCATTCTCACCGCTGTCAAAATATGTTCTGTCATTCACGATGATTGCAGGCAGACTTGAGCTTTTCCCGATAATTCTCCTGTTCTTCCCTGGCGCTTGGAAGAAAAACGGATAAATATTCACCCCATACGGCAATGTTATCAACTTAAGGGTTTGTGTTCCGAGAATGTTCGTAGGGAACGGTCATGACCGTTCCGGGATAGGCGTATATACTGCAATGCTCTACA
>DKZT01000009.1 GCA_002493755.1 Ruminococcaceae bacterium UBA7067
AGGTTATGATATGGAAATTTTAAGGGTGGAAAACCTTACAAAAACCTATGGCACAGGCGCGAACACGGTCAATGCTGTTGACGATGTTTCACTCACCGTTGAACAGGGTGAAATGGTTGCGATAATGGGTCCGTTAGGCTCAGGAAAATCAACACTGCTTTACACCGTTTCGGGTATGGACAGTGTAACTGTAGGCGAGATTTTGTTTGGCGGCAGTGAAATTTCAAAGCTCTCATCAAGTGAGCTTGCATAAGTTAGACTTGATGAAATGGGCTTTATCTTTCAGCAGATGTATATGCTCAAAAACCTTTCAATTCTTGATAACATAGTGCTTCCTGCTTGCCAGTCGAAGAAAAACAACCTGCCCAAAAAAGAAAAGGTCGAATACGGTAAGGCGCTGATGCGTAAGCTCGGAATAATTGAAACAGCCGATAACGATATCAACGAGGTATCAGGAGGTCAGCTTCAGCGTGCCTGCATTTGCAGAAGTATGATAAACAAACCAAAGATGATTTTTGCCGACGAGCCGACGGGTGCGTTAAACCGCACAAGCTCAGACGAGGTTATGGAGGAACTCAGGAAAATCAACGACGAGGGAACAACAATTATGCTTGTAACTCACGATGTCAAGGTTGCTGCAAAATGTACAAGGGTAATGTATATTGTTGACGGAAATATCAAAGGTGAGTATAATTTAGATAAATGCAAAGATGAAAAGGATTTGCGTCAGCGTGAGCGCAGTCTTAACAACTGGCTTATGGAAATGGGCTGGTAAGTAATAAAATAGCAGTCAGTGTACGGTGGGGTGTATCGCTCCGCCGTATGCACTTTGAGATATAATGAGGAGGATTTGGAAATGACCGACATACTTGTCGTTGAAGATAATTCTGAAATGGGCAGTCTGCTATGTGATTTTCTGAAGAATGAGGGTTACAGCACTGTTCTATGCGAAAGCGGAGAAGCGGCTATTGATTATTTTTCACACAAGGGTGCAAAGCTTGTACTGCTTGATGTTATGCTGCCGAATGTTGACGGCTTGACAGTTTGCCGAAAAATCCGTGAAAGCTCCAATACTCCGATAATCATAGTCAGTGCAAAAACAGAAAAGGACGACAAGTTAACAGGTCTTTTGCTCGGTGCAGATGATTATATCGAAAAGCCGTATGACATTGACATTCTGCTTGCAAAAATCAGCGGAATATTCAAACGCCGCTATCAGAGCGAAAGTATAACTGACGGTAATATCAGACTCGACAAAATAAAACGAATTGCATATAAGGACAACAAGCCGTTTGATATGACACAAAAGGAATTTGATTTGCTCACACTCCTTATGGAAAATTCAGGACAGACGCTTAGCAAGGATATGATTTTTAACAAAATATGGGGATTTGACAGCTTCAGCGAGCCGCAAACACTTACCGTGCACATAAAGTGGCTCAGACAAAAGATAGAGGAAAGCCCGAAAAGCCCGAAACGCATTGTAACTGTGTGGGGAGTCGGATACCGCTACGAGCAGGAGGCTGATCTGACATGAAAGGATTTAAAACGGTTGTTTTATCTGCCTGTGCAGTAATTCTTGCGGCGTTTGCAGCGGCAAATATTATGCTGTTTTTGCAGAAGGATGATATCAGCGGCAGACCTTATCGTGTTGAAGCAAGCCGCATTGAGCAATTAATATCAGAGAGTAAGAGCTTTGATTTAGCTGACTATGACTATATATCAGCTGTTGAAAAGCTTGACGAAAACAACCGACAAACTTTTTATAATTCTGACAGCGACTACCTGATAAAAGAAATTGACAGTTCAATTTACCGCTTTGATTATAGGTTCACAAACGATAATTACACTGTCTTTCTTCTTGTCAATCTTTCGTTAGGCTTTATGGCGCTTGCAATCGCTGTAATATTATTTTTTGTTTATCACAAAATTATCAGACCGTTCAACAAGCTTTGCGATGTACCGTTTGAGCTTTCTAAGGGCAATCTGACAACACCTCTTAAGGAAAATAAAAGCAGACTGTTCGGCAGGTTTGTGTGGGGACTTGATTTATTGCGTGAAAAGCTTGAACAGCAAAAAACGCAGGAGCTTTCACTTCAAAAGGAAAAGAAAACCCTTGTCCTCTCTCTGTCGCACGATATCAAAACACCTCTCAGCGTGATAGAGCTATACGCAAAGGCTCTTGAAAAAGACCTGTATAGGGGAGAGGAGAAGAAAAAAGAAATCGGCAAAAGCATTTGCAGCAAGTGTGATGAGATAAAAGGCTATGTCGATGAAATAATAAAGGCTTCTAACGAGGACTTCCTTGACCTTACGGTCGATAACGGCGAATTCTATTTATCGGCAGTTGTTGCGAAAATCAAAGCATTTTATTCCTACAAGCTTATGCTGCTCAAATGTGACTTCACTGTTGGAAAATTCTGCGATTGTCTGTTAAAGGGTGATATCAACCGCAGTGTTGAGGTTTTGCAGAATATAATTGAGAACGCAATAAAATACGGCGACGGAAAATTGATTAATATTTCGTTTTCTCAGGAAGAAGACTGCATTATAATCTCGGTATCAAACACAGGCTCAAAGCTATCAGAGAATGAGCTTACTCATATTTTTGACAGCTTCTGGAGAGGCTCAAACGTTGGCTCTAACAGCGGAAGCGGTCTGGGTCTTTATATCTGCCGTCAGCTTATGAAGAAAATGGACGGAGATATTTTTGCAAGCTGTTATGAAGGAATAATGAGTGTTTCGGCAGTTTTCAGAATGGTTTCCTAGCATCATTATTGTTTTCTACAAGGCTGTTACTAAAGGTTCAAACGTGAAAAAAAAGTCGCTGTCGGTATTGATAGACTGCCTGAGAGCAGAAACAGATGTTTTTGCAACGGGAGTAATTATATCGACCGTGAAGGAGTTGTGGAAAAAGAACTTCAGACTCAGCGACATTGCGGTTGAACGCAGAGATGTAGTTGCCATTAAGAAAGCACGTAAAAGCGCATTGAGATTTTTGGAGCGTACCGTTGAAGCAAACACTCATATCTAAGCAAAAAAGGTTAATTGACAAAAAACGGTTAAACGGTTAAAATCAAAAACGGGCATACACACTTTTCAAGCAATGTGTTGAAGCAAGAAGCAGCCAGCGCTTCTGTGCGAAACTCAAATGTCAGGAGCGGTGCGCTAAAAATATTATAGGGGCTTTTAAATGAGAACAAAAATTATTAGAATTAAATGGTGTCAACCAATTCTTTTTGATGATGTAATCAAATCATTATCTGATAATGAAGTTGGGTTATATTATATTACTCGTATATATAATGGTTGTGAGAAAAGTTTATATTTGGGAGAAAGCGTAAGTTCTATTAAGAGCAGACTGAAATCGCACAAGGATTGGGTTCATAATTACAGCCATAGTAAAATTTATGTCAGAATAGGAAAAATAGTTTATCCTAAAAAAGATGTAGAAAAAGCGATTAAACACGCCGAAAGAGCATTGATTTTTGAACACGGACAGTGTGGCAGTAAAGTCCTTTTTGAAAATACTGTATCCACCCAAAGTTATACATACTCTGACGTTTATAAAATTATAAACGAAGGTTGCCGCTTTGAGTTGAAATATGAAGTGGATATGAATACACACGAAGATGAATAAAAAAACAGGCATACACGCTTTCCGTGAGGATTAGTGTGTATGCCTGTTCTATTAATCTATTAAATAGATTAGTACACTTGAAAATAATATAATGCTTCCGACAAGATAAATGAATATTAAACATTATTCTCTATAAACCAACTATATCCGCAATAAAGCTTGTTTCTTTCAGCGGCAGATTTGATTCTGCAGCAAATTCTGCTTTTTGTTTTATCGTTGACAGTATCGCCAATGCTTAGCTGCTCCGTCATTACCCAATCTGCTGCCTTGCCATAAGAAACAAATTCCATTTTAATATTGCCCTTTGCTGCCTTTATCAGCTTTTTGATCTGAGGTTTTTTATTTCCCGATTGGTATTCTGGAAATGGACATTCTTCAACAATTTCTTTAATTGAATTTTCATAAACCTCTTTTAAAAAGATTGCATCCTCAAGTGAATTATGGGTTTGCTTTATGCTTTCTCCACGATAATATTCAACAATCTTTTTCAATGCTATTGAACGCTTTATTCCAAAATGCTCTCTTATCGAAGCGGAGTAATCTGTCAAATTGCTTTTTATCAGGCTTAATCCGCATTGTCCGTAAAAGTCGGTAATATTATTCTTTAAGGTAGCCCTTATAAAGCTGTCGTCACAATTGCCATAGCATAAAAAATCAATCTTTTCCGATTTATCTATCCATTCGTAAAGATTTGAAAACACCGTATCGGCGCAGGGAGCGCTATTCAGTTCTTCATATGTAATTCCTGTCAGCTCAGTAATAAATTCGGTTATGCTGTCAGCATTCCTTGGCTTAACAAGTGAATAAAACTGTTTGCCGTTTTCGTTGACACAGCCTACGGATATTATTTCATCCGAAAACTGCATCGCCTCAAAATCTATAAAATACTTCATATTACTTTTTCGCCCTTTGAGTATTAACGCTTATAACTGAGTCTATATTGTCAATTATAAAGTGCTGAGCGTTGATGTCATAAAAAACACCTTCGTATGGAGTGCCGTACTGACTGACCACCTCTTTGATGATAATGCCCATCTTTATGCCTTCCTCTGTCGGGCGTTTCCTTGTCTTGTTGTTCACAACAATATTGTTGAGCATATTGATTTCCGTCAGCCACTGAGTAATGCTTCCGGATTTAAGCTCGCTCACAAAAATAGGATTTATCAGATTGTTGAGCCGTTTTGTTATTTCGGTGACAGATACAGGCGTGTTTGAAAATTCAAAATTTGCGAGCTGTTCTTTGGTTAATGTAAAAGGTACTCTATCAGGCATTTCAACCTTGAATCTGCCCTTGTTGTCAAGAATTTGCTTCAGAATCCCCGATACATAAAACATACATCTCGATATCCTTACATTATTTATAATATCATTTTCCGCAACATTTTCATTTGTCAGCGGATTTATACCGTTAGCCAGCTTTTCAAGGTACATATGCGCTCTTGCGATGGTCTCGATTTAGTTCATACTGACAACCCCATTTATATTGTTTTTAGGTAAAGTTGATTACATACTCATTATGCAACTGTTTTTTAACTATGTCAAGAATAATACTGCTCTGCGCATTACAAAAACAAGCAGTCACTTGTAAGCGGCTGCTTTTTTTATTAACTTTAAATATGCGTCATGCAAAACTGGTCAAAAAAACAACACAACCGGGTTTATTTACCTTTTGTGTCGGGTATATAAAAACCGCTCCCTAAGGAACGGTTTTGCTTTTGCATATATCCTGTTGAGTTGCAATCGTTATCAGCGTATCTCCCAGCTGCGTCAGTATTGCTCCGAGGAGATTTAATTCGTCCGTAGATAATTGACACGCCAGCGTGTTTGCAAGTGCCGTGATAGACGCAGTTAATTCACATCCGTTCAAAATATCACTCCCTTAATATTACATAATATGTCAAAAAAGAAAAAAAGGATAATCACTAAGGCTTTGCCTGATTAAATCTGCGGCATATTGCATAGAGGCGAAATCCCTGCAAAGTCACGATGGGCAATATTGTGTTTTTTTAAACAATCTGCTATGATGTAAAGTGATAAATAAGCCGTATGTCAATAAAGGAAGGAGCAGCTTATGCCAAGCAGCAGAAAAACAAAAATTCTAAACTGCGTTTGTGTTGCGCTTGTTATACTTGCAGGTGCTGTCAGATTGCTCGGTTATCACTATGGAACATTCTCCTTTAACAGCATTATCTGTATGCTCTTTACTGCCTCAGCGTTCATCTGGATTTATCAGCTTCAAAGGCGGCTTATACAGCCTGATGTGCGCAGGAATCTAACCGTTTGTGCTTTTATGATAATTTTATGGATTTTTCTCAGAACTATAAAATATGATTTTTTGCCAAACGGACACATTGCCGAGCGGTATGCTTGGTATTTGTATTACATCCCTCAGACGTTCTGCGTTCTTCTTATGTTTTTTTCTGTGCTTCATATCGGCAGACCGCAGGATCGTCCTATAAGCCGCTGGTGGAAGCTCCTTTACATTCCTGCTGCCGTAATTACACTCAGCATTCTGACGAACGATTTGCATCAGCTCGCCTTTTCTTTTCCCGACGGTCTTGATAATTACGACAGCAGCGGTTATAGCCACGGACCGTTTTATTATGCGTCTGTATTATGGGTTGTAATACTGTTTACGGCAATTCTTGTTACGGTTTTTTCCCGATGCGCAGTTCCTGATAAGCGGCGAAAGCTCAGGCTGCCGATGCTGCCTTTGATTTCGGGGATAATTTATTTCGTCTCCTATCTTTTGAATACGGACGGTTTTCTTGCGACAACATTCAAGATGCCTGAATTCATAAGCGTTATTTTCGCTTCATTTATGGAGTGCCTGATTTTAACACACCTTATTCCATCTAATGACAGCTATGGCGATTTCTGGAATGCTTCTTCAATCGGTGCTGGAATTATGGACAGAAACGGCGTAATCAGATACAAATCTGAGCGAAGCGTTCCCGTAACAGAGGAGCAGGTATATGAAGCCGAAAGGCAAGCGATACTTGTTGATAACGGCAGTGTTGCACTCAGAAGTCACGCAATACGCGGCGGCTTTGGGTACTGGACAAAGGATATTTCCGAAATTAATAAGCTTAACCGAGAGCTATCGGATTTGGGTGACGTTTTAGCCGAGGAAAACGCAATGCTTGACGCGGAAAACAAGCTTGCGGAAGAGCGTGTCAGAATTGAACAGCAAAGCAGGCTTTATGACGATGTAGCAAAAAAAGTAAAGCCTCAGCTTGATAAGCTCAGCAAGCTTGTTGATATGCCTGTGCAGAGCGAGGAAGAGTTCGAGCAAACAATGAAATACGCCTGTATATTGAATGCCTACATAAAAAGGATTTCAAATATGCTTCTGCTTTTTCATCAGAATAACCGTATTTTCAGCGGCGAGCTTTGCCTTGCAATTTCAGAATCACTTGAATATGTGCGCCTGTACGGAGTGAAAGCTTATTTTGAATATCAAGGAGAAGGTCTGTTACAGGCTGAATGTATAATGCTTCTGTATGAAGTGTTTGAGGCTGTTCTCGAGGCAGGCATACCCGGCTCGGACGCGGTGCTAATTAATCTCGACATATTATGTGATAACATAAACCTGCGGATTGAGATGAATGCTCCCGATAGAATACTGCCCCAAGGCTTTATGGCTGACAGAATAAATGCACTCGGAGGAACACTTGAAATACAGACAGAACAGCAGACGGAATATGTTTCTTTGATTCTGCCGTCAGGGGGTGAAAATATATGACGTTATATTATGAGCTGTCGGTCGCCGCTCATATATTTTTCGGAGTATGTGCCCTGACTTTGATGATTGCGGCGGTACTTGTTCTTGTGAGTGCCTGCGTTTTGCATCTGCGGTGCAGATACCTGATTTTATCGTCTGCACTGCTTTTTGAGGTTATATTTGTACTTCAGGGAATTGCCGATGTCAGCTTGAAGGAAATAAAAAACTTATCCTTTCCTTTTTTTTCGGATATAATAGGAAATTTGCCTTATGCAGCAGTGATACTTTTGCTCGTTTTTTCGGCTGCGGCAGAGGTGTTATTTCTTGCATATATTATACGGGTTAAGAAAAGTATGCTTACTCCGGGAGCAATAAAAGAAAGTCTTGACGCTTTGCCTGACGGCGTTTGCTTTTATTCGTCCGACGGTCAGCCGCTGCTTGTGAATGTGCAGATGAATAAAATCAGCGGAGAGCTGTTTGGCACGGAAATAATGAATGCCGAGGGTTTCAGGCTCAATCTGCAAGCTGATAAGTCGGGCGGTAAGGCGCGTATTATCTCTTCTAAACCCACGCTTGTAATTCAGACAGGTGATGAAAAAGTATGGGATTTTCGCCATAATATTCTGTCTGTCGGCAGTTCTAAGGTGCAGGAGCTTGTTGCTTTTGACGTGACCGAGCAGTATAATCTTAATAAGGAGCTTGTAATCAGAAATAAAAGGTTGAGCGGTGTTAATGAGCGACTGCGTAGATACAGCAGTGAGATTGAACACGTTACGGCAGAAAAGGAAATACTGGCTGCAAAAATCCGTGTTCACGACGATGTAGGGCGCTCACTTCTGGCTTTTCGCTCATATCTTGCTAAACCGATGTCGGAGCGTGACAGAAACGGTCTGCTGTTTTTGTGGAGATATACCATATCTGTGATGAAGAAAGAGGCTGTAACTGTTGCGCAGAGCAACGACTGGGAATTGCTTTTAAAGGCAGCAGAAGCCGTAGATGTTAAGATTGAGCTGCGCGGTGAGCTGCCCGAAAAAGGCAATATAAGAGCTGTTATTACAGCGGCTATCCACGAATGTCTGACTAACACAGTTAAGCACGCTAAGGGAAATCGCTTGTATCTGAATATTAAGTCAAGCGATACGTCACTAACGGCAGAAATCACAAACAACGGTGAACAGCCGAAAGGTGAGATAAAAGAAACAGGCGGTTTAAAGAATCTCCGTCATACAGCGGAGTCGGCAGGAGTAGCTATGACGGTGGAAAGTACGCCTCGCTTTTTATTACGATTGGATTTTCAAAAGGGAGATGAAATATAATGTCAAAAGCAAAGGTGATGATTGTTGACGATCAGTTTGTTTCACGTCAGCTCTTTGAAATGTATCTGAAATCCTCCGAAAAATATGAATTGGCATACTCATTGGAGTCTGCAATGTTTGCAGATACCTTTGTTCTTAAGAATAAAATTGACATTGTATTAATGGATATTCTGATGGGCGACGGTTCAAACGGCTTGGACGCCGCCGAACGGATAAAGAAAAACAGACCTGACACCAAAATTATAGCCGTAACATCTATGCCCGAGGTTTCTTGGATAAAAAAGGCGCGAGAAATAGGTATTGAGAGCTTTTGGTATAAGGAAGTGTCAAAGGAAAATATTCTTGACGTTATGGACAGAACGATGGCGGGCGAATCAGTGTATCCCGACAGCGCGCCAAAGGTAAGGCTGGGACTTGCCGCAAGCGATGAATTTACAGAGCGCGAGCTTGAGGTTCTGCGAATTATGATAACGGGCGTATCAAATGCGGCCATTGCAAAGAAGCTGAGCATATCGGAAAGCACGGTTAAAAACCATATACATAATATGCTTGAAAAAACAGGGTGCGCAAGCCGCACCGAGCTTGCCATTGAAGCACGAGTCAGCGGCATAGTTGTAAACATAGAGAAAAAATCAACATAGCGTCAGCGTATTATTTGAGTATCTGAGAGTCAGATGCTCAAATTTTTTTCGTGTTTTTTTAAATAATGGACAAAAATAGATCTTTCGGTTCATACAAAAACAGGAAAAATAGTTATAATGGTATATGTAAAGAAATATTATCATGACTTGTTTTGTTGTTGTGACGGGAAAGGAGGCAAGATAATTGAAAAGGATCGCTGTCAGCATACGAAATCGTGTTTTTTCTGAAAGCATAGTGATGATGCTGCTGCAAACAGGCGATTTCCGCCCGATTCGTATTCCGTCTCATCCGCCCGATATGGTCTTAATCGAATGTCAGTCGGCTAATCCTGAAATAATACTGATGGATGTAACGCCTGCGCCGTCCGAAACGACGATTTCGCAAAGGCTTAAGCTTATTGAGAAGCTTAGATACGAATTGCCTTGCTGCAAAATGGTGATGCTCTGTGACGAGGTTGCATATCCCGAGCTTGCCCGTGAGGTTATGCGTGCAAAGCAGGCAGGGCAGATTGACGCTTTCTTTTACGCCTCAGTTACCGCCGAGTATCTTACGGCGGCACTGGATTCGCTGTAACGCTAATCAGATTATAGGAGATTATAGGAGGATAATTATGGGATTGTTTGATAAAAAATACTGTGATATCTGCGGAGAAAAAATAGGACTTCTAGGCAATCGCAAGCTTGAGGACGGCAATCTTTGCAAGAACTGCGCAAAGAAGCTTTCACCGTTCTTCAGCGAACGCAGAGCTTCAACCGTTGAAGAAATAAAGCAGCAGCTTATGTATCGTGAAGAAAACAAAAAGCAGCTTGCGTTCTTTAATCCAACGCATATTATCGGCTCGGATAAAAAGGTTTACATTGACGAAAGCGCGCGCAAGTTTATCGTTACATCTTCGTCAAACTGGCGTGAGTCAAACCCTGATATTATTGAGATTTCTCAGGTTACAAGCTGTAATGTCGATATTGAAGAGGACAGAGATGAGATTAAGCAAACCGACAGTCAGGGTAACAAGATAAGCTACAATCCGCCGAGATATAAGTATGAATATGAGTTCAATGTAGAAATAACGGTAAATTCACCTTGGTTCACAACGATAAAATTCGAGCTTACAAAGTTCGGTGACCGCCCCGACAGCAGATACACCGATTTGTACCGTGATTACGAAAGGCAGGCTGATGAATTAAAGCGCGCCTTAATGCCCGGTATCTACGGCGGCGCACAGTTCGGACAGCAGTATCAGCAGCAGAATTTTAATCAGCAGTATCAGCAGCCTGTTCAACAGCCGACTCAGTCAACAGGAATGTGGGTTTGTCCGAGCTGCGGCACTAATAACACGGGAAAATTCTGTCAGAATTGCGGAACAGGTCAGCCGCAGGTGAATACATATCAGCAGGCGGCAAGAACATTCAGATGCGACAAATGCGGCTGGATGCCTGCGGATAACAGCAATCCGCCGAAATTCTGCCCTCAGTGCGGAGATGTTTTTGACTTCAACGATATGAACTGACTTGAAAAATGAAGCGATATATTAAGAGGTTATTTTTAATTATGGGTGTTATGTCATTAATAGGTTCAATCTTCGGTTGCGCGGAAAAAGCAAAAACTCCTGTCCGACCTACGCAGAAGCTGTCTTCAATATCTATTTCACAGACTCATATGGACAGAACCTACTGCTATGGCTTCCGAGCAAGACAGGAAGGCGGCTCTTACCTTCTTGATGCCGAATGTCTTATTGTCGATTATGATAATAATGATTGTGAAGAAATAAATCTGACCGATACGCCGATATCCGAGGAGGATTTCAACAGATTCTTGGCTCTCGACAGCCAATATGACTTTTACAGTCATTTAAAGCCTGTTAAAAAAGAGAAAAGCAAAATGTTTGTTTTAGATGAAACGATAACAAACTTTTATGTGAAGTACGGCGAAGCAGGCTTTAATGTTGCAACAAGCGGCGAGCTTTACGGAGCAGTTAATCAATGCTTTTTTGAGCTTGCGCAAAAATATAACGATAAAAACTATAAGAACGAATAGGAGGAGATAAGGTATGTCATCAGTACAGGAATTCACCTGTCCTTGTTGTGCAGGTGCGATTGAATTTGATATTTCATCGCAGAAAATGAAGTGTCCGTATTGCGGCACGGAGTTTGAAATGGATTCTCTCAAAGGCTATGATGAATGTTTAAAGCAGGACGGACAAGACGAAATGAACTGGCAGATACCGTCTGGACAGTGGAGTGAGGACGAAGCAAGCGGTATGCGTACATATGTATGCAATTCCTGCGGCGGGGAGATTATGGGGGATTCAACCTCAGCCGCCGCTGATTGCCCGTATTGCGGAAATCATGTGGTTATGACGAATCAGTTCAAGGGCAGTCTGCGCCCCGATTATGTTATTCCCTTTAAGCTCGACAAGGAGGCGGCGAAGGAAGCACTCAAAAAGCACCTGTGCGGCAAGCGGCTTCTTCCGAAGGTTTTCAAAAACGAAAATCATATAGATGAAATAAAGGGTATATATGTTCCGTTCTGGCTGTTTGATGCAGACGCAGACGCACATATCCGTTACAGAGCCACAAAGCTCAGACGGTGGAGCGACAGCAACTATAACTACACGGAAACAAGCTTCTACACACTTGAGCGAGGCGGCAATATTGCTTTTGACAATATTCCCGTTGACGGCTCTTCAAAAATGGCGGATGACCTTATGGAATCCCTTGAACCGTTCGATACTTCTCAGGCGGTTGATTTCAGCACGGCGTATCTTGCAGGCTATCTTGCCGATAAATACGATGTTACGGCGCAGGAAAGCATAGGGCGAGCCAACAAAAGAGTGAAAAGCAGTACCGAGGACGCGTTCAGGAGGACGACAAACGGATATACCTCCGTTACTCCCGAGGCAACCACTATACGGCTTTCAAACGGCAAGGCGAAGTATGCGCTTTATCCCGTTTGGATTCTCAACACCTCGTGGCGAGGTAAAAAATACACCTTTGCAATGAACGGTCAGACAGGCAAATTTGTCGGTGATTTACCGCTTGATAAAGCAGCGTACAAAAAATGGCTTATTGCTCTTTCTTCGGCTTTCGGCGTAATTTCCTCTGCCTTGCTGTTGCTGCTTTACTACTTGCTTTGAGGAGGATGACAGATGAAAAAGAAAATACTTTCAATTATAGTCGCTTTGACTGTCTGCCTGTCCTGCGCCTTTACGGCATATGCAGCGGAAATTCCCGACAGCCGCCTGCTCCCGAGGCTTGTAGATGACGCAGATTTGCTTTCGGACAGCGAGGAAGGCAAGCTGCTTGCTACGCTTGACGAAATAAGCGAAAGACAGAATTGCGATGTTGTGGTTGTCACCGTTGATACAATCGGAGATAATACAGCTACGGAATTTGCCGACGATTTCTATGACTACAATGGTTACGGTGCAGGAAAAAACAGAGACGGTATTCTGCTGTTAATCAGTATGGCTGACCGTGACTGGGCGATAAGTACCTGCGGCTACGGAATAACCGCCTTTACCGATGCAGGTCAGGCATATATGGTCGAGCAATTCAAGCCTGCTTTAAGTGACGGAGATTATTATGAAGCGTTTGATGAATATGCCGCTCTCTGTGACGACTTCTTAACACAGGCTAAAAACGGAAAGCCTTATGATAACGGCAATCTTCCGAAGGAGTTTCCGTATGTCGGCTTGATAATTTGCATAGGCGCTTCAATCGGCGTTGCATTTTTAGTTGTCAACGGAATGAAGAATAAGCTTAAGTCGGTCAGAACAAAAACGGACGCAGATGCATATGTAAGGCAGGGAAGTATGAGAATTGCTCAGAACAGAGATATTTTTCTGTATAGAACAGTAAACAGAACTAAAAGATCAACCGAGAGCAACTCAGGCTCGTCACACTCTTCAGGCTCAAGCACGCACAGCTCGTCATCAGGCACTACTCACGGTGGCTCAAGCGGTAAATTCTGATTAATCAAGGAGGCAAAAAATGGCTAATTTTCAGGAAATGATGAATTCGGAACGCCCCGTAAAAATTCAGCTTGACAAAGAGATGACTCTTGAAGAAATCTATGAGAAGATGAACGCAAGAGCTTCTGACTTCAGATTACCCTTCAAGCTTAAAAAGGGGCTTTTGGGTAAAAAAATCGAATTTGAAAAGGACAAAGACCTTGAGCTTGTTGTCAATGTCACGGTAAAAGGCAAAGAGGTCACTGTACGACCTGTTATTCATCAAAATCAGACAGCACTGGGAACAGGAAATGTTCAAATCCGAATTGACAAAAACAGTATGTTCGGAAAAGGCATCAAGGGTGTACTCAATACGCCTGCCGAAAGAGGAAAATTTGTCGCCGAAACAGCTGAAACAATACGAAAAATTTTAACCTGACAGGAGGATAATTTACTATGGGATTATTTGATAAGCTTGCAGGCAAAGCGGCTAATCAGTTTGGCAACACCTTAAAGCAGACAATACAAAACGCAGGAAATAAAAGTGAAAGGGTTGTGTTTAACAGTCTGCCCGAAAGCTATGAGCAATTTATAAGCCTTCCGCAGGCTTCGATGTCTACTCCGTTTCAGACGGCGGCTATGGCGGTGCTTGCATTTTGCTTTTACCCGAATGACAAAGAGGTATGCTATAAAATGATTGACTTTCTGCGTGGTCCAAGACCGATGAACGGCGCAGATAAGCAATTTATCGCAGACCGTTTCCGCGCAAAGGATTATGTTCCACGCTCATATTTTGCAGGAGCAACACCGTCAAACGACTATCAGCCTGTTGCTCCCTACACGGTTGAAATCAGCGAAAACCAGTATTCATATGAGGAACAGGGAATGGCAAAGCTCTTTATTAAATCAGGCGGCGCAGACAGTCCAAGACCCATAAAGCTTCGCAAGGCTAAGGACGGCAAGTGGTATCTATGGGAATACTCCAGCATACTTCTCGATATTCGCCAGCCGGAGAGTGCAAATCCGTGGGCGTAAACACTAAAGGAGGATAACAATGAATATTATCGGTAAATGGAAGGTTAAAAAAATCGGTATTTTGCAGCCGGATTTCAGTATGAAAATGTTCACACCGCAGGAGCTTGAAGAAATTGAGGACACCGAGGAATATTTGAAAATGGCTGGCTCGATAATTGAGTTTCTGCCTGACGGCACAATGAATACATTGCTCCCTGTTCCCGAGGAGCTTGTAAATCAGTGCCTTGAAGAGGGGATGGAGATCGTTGACGGCTTCGGAATTATAGATTCGACAATATGGAAAGAGGAAAACGGAGAGTATTTTTATGACACAAAAATTGAAGGTGAAATTTTTGGCGAAAAGGTCTCTCCGTTTGAAAAATTAGAAGTTGAAGACGATTGTATTTTATACAGTCAAATCCTTTTAGAAAAAGTTTAAATAACCATTCATTTTCAATCGCACATTTTTTAAAGCATAATTATCAGGAGGAGCTCAAAATGAAAAAATTTACAGCTATTTTATTAACGCTTATTCTTGCAGCGTCAATCACAGCCTGCTCAGGCGGCAACAGCTCCACAGACTCTTCATCTGAAACAACTGAAAGCACAAACTCGTCCGAAAGCTCAGAAACAACTCCGCAGGCAACTGAAACACAGCCTGAAACGGAAGCCCCGACAGAAAAAAAGGATATTGAAAAGGGCGACAGCGGCGAGGGCGAGAAAACTCTCGAAAGTGTTTTTTGTAATGTAACCATTCCGGAGGGATTAAAGTATAAGGTGTATTTCTATTCATATGATGAAACCCCACTCGGCACACTCCAGATTGATTTCGGCAAAAAAGACACAACAGAGGGCAGACTTGAGGTCAGCACAACAAGAATGATAAAGTCCCTTGACGATGCAGCAGAAGAGTGCATAAGAGTAAGAAATATCGAATCCTACAAAGAGGGTAAGTATGAAATCGGCGAAGAAGTAACCTACGGTAACACTACCTACAAAGAGGTTAAAATGTCACATGAATACGGCTCGGAAGCCTGCCTTGTATCCTACTACAAGAGAGCAGACGGCAAAGATATTTATGTTGAAATCAGAACTAAAATCAATGGATTAACCAATCTTGAAATTACCGATCCCCTCGTTGAGGAGCTTGCAAAGTCTGCTGTTTATAAATAATTTTATCAGCTATTGTGAACCTCGCAGGCAGAGAAGCATTCCGCCTGCGATACTGTAAAAATGAACAGTTAATTAATATTACCTGGTTCTAATGATAATACGGAGGGATATTATGAAGATTAAAATATCTAAAAAAATAATAAGCATATGTCTGACCTTACTAATCTGTATATCGGTACTGCCGCTTTCAACAATCACAGCAAGTGCGGCTGAATACGATATAACTATCCGCAATGTAGTTTACCCTCGCCCCGGTGCGACACCGCAAGTCGATATTAAAAAAGAAAGCGTCAGCCGATATAATCTCTACGGCTGGGTTTGGATGGGTGATGACGATACGGTGGCTATGGGACCCGACGAAAAGTTTTCAGATTTTTATTCATCAATTATGGGAAGCTCGGGCGACTTCTTCTATGAATTAGATACCTTCACCGACACCGTAAGCTACAGCTTGTCGCTTATGTTTGTTCTAAAGGACAAAATTGTTATCCCCGGAATCGAATGTGATGTAGTCTTCTATGATGAAAACAACGCTGTACAGGGAGTAACTCAGGGTTCGTTTCTGCCCGTAAAATATGCAAGAAAAGATGCAGAGGCAGCGGGCATAGCTTTACCGGAAGACCTGACCGATAATGATACTATAATGTTGTGTTCGACAAGCAGTAAGATGTGTTGTCCTGAAGACCATATTCATATACAAGGTCAATATAGTTATGACGACAACGGTCATTGGCGTGAATGTACTGTATGCGGTAAAAAAATATTTGACTCTGATGGCGAGCACCGCAAATATTGCACAAGAACTGAAAGCTGGACTTGCATTAATCAGGCTACTGCAAGCAAAGAGGGCGAATATGAAAAACAATGCTCTACTTGTTCATATGTTATGGACAGAATAACAGTTCCAAAAACAGGGGAGCAAACAGTCGTAACCACTTATGACGATTTGAGAAATGCTCTTGCAAAGGGCGGCAAGCAGTGGATTAAGCTTGATTTTCCTTCCAAATTCCTTAAACAGGAGGACTTTAACTATAATTATACCCTCTGTGTGGATGATCCGGACGCTGACATTACCATAGACTTAAACAACTGCGGTCTGAGGCGAACCACAATGTATGACAAATACCTTTTTGAAGTTAAACAGGGAAGTCTGAGACTCTGGCAGGAGAACGGAAATAATATATTAGATAATGGTTATAACACTCACAACAATTTATCTTTAGAAGGCAACAAATGTAAAGCAGTCTTTAATGTTGAAGCCGCAGGAAGTCTGAAATTGACTAATGTTCACGCTCTGTCACCGGGTTCAGATGATATAGGTACTTTCACTTATGCTTTTCCGATTGTAAAATCAAGCGGAAACCTCCGCATTGACAGCGGTTTATATTGCTCTTATGTCGACACTCCAGCTGTTGATGTCTGCTCAGGTTATGTTTTCATAAACGGCGGAGAATTTTATTCGCACGCATCCGGTACAGCCTTAAAAATTTCAGGTACAGACAGTAATAAAACATATGCTGAGATTAATTACGGTAAATTCGGTTCGTACGACACAGCTGTTTCTATCTATAAGAATACAGTCGCTACCATAAACGGCGGCAACTTTGAATATAAGGATACAGACAGAAATTTATATCAGAAATACGCTCTGGAGGCATTAAATGCGGATTTAACAATAAACGGCGGATATTTCTATGCTTCAACAACTCCATTAAGAGCAATAGACCTTCATTCACTTAATATTTCAAACGGATATTTCAAATTGTATAATCAAACTGAAGGCGGCACTTCGTCTGCGGTTTATTTAGGCGGCGATTATAGCTCTAATACGATAATTTCCGGAGGAGGATATTATGGAAATAAAGGAATTGAATGCAGCAGAAAAACTGATTTTTCAAAAATTATTCCCAAAGGCTGCTATGTGACAGATGATGATACCGGTTTAGTTATTGACCATAACATCACCGATTATTCGCTCGGAGGCTCTATTGATATATTTGCAAAAAGGCCGAGAATCACAACACAACCCTCAGGCGGTCATTCCTCTGTTATGGGTGACGCGATAGTACTGAACATAGCCGCAGATAATGCAAACGAATACATATGGCATATTGTTGACGAAAACGGAAAAGAGCTATCGTGGAACTATCTTTCAAACAACGGCTACGCAAATCCCACTGTGTATTCAGGCGGCAAAATGCTTATGCTCAGAGAAGTTTCCGATTGGATGACCGGCAAGCGTGTTTACTGCGTTGTAAAAGGCTACGGCGGAACTGTTATGTCGGATATAGTTGAATTATCCGTTGATAAGGTAATCAAATACTGCAATGATCTTTACTTTGATGATTTTGACCAAATCTGGAATCACAAAACCGTAGGAGATTTCAAGAATCCGAAAAACGATACAAATGCTCCATACACCATCGGTAATGTAAGGTGGGAGATGTTCAGCAAGATTCTCAGCGATGATTTTGAATTTGAAAGCGGAGATAATGTAGCTGTCAGAATTGATGTTATTCCAAAGGAAGGATATACATTTTACAGCAGTGTATTCGGAAAGCTTAACGGAATAGATTCGTATGCTACAATTAAAAATGCAGACGGAAGCCGTTCTATCGTGTTTACTATGACAATAACTGCACCCGATGAGTACAAAACACAGAATATTGAGCTTTCGGTTGCAGAACCCGTTGCAGGCAGAGCACCTGCAACTACGGCAAAATGCATCTCAGGCTATGCAGTACCGGGAACACCATCGTGGACTCCTGCTGATACAACATTCAAAAGCGGAACTCAGTACACCGTAAAAATCCCCGTAACAGCCGAATATAAGTGGGGAGATATCGACACTGTAACAGCCAAGGTAAACGGTAATGACGCAAAATTCATTGCGGAACGCAAAACAGGAAAGATATATGCATATTACGTTGAATATACCTTTGATGCCGCAAAGGACTTTTTGCTTGGCGATGTAAACAATGACGGCAAAATCAATATGCTTGACGCTATCCTCGTTCAGAAACACGGCATAGGATTAACTTCGTTAACTGATACTCAGCTGCAAATTGCCGACGTAACCGGTGACGGCAATGTAAATATTCGAGACGCAATTCTTATTCAGAAGTATAGCTTGGGATTGTTGTCAGGATTTTAAGAAATAGAATATAAACAGCTTAATTATATGGCATACGCACTTTCCGTAAGGGTCGGTGTGTATGCCTGTTTTTTTAACTTACAGTCACTTTATAGTCACATAGCGCCTGTATAATAGCCTTGTAGTTGAAAGATATTTTCAAAATAATTTTTTTCGGAGGTTATGATATGGAAATTTTAAG
>DKZT01000020.1:0-24126 GCA_002493755.1 Ruminococcaceae bacterium UBA7067
CTTTATTCAGTTTTCAGGGTGCTTAGCACTAAATGAAAACGACTTTTAAGCAGAGGATGAAACCTCTGCTTTTTTTGTTTTGTATTACTTTTTTGAATCTGAGGTATTCTCTTTCGGAAAATCACTCAAATAATCTGCAAAAATAATTACCAAATTCTATTTAGATTATTGCATATTAATATTTATTGTGTTAAAATAATATTGCGACACAAATAAAATATTTACCTAAACAAGTTTGCATTTTTATTTCGGTAAAAATGCATGCTCTGTTAAGCATACTTGTTTGGGTGTTTAAATTTGTGTCGCAGCAAAAGGAGCTATGCGTTTTTCGTGCGTGGCTTCGGCTGCGCACTTTTTTATTTTGAGGAGGATAAGAGATGAAAAGAATTTCAAAGACAATAGCTGTAATGTTGACAGTGATAATTTTATTTGGTGTTTTTTCCGTTATTCCAGTGAGCGCAATTGATGACGTAAGTGTAAGAACTCTACATCAAAATACTAAATTTGACAGTGTGCTTAATAAAATTTTTACGCAAGAACTTCCATATGATGAACTAATTTACTTGGCTGAAAATATAGAGAATGATTTTGAAGCTATTGATTCTCAATCTGATAATTCTTTATTGGATGTTTTATGTCAGTATTCGTTATTTTTGGAAACTGAGTACTCAAATGTTGCTATGTGTAAACCGGATTATATTTCTGATTCTCTTTTTAAAGCTGCGTTGTCTCGACATAAAAATATAATCGCTTACTCGAATAACATTTCTTTTTATTTTAATAAAGCTTATTCTGCATTTAAAGCAAATACCATCAAATATCAAGGTGATATTGTCAGTTTAGATATATATGAATGGCTGTTTATTGATTATAATCAAAATGGAGCTAATGATGTATGCGGGTATGGATTTAACCATAAAGTAGAAATTCTGGAAAAAGACAATGAACTGTTAATTATAAATGATATCATTCAAAATGATGAATTTACTGAAGTCTCTATGTCTGCTGAATCTAACTTAATTGCAAGTGGTATTGCAAACGCAGATTCAAAATTAATTGCTTCTAATGCGTCTTACAATTATAATCCTGATGCGGCAGTTTCCTATTCTGATACATATGTATATAATTACAATCCTAATTACAGTAACTATAATTCTATCGGCGGCGATTGCGCTAACTTTGTTTCGCAGTGTTTACATGCCGGTGGATTAGAAATGACAGATGGTTGGTATTGGTATTCTTATAGTAATAGGAGTTCGTCGTGGTCATCTTGTTCTTCCCAAATAAGTTATTTAAGTGGACTGGGTACTTACATAAGGAATCCTTCTGAGAGTCAAATACTAAAAGGAAATCCTGTATATTACTATTCGTCATCAGGAGTTCAGCATACTGCGTTATGTGTTGGAACAAATAGCTCGGGTACTCCGATTGTAAATGCTCATAATAGCGACCGCTATAGAGTGAATTGGCAATTAGGAGGAAGTTCATATTGGGCAGGCGGATTTTCGACAATACAACTTTCAGCAAATACTCCAGTTGATCTCGGAACAGAGTTTTATGCGTATATAATTAATACTGCCTCATGGTTACATCTCTCAAATGATAATATTAATGTATCAGCTAGAGATGCTAATTATTTGAATGAGCAGATTTGGAGATTTACAAGACAAAGCGATGGAAGTTATTTGATTCGTTCAGCTGTGGATAATAATTGTCTTGATGTTGATAATGCAAATACTTCTAATGGTACAAATGTCAAAGTCTGTTACTATAATGGTACGGATGCTCAAAAGTGGTATCTTATAAAATGTGATAATGATAGGTTTATTGTCAAGTCTAAATTAGGTAACTGTGTGCTTGATTTAGCTGGTGGTTCGACTGTTAGTGGAACTAATATTCAAATATGTCAGCAGAGTAATAATGACGCTCAGTATTTTACCATTTGGAAAGTTGATGTGCCTAGAACTAATCTTGGTGATTCATTTTATGCATATATAACTAATACTGCATATTGGCTCTACCTGTCAAATGATTATTACAATGTGTCTGCAAAGTCTTCAACATACTTAACAGAACAAATATGGAAGTTTGAAAGACAATCTGATAATAGTTATATTATTAAATCTTCGAGTGACGGACTTTGTTTAGATGTAGATAATGCGAATACATCTAACGGAACTAATGTAAAAGTCTGTGCTTATAATGGTTCAGATGCACAAAAGTGGTACTTGATTAGAGTTGGTGACAATAAATATATATTACGGTCAAAATTGGGGAACTGTGTCTTAGATCTAGCAGGCGGTTCAAATGTTAGTGGCACAAATATTCAGATTTACGAAACTAATGATACTGATGCTCAGCTTTGGAGTATATACAAGTACGATACGCCGAAACCAACGAATGTAAAAGTTGAGATAAGCGGAACAAATGTTAAAGTAATCTGGGATAAGGTTAGCGGAAGCGCCCGATATGATGTATATTTAATTCAATCACCATACAGTTGGAATGATGTAAAATACAGCAAATCCGCATCGTTTACAAGTGATTGTATTGAATTTGATAATGTATTACCCGGGGATTACACAGCATTTGTAATCAACAGACCAAATGATGATAACATCCAGAGCAACTGGGTGGATTTTACGGTTGAGCCGTCGTTGTTCGAGCCTGTTGCAACAAAAGAATACAATGGTCATATATATACGCTTTACAACGATGTTCTTTCATGGGATGAAGCTAAAACAAAATGCGAAGAGATGGGAGGGCATTTAGTTACTGTAACAAGTCAGGAGGAGCAAGCCGTAATTGAAGAATTGGTGAATGGGCAATTTTGTCGCTGGTACTTTATGGGGGCTACAAACATAGAAAATGGTGTTGACTATAAGTGGGTTACAGGTGAGCCATTTGTATATACAAATTGGAGTGATGGATCGCCAGATAATTATTGTAATATGGAGAATTATCTAATGACTACTACTAGATTAAATGGAGTATGGCAGGATACAACCAACACTGGGTGGGATAATGTTCTCGGCTTTATTTGTGAAGTAGAAACCGAAAACATAACAATGGTTAAAGAAGCTTCGTTCGGCAGAAACACATATCAGTTGTTTGATTATCCGTTAACATGGAATGATGCTAAGATATTTGCTGAAATGCAGGGCGGTCATTTAGCAACAATTACATCAGAGGAAGAGCTATCTTTTATTAATAGTTTTATTTATAGCGCTTCAGAAAGCTATTACATCTTAGGTGGATATAAGTCTTCTGATTCTAAATACAAATGGGTAACTGACGAGAAATTTGAGTTTAGTAACTGGGCGGAGAATGAACCTAATAATGACAGTGGTATTGAACATTATTTAATGGCATATAGAAATAGTGGTGAATGGAATGATATTAGAAATCAATTAGGCGATTCAGGCTTTGTAGTTGAATTTGAAAATACAGTTCAAGAAATTATTCTAGGCGACACCAACTCCGACGGCAAGGTAAACCTCCTCGATGCAGTAATGGCACAAAAGGCTGCACTCTCAATGACAACCCTTGACGAACAAGGCATAGCTAACGCCGATATGAACGGTGACGGCAGGATAACATTATTCGATGCCATTGCGATTCAGAGGCTTACGCTTTCTTTGAGTTAAACCATTATCAATTAAAAATACAAATCTATAAATATTATATAAATCTATAAATATTTTATAAAAACTGATCCGCCGCTCGTTATGCATTGTTATAACGGGCGGCTTAGTTTTTATATCTCAGAACATTCCGAGCCACTCAAAAACAACGCCAATAATTGACAAAAGTTGTGATAATCGCTATAATTAAATTATCCAATAAAATAGGAGGACTTGAAATGAATAGGTTAATCAAAAAGGCTGTCAGCGCAGTTTTGTCGCTTGTACTTGCGCTTTCGGCACTGACGGTCAGCGTAGGAGCCGTTACCACAGAGCAGCAGACTTCTGCATCAAAAACTTACCTCTATGGTGATGTAAATCTGGATCAGAAAATCTCTATCACAGACGCCATTATCGTGCAGAAAAATGTATTAAAGGCTGTTACCTTTAGCGAACTGGAAACAAAAATTGCCGATGTTGATGCTTCCGGCGAGGTTACTATGCGCGATGCTATTCTGGTGCAGAAGTATACCATAAAGCTGATAAGTGAATTTTCTGCAGGAATTTCTTTTGTAGTTGAGGATGACACAGACTGGCGTACATCTACAATTTCATACGAAATTTTCGTGCGCAGCTTCTGTGACAGTGACGGTGACGGAATAGGCGACTTCAGAGGTGTAGCGTCAAAGGCTTCTTACCTCAAAGAGCTTAATGTAGGCTGTGTATGGCTTATGCCGATAAACGAATCTCCGTCATATCACGGCTACGATGTAATGGACTATTGTTCGACAAACGAAGACTACGGCACAATAGAAGATTTCTGCTATATGCTCGATGTTCTTCATCAAAACGGCATCAAGGTGCTTATCGACTTCGTTGCAAACCACACCTCATCTCAGCATCCGTGGTTTACCGAAGCACTCAGCAATCCCGACGGTCCTTACGGAGAATTCTATGAAATTTCCGATACTCAGGGCTCAGGCTCGGGCTGGGTATATAATAGCCAGTACAAGAAATATTACAGAGCATATTTTGCTGCCTCTATGCCGGATTTGAACTACAAAAACAAGGCTGTCTGGGCTGAAATGGAGAAGGAGGCAGGCTATTGGCTTGATTTGGGTGTTGACGGCTTCAGACTTGACGCTGCAATGCATATTGATACAGACGCATCGGTTACTCACGCTTGGTGGCAGGATTTTGAAAGCTATGTCAAGGCGAAAAATCCTGATGCCTTTGTTGTAGGCGAAAACTGGGACAACAGCGTTGACACGGTTGCATCATTCTTTGCAGATATGGATTCATCCTTTGACTTCCCGCTTCAAAGCCAGCTTATGGGTCTTGCAAACGGCAATCAAATGGACATTGTAGGCTTCGTGAACACATCTCTTAACAAGTATGCAAAAAGCGCTGCAACAACTCCTGAAGTTGCAAAGACAAGCGTAATGACTACCTTCCTCAATAACCACGACCAGACAAGAACAGTTTCAACTCTCGGTTCGGTCGAAAAGGCTAAGCTTGCTGCGGCAATTCAGTTTACTCTGCCTGGTATGCCGTTTATCTACTACGGTGAAGAGCTTGGACAGAAGAGTGACGGCAATGACCCGAACAGACGTGAGCCTATGGACTGGTACGCTTCTGCTACAGGTGAGGGAATGTGCAAGATTGATTCCTCGTTCTGGGGTGCATCTGCAAGATATACCGTTGCAAACGACGGTATCTCATTGGAGGAAGAATCCGGCGACGGCGACAGTATTTATAATTACTACAAAAAGCTCACAAAGCTCAGAACAGATTACCCGATATTCTTCGTCGGTGATTATACAACAATAAGCACAAAGAGTATAAACTGCTACACAGTTACTGACGCAGGCTCGTCATACGGTATGTTTGTTGCTCATAACGTCACAGGCGGCGAGATTTCGCAGACTGTTATGACCGACTTTACAGATTTGCTCACAGGAAAGAGCTACAAGGCAGGAGATACAATTACGCTTGCTCCGTATTCAACGATTGTTTCAAAATATGACGGCAAGGATAAGACCTTCTCGTTGTTTGAGGCTATTACGGCAAAGACCTACAGTATTACATTTAATGTTACATTGCCTGAAAATACACCGACCAATGATATTGTGTATATTGCAGGTCAGTTCCTTGACGCTAATTGGGATCCTGCGAATGCTGATTATGCTTTAACAAGAACCTCTGCTACAACAGCAACTATTACAAAGGAGATAACAGGCTGTGCAGGAGATTCGTTTGAATTCAAGTTTACGCGCGGAAAATGGGACAACTGCGAGGTTGACAAGGACGGCGGCAGCAATATCAGCGGCACCGGCAGTCAGAACCATGTCTATACGCTGACCTCCGATACTGCACCTGTTGTTGAAGTAACTGTTGCAAGGTGGAAAGATTTGAGATAAGCGGTTAAGACTGCTTAACGTACTTTCAAAGTGCGCAATCACGAATATACGGATAACATAATAATTGGTAAAGGCGCAAGGCTCATAAGGGCTTTGCGCTTTTTGTTTTCGTGTAATAGTGTCGCAGCGTACAAATTAGAGGGATAAAAACTGTAAAAACTACACAAAATTGCGATTTTTTTATTTATTTCCTTTATTATGTTTAGTGCATATGATATAATTTACTTGTATTTTACTGCGAAAAAACTGCATATAATTTTAATACAGAGTGAAGAAAGGGCTGTTAATATGTATCATTTGGGAATTGACCTCGGCGGCACCAATATTGTCGCCGGAATTGTAAACGACAAATGCGAGATCGTTGCCAAGGTGAGCTGCAAAACCGCCGTGCCAAGACCTGAGGACGAAATTTGTGATTCTATGGCGGCGTTGTGCAAGGATGTTGTGAAAAAAGCCGGAATTAAAATGGCTGATATCAAGGAAATCGGTATCGGCGTTCCGGGCGCTATCAATCCTGCAACCGGCGTTGTTGAATATTCGGCTAACCTGTTTTTCCATAATTGGAATCTCGGCGATATGATGGCAGAAAGACTTAATAAGACAATCCTTATTGAGAATGACGCTAATGCAGCCGCTTACGGCGAGTTCCTCGCAGGCTCGGCTAAGGGTGCTACCAATTCAATCACAATTACACTCGGCACAGGCGTTGGCGCAGGTATCATCATTGACGGAAAAATTTACAGCGGCTCAAACTATGCCGGCGCAGAAATGGGTCATATGGTAATTGTTATGGATGGCAGAGAGTGCAACTGCGGCAGAAAGGGCTGCTGGGAATCATATGCCTCTGCAACAGGTCTTATCAATATGACAAAGGAGGCTATCCTCGGCGAGAGAGCCGACTCCTCGTATATGCTCAAGGCAGTTGACGGCGATATTTCAAAGGTAAACGGAATTACTGCGTTTGACGCAATGCGCAACGGTGACGCTACCGGTGCGGCTGTTGTTGACAAGTATATAAAATATCTCGGCTGCGGTATTGTAAATGCAATCAATATATTCCAGCCTGATATTCTGAGCATAGGCGGCGGCATAAGCCACGAGGGCGAAACTCTGCTTGCTCCGCTGAGAGCCTATGTTGAAAGAGAGAGATACACTAAGCACAATGACAAGCAGACAGTAATCTGCGCCGCTACTCTCGGCAATGACGCCGGTATTATCGGTGCGGCTATGCTTAAGCCTGTTAAAAAATAAAAAGGGGAAGATGAAAAATGGGATTAATTAAAATTCTTACGGGAGCTGTCGGCGGCGCAATCAAGGAACAAACCCTTGAAGCCTTTCAGCCTGCTCCTATGAGCGACACAACAGTTTTTGCGCCTGCTGTTCCACCGCACTCAAACAACAACCAGTATAAGAGTACAGAGGGCATCATCAGCAACGGCTCTATCATTCAGGTTTACGACAATCAGATGATGATTCTCGTTGACGGCGGCCGTGTTGTTGACTACACCGCAGAGCCGGGTTACTTCAAGGTTGAAAACTCCTCTGCACCGTCTATGTTTAACGGCCAGTTCAAGGATTCCTTGAAGGATGTCTGGACGAGAATTAAATTCGGCGGCTCTACTCCGCAGACTCAGAGAGCCTATTACATAAACCTGCAGGAGATTAAGGGTCTTAGATTCGGCTCGCCAAACCCTGTAAACTATTATGATAGCTTCTATAACGCGGAGCTTCGCTTGAGAATTCACGGCTTTTACTCGATCATAATCAGAAATCCGCTTCTCTTCTATGAAAATGTTGTTCCGAAGGAATATGTAACACAGAATAAGAGGCTCGATTACTCTGAGATCGCCTCTCAGTACACAGGCGAATTTATGACTGCGTTCAGTACGGCTATCGGTCAGATGTCAGCCGCAGGCGAGAGTATCCGATTTATAACCTCAAAGGGCGACCAGCTCAGCAAATATATGCAGACTGCTCTTGACGAAACCTGGCTTCAGCACAGAGGTATGGAGATATTCATGGTTGCTCCGGCTGCCCCGGTATATGACGAAAAATCGCAGGAGCTTATCGACAAGAGAAACGATATTGCTATGCAGGCTTCAGCTGTTTCAGACCCGAATGCTCGGGCGGCTTTCATGGCAGCCTCAGCAGGTCAGGCTATGGTGAATGCAGGTCAAAATGAGGGCGGCAGCCTTGCCGGATTTTTGGGCGTTGGTATGGCTATGAATCAGGGCGCAAATATCCTCGGCGGCTATCAACAGCAGCAGATGGCGGCGCAGCAGGCGGCAGCACAGCAACAAGCGGCGCAACAGCAGCAGGCAGCGGCTCAGGCTGCGGCAGGCGGTTGGAAGTGCGAATGCGGCGCAGAGAACAGCGGTAAATTCTGCCAGAACTGCGGCAAGCCGAAGCCGGCACCGGTTGGCGTATGGAAGTGTGAATGCGGCGCAGAGAACAGCGGCAAATTCTGCCAGAACTGCGGTAAACCAAGACCGAGTGACGGCAAGTGGCAATGCGAGTGCGGCGCAGAGAACAGCGGCAAATTCTGCCAGAACTGCGGTAAGCCAAGACCGTAAGAATTAGTTTAGAGTTTAGAGTTTTGAGTTTTGAGTTTAGAGTTTTGAGAATGCTCGTAACGAGTTTATAATCAGAGAGCAGCGAAGCTGCGACAACCAAAATTATTCATTATTCTTTATTCACTATTCTTTATTCATTAGCACCGCAAAGCGGTGCAAAAGGCTTCCCCCTCGGGGGAAGGCTTGAGCCGGGCGAAAACTCAGCAAAAAATTTCAGGGGCGTACAAGCGAGTACGCCCCTTTCTTCTTGCTTATGCTTACGCTTCAAGGCTTTGCATCCATTTCTTCCTCCGCAGGACTATAATTGATATTCCAAAACGGATACATTCCTCAAGTGAGAGGATAAAATAAACATACGGTATCGAGAGATTAAACACAAACGCCGCCAGCAATCCTAACGGAACGCCGAAGCACCATGTGCCGATTAAATCAATCATCATAACATATTTTGTCTTGCCGCCGCTTCGTATGATGCCGCCGCTGACTATCATATTTAAAACCTTAAACGGTGCGATTATTGCATAGGCAAGCAATATTTGTCGGGTCAGAAGCTTTACAGTGTCCTCAACCTGATAAAGCTCCACATACAATGCAGAGGTAAGCGCAATCAAAACAGACAGAACAGCCGAGCCGATAAAGCCGTAGAGTATCAGCCTTTTTGAAGCGGAATAAGCCGAGTCAAAATTCTTCTCGCCGAGCCGCTTGCCTATGATTATTCCTGCGGCTTGCGACAGACCGCACAGCGCGCCTATCATTAAGCCCTGAATCGGGTTTATAAGCGTCATAGCCGCGCAGGCTTCAGTGCCGAGATGACCATAAATAACAGAGTAAACATTTTCGCCAAGGCTCCACAGAAATTCGCAAACCAATACAGGCATAAGCATAACGGCATATTGCCTGAGATTGAACGGAGTGCGCTCCTGTCTGTCGCCTTTTTTAAGGCTGTCCTTGTATTTTATCATCAGCAAGAGCATAATCAGAACATTAACAGCCTGTGAAATAACGGTTGCAATCGCCGCACCCTGCGCGCCCATCGGGGCAAAGCCGAGCTTGCCGAAGATAAGTATGTAGTTTAAGCCTGTGTTTAATATGGCGGCGGCAATTCCTGCGTAAAGCGGCAGAGAGGCTTTTTCTATACAGCGGTAGAAGGCTGACAGGAGAGTTGCACCTGCAAGCGGGATAAATGTGCCTGAAATGACAGATAAATAGTCTGCGGCAGCGGCGGCGGTTTCGGCATCCTGCGTGTAAAGTCCCATTATCTGACGGGGCAGAGCAAGGCACAGCACCATGAATATTCCTGCAAAGCCTAAAGCAAGCGCGAGATTGATGAAAAAGCTCCTGCTGACCTCACGCTTGTTTTTCTGCCCGAGATACTGTGCTATCATAATTCCTGCAACTGCGCCGACAGCGGAAACAAGCACAGAGAACACAGACGAGAATTTGCCTGCCAAGCCGACTCCCGCAACGCTCACACTGCCAAGCTGACCTATCATTATCTGGTCTATTATGCTGAACGAAGCCTGAAGCATTGATTGAAGCGCAACAGGCACGGCAAGAGCGCAGACTGTTCTGAAAAAGCTTTTTTCTTTAATCATAATGTACCCCCATTAGTGCGGTGCAAGCACCGCAGTGATATAAATCCCTTTGGGATTTGTGATATATCGCTTTGCGATGTGAAATAGCTTCGCTATGATATATTTGCCTGCGGCAAATGTTAAGGTTGTCGCCGCAAGCGGCTACGAGCGGCTACGCCGCAATGGAAAATTGAGAATTAAAAATGGAAAATTGCGGTTGCGCCGAAACCTAAAACGTGTTCGTAGGGAACCGGCTTGCCTGTTCCGGTTCGCTCTGCTGAATTTCATATTCTATGCTAATTTTATTTATCATATCAGTAAGTACGCCTATCCCGGAACGGTCAAGATCGTTCCCTACGAACACGTTATAATTCACCCCTCAACCCACAATTCCTAACGCTAAATTATCTATTCAAAACTTAAAACTCAAAACTGAAAACTCTCCACTCTGTTGATTTAATTATAACCCCATTCTATCTCTCTTTCAAAGATTAAACGCATAACCCGATACAAAAATTAAACGCTGTATTTGTGAAAAATCACAATACAGCGTATTTAGGCTTTTTATTATCACATCAATGCTCAAAGCTATTCACTGCGAAGCGTATGCAAGTTTAACAAGAGCGACCCGGAACGGTCATGACCGTTCCCTACGAACTCGTTTTACATTTCTGTCCACTTATTTCAAAACTGAAAACTGAAAACTCAAAACTGCTTAGTTGCAGGTGCAGGTGCTTTTTCGCTCAACAAGAGTGACGGGCAGCATAATTGTCGTGTCCGTTTCCTTTTTCTCCTTTAGCTCACGAAGCTTTTGAACTGCGATTTTCGCCCTTAGTGAAACATCCTGCCTTACGGAGGTCAGCGTGGGGGAAACAAGGCGACATATCGGAGTATCGTCAAAACCTGCGACGGAAATGTCGTTCGGCACTGATATTCCGTTTTCGCACAGGAAATGCATAAGCTCGATAGCGTAAAAATCAGAAACGGCAAAGACAGCGGAATATTTCGAAAGCTGCTGTAAATTTTTGCGGTAAAATTCAAGCCGCTGTGATTTGTTTATCGGAATGAGCATAAAGCCGCAGTTTTCTCTGCCGAAGCCGCAGCAAAAGCCGTCATACCTTTCCTTGTCAACGCAAATCAGGTTATCGGAAATGCACAGAGCCTTCTTATGCCCGAGCCTTTTAAAATGCTCGCCCACCTGAAAGCCGCCGCTGTAATTATCAATCGTTATGTTGTAAATGCGCTGTGCATTGTCGCAATAGCCGTCATACACAACAAACGGAATCCTCATATGATTTCTTAAATACATATAGTCGTGGTTGCAGAAGCCGATAAGCACCATACCGTCAAGGTTCCACATTGAGGCGAATTTAATAATTTCCTCGGGTGATGTGGTTTTCTTAACCATCATAAACTGACCGCTTTTTTCTATTTCGTCACACAGATAATTTAGTGATGAGGAGATGAAAACGTCCTCCAGTGTGTGCGACTCATACTTTTCGTGGTCGTTTATTACAACCCCGATGATTTTTGATGAATTTTGCGCCAGCAGAATCCCTGCCATACTGGGGACATACTGCCGCTCCTCCAGCAGTGACTGAACACGCTTGACTGTTTCGTCGGAAATTTTCTTTGTCTTTCCGTGCAGGACATTCGATACCGTTGCGGTGCTTAGCCCAAGCTCACCGGCAATATCGCTTATTCTTACTCGCTTTTCTTCCATACTTAACCTCGGTACAGAAACACCCCCGGATAAACCGAGGGTGTCAATTTTTTTGATATAAGCCGATGCTCCGGGATTAGTCAGCGTACTTGTCCTCGCCGTTCCAGGAGTACATCTTTCTGAGCTCCTCGCCAACCTTCTCAAGCTGGTGCTCTGCTGCAATTCTTCTGCAGGAGTTGAAGTGTGCTCTGCCGTTCTTGTTCTCGGCAATCCACTTTGAAGCGAATGTGCCGTCCTGAATCTCGGTAAGAACCTTCTTCATCTCTTTCTTTGTTTCGTCTGTGATAAGGCGCTTGCCTGTCTCATAGTCGCCGAACTCTGCTGTGTCAGAGATAGAATATCTCATCTTCTTGAAGCCGCCGCTGTAAATAAGGTCAACGATGAGCTTCATCTCGTGGATACACTCAAAGTAAGCGTTCTCCGGAGCGTAGCCTGCCTCAACAAGAGTTTCAAAGCCTGCCGTCATCAAAGCTGTAACGCCGCCGCAAAGAACAGCCTGCTCGCCGAAGAGGTCAGTCTCGGTTTCAATCTTGAAGGTTGTTTCAAGAACGCCTGCACGGCTGCCGCCGATACCTGCCGCATAAGCAAGACCGATTTCTGTTGCCTTGCCAGTTGCGTCCTGCTCAACAGCGATAAGACAAGGAGTACCCTTACCCTCAACATACTCGCTTCTTACTGTGTGGCCCGGAGCTTTAGGAGCGATCATAAATACGTCAACGTTTGACGGAGGTGTGATCTGCTTGTAGTGAATGTTGAAGCCGTGTGCAAATGCAAGTGCCTTGCCCTCTGTGAGGTACGGCTCAATGTCCTTCTTATAAAGGTCAGCCTGTCTTTCATCGGGAACAAGAATCATAATGATGTCTGCTGCCTTTGCAGCCTCAGCAGTTGTCATAACTGTAAGACCTGCCTTCTCGGCTCTTGCGCGGCTCTTGCTGCCCTCATAAAGACCTACAACAACGTCAACTCCGCTGTCGTGAAGGTTGAGTGCGTGTGCGTGACCCTGGCTGCCGTAGCCGATGATAGCAACTTTCTTGCCCTTAAGAAGATTGAGGTCACAGTCTGCTTGATAATAAATTTTTGGCATAATAATTTTCCTCCTTGCCCATAGGCATTGTTAAATATATGTTATTTCTGTAAAACCGCTTATCAGTTTGTGCCGGCTACGCCTTTTTCAATGGCGACAGTGCCTGTTCTTACGATTTCACGGATACCATATGGCTTTAATAAATTCAGAAGTATTTCTGTTTTTTCCGCAGTGTCGGAAAATTCTATTGTTACTGTGCTTGCCGCAACATCACACACCTTTGCGTGCATCATTTCGGCTATCTTTAAAAGCTCCGCTCTTTTAGGAGAGGGACAGCACACCTTTATCAGCGAAAGCTCGCGGCTTATGTAATTGCCCTCCTCAAGAGCCTTTACCTTGATAACGGGAATAAGCTTGTTGAGCTGCTTTTCAAGCTGCTCCAGAACATATTCGTCGCCGTCGGCAACAATGGTTATTCTTGAAAGCTTCGGGTCGTTTGTAACGCCCACTGCAAGGCTGTCTATGTTAAAGCCTCGTCTTGAGAACAGTCCGGATATTTTACTTAAAACACCGGCCTGATTTTCAACCAGAACTGTTAATGTGTGTTTCATATAAAAATCCTTTCTTAAATCGAGGGTGTTTCGGGGCTTACATTGCAAATGAGCATAAACGAGCGGTCGCTCTTAAGCATTTCCTCGGCGATTTTCTCCGCCTCTTCGTTTGAATTTGCGCAGGCTGACGGTATGTTGTAAGCCTCGGCAATCTTCATAAAGTCGGGCGCTTCATCGTCAAGGAAGGTTGCGCTGTATCGCTCCTTGTAAAGGTTCTTTTGCAGCTCCCTTACCATTCCAAGCCTTACGTTTCGCATAATAACGATTTTTATATTCAGGTGGTTCTGCGCTATTGTTCCAAGCTCGTTCATCCCCATCTGGAATGAGCCGTCGCCGCAGACAACAACAACCTCACGGTCGGGTCGGGCGAACTTTGCGCCGATAGCACACGGAATTGAGTATCCCATTGTACCCATACCGCCAGTTGTTAAGAATCTGCCTTCCTTTATGCGGAAGTTGTTGGCGCACCATATCTGGTTTTGTCCGACATCAGCCGCAAGTATAGACTTTGACGGCAGCATTTTTGAAAGCGCCGCCACAAACCGCCTCGGCTCAACGTAGCCCTCAAATTCCTGAGGAATACGGAACAGGTCTGTTTTCCAGCGTTCCACCGTGTCGTCCCACATAGGCGGTACATGGTAATTGCCGACTTCAGCGGCAAGCCTGCCCATAATGTCACGCATATCGCCGACTATCGGAACTGTTGTCTTTATATTCTTGCCGATTTCGGCAGGGTCAATATCAATATGAATAATCTTTGAGCGCTCCGAAATCTGGTCGGGCGCGGCTACCGCTCTGTCTCCGAGCCTTGCGCCGCATACGATAATCAGGTCGGACTCGTGTATAACTCTGTTTGCAACGCCCTTGCCGTGACTGCCGAGCATTCCGAGATAGAGCCTGTGTTCGGACGGCATAACGCCGATGCCCATCATTGTTGAAACAACGGGAATACCTGTTTTAACGGCAAAGTCAACGAGCTGAAGCTTTACTCCCGATGAAAGCACACCGCCGCCTGCCACAATGACAGGACGGGAGGAGGAGCTTATAAGCTGCGCCGCCTTTTTTATCTGAACAGCGTGTCCCTTTATGTTCGGCTTGTAGCCTACTATATTTGCTTCCTCAGGGTACTCGAAGCTTTCAAGCTTGTTCGTCTGCATATCTATCGGAATATCAATAAGCACAGGGCCGGGTCTGCCTGTTGTTGCTATGTGAAATGCCTCTTTAAAAATTCTCGGCAAATCGGCGGTGTCCTTGACAAGATAGCTGTGCTTTACAAACGGCTCGCAGGCGCCTGTTATGTCAGCCTCCTGAAAAACATCGCGTCCCAAAAGGTCGCTTCTGACCTGACCTGTTATTGCGATAATCGGAATAGAATCGGTGTAAGCCGTTGCAATTCCCGTTATCAGATTTGTAGCGCCGGGGCCTGAGGTTGCAACACAAACGCCCGGCTTGCCGATTGATCTGGCATAGCCGCTTGCGGCGTGTGCGGCGTTCTGCTCCTGCCTTACCAGTATATGCTTTATGCTTGAATCTAAAAGCGCATCATAAAAAGGGCAGATAGCCGCTCCGGGGTAGCCGAAGATGACGGATACACCCTCGTTCTCCAGACATTTTACCATTATTTCAGCACCGCTTATCATGTTTCCGTCACTCCATTCTAATTCACAAGCTTTTCCTATTATTATAATATGACAGTGTCAATAGGTCAAGTTTTTAAGGTGTTTTTTTCGCAAAATGGTTTATTGTCAATGGTTGTGATATAATCGCCGCCGCCCGAGACGCTGTTTTTTATCAATACTCCGGCTGATTTCAGGGCGGCAGTCACATTTATAAGCTCGCTTGTGATGACCTCGCCGGGAACTGCAAGAGGTATTCCGGGAGGATAGGCGAAAATAAATTCGCCGCAGATTCTGCCCTCGGCTTGCTCTGAGCGGATTTTTGTTTTAGAAAGCTCCTCGGCTTCATAAATCTCTATGGCTCTTGTGTAGCTTTTCGGCATTGCGGCTGTTTTTGGGAGAAACGAGCCGTTTTCGCCACTGTCGATTTCGCAGAGTGCAGTAATGAGTCGCATAAATCCATCGTCCGTGTCGCAGTAGGAGGTCATAGCGACAATGTAATTAAGCGATGACATTTCAACCTGAATTTTGTATTTGTTAAGCAATATATCCGAGAACTGTGCGCCCGAATAACCCTTTTTAACTGCGCTGATAATAAGCTTGCTTCTGTCAAAGTCAAATATATTGCCATATTCACTGTCTTTGTCGTTTCCGTAAAAGAGAATATCTATACTGTCAAGCGATTTTGCTTTCTCGGAAAAATTGTCAAGACGGTTTACATATTCCGCAAAATATGAGCTTCCGTTTTTTTGCAGCAAATTAATCGTGCTGTCTATATTCTCCATCAATAAATATGACGGCGAGCTTGTTTCAAAAACGGCGAGCTTCTGCGCTGTTTTTGCGCTGTCAACTGTATTGCCGCAAACGTGCAGGAGTGCGCTCTGAGTAAGGCAGGCAAGCGTCTTGTGTGTGCTTTGAATAACAATATCTGCGCCGCAATTTACCGCACCGTCAGGAAAGCCGTCAAAAAGACCGAGGTGCGCACCGTGAGCTTCATCGACAATAAGAACAACGCCGAAGCGGCGGCATATACCGCTTATTGCCCTTATGTCGGAGATTATTCCCTCGTATGTAGGCGAGGTGATGATTACTGCGGCGGTGTTCGGGTGCTTTGTCAATAATTGCTCAACCTCTGTCGGGTTAACCGAGCCGTAGCAGGAAAACGGCGCAGGGATTGTGTCGGGCGTGATAAACTGCGGCTTCAGACCGAGGAGCGATATGCCGTTATATACCGATTTGTGGCAGTTTCGGGCGCAGATGATAGTATCGCCCCGCTTTGTGCAGGCGGCAAGAGAAGCCAGTATTCCGCAGGTACTGCCGCCGACAAGAAAAAAGGTTCTGTCTGCGCCGAAAAAGTCGGCGGCATTGTCCATTGCGGCTTTCAGTATTCCGCCGGCACAGTGCAAATCGTCAAGACCGTCAACCTCTGTCATATCGTGCGTTACTGATAAGGGTTGTACCATTTTTGCGTTTCGCTTGTGTCCGGGCATATGAAAGGGATAAATTCCCGATTTTGAGTATTCTTCAAGTGTATCGTAAAGCATTTACCGTTTCATTACTCCTCGTCAGAATCAAAAAAATCTGCATTGTCCTCATTAAAAATATCATCAAGGCAGGCGGCGTCATCTGTGATTTTAACGTCATTGTCGGCTGAACCGTTGCTGTTTTCTCTGTCTGATTTTTGCGACTGATGAATTTCTCCCCGCCTTTTGCCTGCTCTGTATATAACCGTAACGGCACAGACAACGCACAGCGCAATAATTACACCGAAAACAATATAGATAAACGGTGACTGCGGATTTTCGCCCGAGCCGAGGCTTGTTACCGTTCCGTTTGAATATGAGGTTGAAGCGTTTGGGTGCTCCTGCCCCGAAATATTGCTTGCCTTTGAGCTTTTCGATGAGCTATTCTTTGAACTGCCCGATGACGGCGAGGTGTTAACCCTTGTACCGCCTGAGCGTGAAACGCTGCCGCTCACCTTTTCGGCAAGCTCAATCGGATATTTTATACCGTAGCCGCAGGGCAGATAGCTTTCGTCAGAGCTTACAGCCTGTTCGCCGTAAAGCGTTATATAGGCATTGCACGGTGTGGACAGTGCGTTGAATTTAAGGGTGATGATTGCCCTTTCGTCCTGCGCCAGCGTCTCGCCTTTTGCGTTCAGGAATACAAGGCTTGCCGTGCCCTCGCTTATGCTGTATTCAAGCTTGCCGTCAATTCCGTCTGCAAGGCTTGCTGATTTCAGCTCCATTACATTCGGGTCATAGCACACGGTAAATAACGCAGCGGCAACGTCACCGCCGCCGAACACATTAAGCTGAACGGTAAAGCCCTTGCCTGTCTGCACCTTGCTGTCGAGAGTGAGCGAGCAGCCGTAATCTGCGGCAAGAGCAGGAATAATTGCGAGCAAAACAATAGCAAGGGAGATGAAAAGCGAGCAGAGCCTTTTCATAGAGATATACCGTAGGTTAAACAGGCGTTTTCAATGTTCTGGCTGAGCAGCTCGTCCACGGTAATACCCCTTATTTCAGCTATTTTTTCAGCGGTGAATTTTATCATTCGCGAGTCGCACCGCTTGCCCCTGTACGGCACAGGAGTGAGATACGGCGCGTCTGTTTCGAGCATAAGGCGGTCAAGCGGAATTTCCCTTACAACGTCAACGCTATGACGTGCGTTTTTAAAGGTCACAACGCCGCCTATGCTTATCGACATTCCAAGCTTTACTACCTCTCTTGACAGCTCTACACTGCCCGAAAAGCAGTGTACTATGCCCTTGGGACGGTATTTTCTTAAAAGGTCGTAGGTGTCGCCGTGTGCGTCACGGTCGTGAACCACAACAGGCAAATCAAGCTCCTTTGAAAGCGCAAGCTGCTTTTCAAAAACCTCAAGCTGAGCCTGCCTCGGCACGTCCTTCCAGTAGTAGTCAAGACCGATTTCTCCGATTGCGACAACCTTTTTGTGCTTTGTAAGCTCTGCTGTTTTCTCTATAAAATCCTCGGGTGCGCTCTCGGCTTTTTCGGGGTGATAGCCTGCACTTGTGTAAAAGCCGCCGTATTTTTCCGCCGTGCTTATTCCGAAAAGCGTTGTTTCGATATCCGTTGCGCCGTTGACTATTCCGACGATTTCGCCGCCGAGCAGCATTTGGTCGAGCAGCTCAAAACGGTCGCCGTCAAAGGCTTCATCGTCATAATGCGCGTGTACGTCAAAAATTTTCTGCATAAATTTCACCCGATATTACTAAAGATTTTTACCCATTTCTACATTGATTTACAGAGTTTTATATCTAAATTGTTAATTATTTTCTGAATTAACGAAATTCAATGACGAAACAGAATTTATGTGCTAATATATTTACATCAGCCTGTGCTTAAATTATATTAAAAAGCACGGCTAAAGGCAATATAAATGAGTGCCTAAATCAAAAATGAGTGTTGTGTGATTATGGATGGAATAAAACTTGATTCAAAAAGCAAAAAGACAATCATAATTATTCTGGCTTTATTCGTTGCGCTGGCGGGAATATTTGTCGTTTTAAAGCTGTTTTTTCCTGCCGATTATTCCGCAGCGGCAATTCAGACCGCCCGTGTCGAGAAAAAGACGGTAATAGATTTAAGCGTGGGCAGCAGTAAGACTGAAAGCTCTGTCAGTGCTGCCGATATTGAAGCCAAGTCTTTTACTAACGAAAATGAGCTTGCCTTTGAGCAGGAGGAGTACAGCGCCGAGATTTTTACAAGCGTTGAAATAAAGCTCCTTATAAAGTCCTCGGCAATACACTCCGCCGGAATCGAATGGTCACTGAGCGATAAGGACGCAGGCGAGCTTACGGTAACAAACGGTACAAGCGCAGTTCTGAGCCTGAAAAAGGCAGGAGAATTTGAAGTGAAAGCGGCTTTGCCGTCAGGACTTTACGCTGTGTGTAAGGTGGTTTCACATTCGCCTGCAAAATACAGGATAGACAATGTTCCGTTTATCTCGCAAAACGGAAAATACCCATCCGGCTGCGAATCAATAAGCACTACGATGCTTTTGCAATACTATAATTATAAAATAACACCCGAAACCTTTATTGACGGCTATCTGCACACCGACTACCTACGTGAAAGCGAGGACGGAACAAGTGTTGTCGGACCTGACCCGTACACGGCGTTTATCGGTTCGCCGTATGCTGAAGCCTCGCTCGGCTGTTATCCGCCCGTTATAGTTGACGCTCTCAATAAAATATTTGATGAAACCAACTCAAAAAATACGGCTGTAAACACAACGGGAAAGAGCCTTGAGGAGCTGATCGATACATATATCGTTCAGGACGAGCCTGTGCTTGTCTGGGCGACAATGAATCTGTGGCAGCCTGCTGAAACAGACAGCTGGATTGTCGAGGGCGCGTCCGATGAATCTCCGTATAAGGACGGTGATTTGTATAAATGGATTGCCAACGAGCACTGCCTTGTGCTTACGGGCTATGATGAGAAATATTATTACTTCAACGACCCGCTGTATTATAAAGAAACGGTGAAGTATGAAAAATCTGCGTTTGAGCAGCGTTTTGAAGAGATAGGGAAATGCTCGGCTGCAATTAACGGCGGAGTTCTCAGCGGAGAAATCAGCGTGAAGCTGCCGCAGAAGGAGGAAACGGAGTAATTATATTTGTTCTGCCGAGAATATAATCTGTCGAAGTGTTGTAATAATCCGCGAGGGCAACAACAAACCGTGTCGGGATTTCACGCTTTCCCGTTTCGTAGTTGCTGTAAACCCTTTGGTCAATGCCGAGTACGGCGGCAATTTCCTTTTGCTTTAAATCATTGTCCTCACGCAAATCCCTTAATCTCGGATAATACATAAACTCACCACTCTTCTCTCTTCACTGCTCAGATAGATGCACACCCTGCCTCGCTTTCGGGCGACCGCAAGGGTCGCCCCTACGAAAACTATCCGTACATTCAGCGGAGCTAAACGGAACGGTCAAGACCGTTCCCTACGACCTCGTTTAGAAGCTTCTCAAAGATCAAAACTCTAAACTCTAAACTCTAAACTCAAAACTCACTCAATATAGTCCGGCTTTTCCGATGTCAGATACTCAACGCTGCGCTCAATGGAATCCTTTGAGTTGCCCCAGTCCTGACCGTTGCTTCTGTAATCGAACATTTTGCAGTAGTGTGAAATATCGTCCTTAAGCGTGCTTAAATATTTACCCGAAAGCTTCGATGCGCTCTTGTAAAACTCCGACAGCTCGCTGCCCTTAAGACCGCCCTTTGATGACGCCGACTTTATAAGCATTGTGTAGTGCGGCAGGCAGATGAACGGCTGCTGCTCAAAAAGCTCTTTAAATTCGGGGTCGGTTGTAAAGCTTGAAAAAATCGTTCTGAACATATGCTCCATACCCCAGCTTATTTTGTCGCACACATAGCAGCTTTGCTGAAGCTGTTCAAGTGCGGCTATATTTTTTTTGTCGGGCTTGCCTTTTGCGTTTTCGTCTATAAGCGTGTTTTTGATGTTGTCAAGATGGGTTTCAAGGATAAGCGCGTTTTGCAGTCTGCGGCCGCGGTTCACCATCATATGAAAATGCTTTGTGCAGAAGCCCTTTTCGTTTGTTTCCACTCTTATGTCAGGCTCCATCATTGCAGCGCCGAGGATATAGTCAAGATAATTCTGTTCAAGCATATCGTGCAGACGGCAGATAGGGCAGCCGTCCTTCGGACCGAACACATCGTTTATAGGAATAGTGCAGATTGTTTCTTTCATAAGCTTTAGTCCTTTCGCAGCAAATTGATAAATATGGTTTTCTCCGTTAGTTAGTTCAGAGTCGGGAGTTGCAGGATTCGTATCTCAAAACTCAAAACTTAAAACTCAAAACTAAATATATTGTAGCATAAATCTCGGCTTTATGATATACTCATTACGATAAAAGCAAAAATTTTGTAAAGCGGTGTCGGTATGAATTGTGAAGCCTTTGAAAACGGAATTGTATACAAGGGAGTATCTGACCTTGATTTAGCGCAGACCCTCGACTGCGGACAGAGCTTCCGCTGGGAGCAGGAGGAAAACGGCGACTTCAGGGGAGTTGCCTTTGACCGTGAGGTAACGGCGAGAATGTGCGGCGGCGAGCTGTATATAATCGGCGGTAAAATCGAGGACGGCGCACTGTGGAGCGATTACTTTGATCTGGACTTTGATTACGGCGAAATAAAGGCTGAGCTGTCGGCTTTAAGTCCCGTGCTGAAGAGCGCCGCCGAATATGCGCCGGGAATAAGAATATTAAAGCAGGACGGCTGGGAGGCGCTTTGCTCGTTTATAATATCGCAAAACAACAATATTCCCAGAATCAAGGGGATAATAAAAAGACTGTGCGAGTGCTTTGGCGAAAAAACGGAGGACGGCGGCTATACATTCCCGGGTGCGCAAAGGCTTGCCGCTGCGAGAGTTGAGGATTTAGCGCCGCTGAGAAGCGGATTTCGGGCAAAATACCTGATTGACGCTGCACAAAAGGTAAGCTCGGGAGAGGTAAGCCTTAATGATGCGGCGATAATGCCGCTTGACGAGGCGAGGCAGAGCCTTATGAAAATTAAGGGAGTAGGTCCTAAGGTTGCCGAGTGCGCCCTGCTTTACGGAATGCACAGGCTTGAGTGCTTTCCGATGGATGTGTGGATGAAGCGGGCGATGGCTGTGCTGTTGCCCGAATTTACAATAGAGGACTTGGGTCGGTACGCAGGAATTGCGCAGCAGTATATTTTCCATTACAGCCGTATGCACCCTGAGCTTTTTGATTAATTTGTGCTGTTGCACTTTTTTACATAAATTGCTATAATAGAAAACGATATAAATACAGCTCATTTGCTGAATTTAAGGAGGAGTTACTCTATGTGTAAGAAAGAACCGTTTTACATCACAACACCAATCTATTATCCGTCGGGCAATCCGCATATCGGGCATTGCTACACCACTGTTGCCTGCGACAGTATTGCCCGCTACAGACGAATGCAGGGCTATGATGTGATGTTCCTTACAGGTACAGATGAACACGGTCTTAAAATAGAGCAGAAGGCTGCCGAAAAGGGTATTACGCCGAAGCAGTATGTTGATGAGATTGTCAGGATATTCAAAAATCTCTGGGAGTTTATGAACATAAGCTATGACAGATATATCCGCACAACCGACGATTATCATATTGAAACCGTGCAGAAAATATTCAAGGAGCTGTACGATAAGGGTTATATCTATAAGGGCGAGTACAAGGGAAAATACTGTACTCCGTGCGAAAGCTTCTGGACTGACAGCCAGCTTGTTGACGGCAAATGCCCCGAGTGCGGCAGAGAGGTTGTAGAGGCTAAGGAGGAGGCTTATTTCTTCAAGATGTCGCCGTTTGCCGACAGAATTGAAAAGTTGCTGACTGAAACCGACTATCTCCAGCCAAAAACGAGAGCCGTTGAGCTTGTAAACAACTTTATAAAGCCCGGCTTAGAGGACTTGTGCGTGTCGAGAACCTCGTTTAAATGGGGTATTCCCGTTACCTTTGACGATAAGCACGTGGTGTATGTATGGATTGACGCACTTTCAAACTATATCTCGGCTCTAGGCTTCTATAATGATAAATATGACGATTTCGATAAATTCTGGCCTGCGAATGTTCATATGGTTGCGAAGGATATTATGCGTTTCCACGCTATTATATGGCCTGCAATGCTTATGGCGCTTGATTTGCCTTTGCCGAAGCACCTTGCGGTTCACGGCTGGATTACCTTTAACGGACAGAAAATGTCAAAGTCGCTCGGCAATGTTGTTGACCCGCTTATATTGGGCAAGCGTTACGGCGCTGACGCTATCCGCTATCATATTCTGCGTGAAATGGCGCTGGGCGCTGACAGCTCGTTCTCGAACGAGATTATGATTAACAGAATCAACTCGGACCTTGCAAACGGACTCGGCAACCTTGTTTCAAGAACTGTTGCGATGGTCGAAAAATACTTCGGCAGCACACTGCCCGTTGAGAGGGAAAGCGGCGAATTTGACGATGACCTTATCGCAAACGCTGTCGCCTTAAGAGCAGCCGTTGACGATTATATGGACAAAACCCAGCTTAACAACGCGCTTGCCGAGATCTTCAAGGTTGTGTCACGTGCAAACAAATATATTGACGAAACAATGCCTTGGGTACTTGCAAAGGACGAAGCAAAGCGCGCAAGACTTGCAGCTGTTTTATATAATCTGCTCGACACAATCCGCATTGTCACAACTCTGCTTTCAGCGTTTATGCCGACAACTATGCCGAAGGCTCTTGAGCAAATCGGCGCTTGTGAGAAATGCGCAACCTATGAAAACGCAGATAAATTCGGTGTACTGCCGCTTGATGTGACGGTTAAGAAGGGTGAGGCTCTGTTCCCGAGAATTGATGTTGACAAGGAAATCGAGGAGCTTAACGGCATCATCAGGAACAACGAGGTAAAGACAACGGATAAAGAGGAGAAAAAGGTTAAAATTGAGGGCTTGGCTCAAATAGGCATTGACGATTTCGCAAAGGTTGAGCTGAGAGTGGCTGAGATTATTGACTGCGAGCCTGTTAAAAAGGCGAAAAAGCTTTTGAAGCTTACTCTTGACGACGGTGAGGGAGAGAGAATCGTAGCCTCGGGAATTGCTAAGTATTACACACCCGACGAATTAAAGGGCAAGAAGATTATCCTTGTTGCAAATCTTAAGCCTGCCGTATTGTGCGGCGTTGAAAGCTGCGGTATGATATTGGCAGCAGATGACGGCGAGGGCGGAGTAAAGGTCGTTTTTGTTGACGACAGCATACCGAGCGGCTGCAAAATAAGATAATCGCTGTGTGCAGATATTGACATAAGCACCAAAATAAGATAAAATAATTCCAGAATAACCTATATCCGAAAGAGGTGAATTCACAGTGAAAAGAATTCAGACAGTTCAGACAAGAGATCTTGCAGAGTCTGCAAAGAAGGGCGGCTGCGGCGAGTGC
>DKZT01000020.1:24424-25076 GCA_002493755.1 Ruminococcaceae bacterium UBA7067
CGGCTGCGGCGAGTGCCAGACATCATGCCAGTCAGCCTGCAAAACATCATGCGGCATTGCAAACCAGCAGTGTGAGAAGAGCAAGAAATAATTGCTGATAAGGTGATAATCGCTGTGCGGCAATCGCTGTGCGGCGATTTTTTCTGCAATTATAATGCAGGGAAAGGGTAAGAGTATGATTCATCAATATAAACTCAACGGATACAATATAGTTTTAGATGTAAACAGCGGCAGCGTTCATCTTGTGGACGAGGCGGCTTATGATATAATTGCGCTTTACGGCAAGAAAAACGCCGATGAAATAGCGAAAGAGATAACGGAAAAATACACCGACATAACAACCAACGAGGTTTTTGAGGTGCTTGACGATATAAAGTCATTAAAGGAGCAGGGCAAGCTTTTTACAGAGGACAAGTATCTGCCGCTTGCAAAGGAGCTTCAGAACCGCCCGACTGTTTTAAAAGCACTGTGTCTGCACATTGCGCACGACTGCAACCTTGCCTGTAAATACTGCTTTGCAGGCGAGGGCGAATACTGCGGCGACCGCTCATTAATGAGCTTTGAGGTCGGCAAAAAGGCTCTTGATTACCTCATTGAGCATTCGGGAACGAGAAAAAACCTTGAGGTCGATTTCTTCGGCGGCGAGCCGCTG
>DKZT01000020.1:25370-37449 GCA_002493755.1 Ruminococcaceae bacterium UBA7067
CGGCGAGCCGCTGATGAATTTTGAGGTTGTAAAGCAGCTTGTTGAGTATGCAAGAGCAAGAGAAAAGGAGTGCGGCAAGAACTTCCGCTTTACTCTTACAACAAACGGCGTTCTTCTTGACGAGGAGGTAATGGACTTTGCCAACCGTGAGATGCACAATGTTGTACTGAGCATTGACGGCAGAAAAGAAACGAACGACAGAATGAGAGTGAGCCGCAACGGTAAGGGCAGCTATGACCTTATTCTGCCGAAGTTCCTTGAAATGGCTGAAAAGAGAAATCAGAAGGATTACTACATAAGAGGAACATACACGCACTACAACACCGACTTTTCAAACGATATTCTCCACCTCGCCGACTTAGGCTTCAAGCAGCTTGCAATGGAGCCTGTTGTCGCTTCTCCCGACGCTGACTATGCGCTCAAAGAGGAGGACTTGCCCGTTTTGTGCGAGCAGTATGAAAAGCTTGCGGTTGAAATGCTTAAGCGCCACAGAAACGGAAACGGTTTTAACTTCTTCCACTATATGATAGATCTGACAGGCGGCCCGTGTATTTATAAAAGAGTAGCAGGCTGCGGAGTCGGTACGGAATATATGGCGGTAACACCTTGGGGCGATTTTTACCCCTGCCACCAGTTTGTCGGCGACCCGAAGTATCTTATGGGCAATGTCTATGACGGTGTGACTAATCTTGATGTGTGCAACGAGTTTAAAAAGTGCAATGTCTATGCGAGAAAAGAGTGCAACGACTGCTTTGCAAGACTGTTTTGCAGCGGCGGCTGTGCGGCTAACGCTTACCATTCAACGGGAAGTGTAACAGGCATTTATGAGCTTGGCTGTGAGCTGCACCGCAAGAGGATTGAGTGTGCAATAATGCTCAACGCCGCAATCAGTATGGAGAATGCAGAGTGTTGAGTTTTGAGTTTTGAGTTTTGAGTTTTGAGTAAGGAGATAAGCGTAAACTAAATAAGGATAGATTAAAACCGACTGTTAATTGGCAGTCGGTTTTGTGCTCCCTACGAACTCACAAACTCGTTGCGAAATTCATCTTCACTCTCCACTCTCCACTCTTAAAACTCCACTCTGTTCTATCTTGTTCTTGTATTTTTGCAGGCTATAATGTATAATGCTAATATGAATTTATAAATTAGGGTAATATACCCTCACGGAGGTAATAATATGCTGCTTGACGCAATACGGGGCAATCTTACGCTTGAAAGCGCAGTTGCCGGAATACTGGCTTGCCTTGTTATAATTTTTTTAGTTCTGCCTTTTCACGAATGGGCGCACGGTTTTACGGCAAACCTATTGGGTGACAGAACCGCAAAATACAGCGGCAGATTGTCATTTAACCCTATGTCGCACATTGACCCTCTGGGCGCGGCGTGTATTTTACTTATCGGCTTCGGCTGGGCAAAGCCTGTGCCTGTAAACCCCAACAACTTCAAGCACCCGAAAATCGGTATGGCTATAACAGCGGCGGCAGGCCCTTTTTCAAACCTTGTGGCGGCTTTCGTGGGTGCGCTTATTTATAACCTTATCCTGTTCCTCAATCCTCAGGGGTATATGATGGCGGCTTATTCAGGCTCGGGAATAATGTATTACCTGATTTTGTTTTTAGGCTACTACATTTCAATAAATATTGCGCTTGCGGCTTTCAACCTTATCCCGATTCCGCCGCTTGACGGCTCAAAGGTGCTTTTTGTGTGCCTGCCGTCCAGAATAACAAATGTTATTTACCGCTATGAGCAGTTCTTTATTCTCGGAATTTATGTCCTTGTGTTCGCAGGCTTTTTAACAGGGCCGCTCGCATTTATTCAGGGCGCGCTGTCAAAGGGCGTTATGTGGCTTGCGAGCCTGCCGTTTTTGCCATTTGCTTAAGGTGGATTATGCAGCAGAGTACGAAGCTTCAATACAAGCTTGAAGCCTTTGAAGGGCCGCTAGACTTAATGCTCAGCCTTATTGCAAAGCACAAGCTTGATATATATGATATACAGATTTCCGAGCTTTTAGAGCAGTATATGATACAGATAAACGCTATGCAGGAAAATCAGATGGATATAGCCAGCGAGTTTCTTGAAATGGCGTCAAGGCTTGTTTATATCAAGTCGGTTATGCTTCTGCCAAAGCACGAGGAAGCCGAGGAGCTGAAAAAAGAGCTTGAGGGACAGCTTCTTGATTATCAGGAGTGCCGCAAAACGGCAAGGCTGCTGGGCGCAATGTCCTGCTTTGATATTTATGTAAGACAGCCGACAAAGATAGAGTACGATATGACCTACACAAGACTGCACAAAACGCAGGATATAGCCGACGCGTTTGTGTCGGCGGCAGGCAGAGGAAAGCGCAGACTGCCGCCGCCTGTTGATGCATTTTCGGGCATCGTGCAGAGAAAGGTAGTGTCTGTAAATTCAAGAATAGTTTATGTTCTGCGCAGGCTGAGAGGCGGCGAAGAGGTAAGGTATTACAGCCTGTTCCCGAACGGCAGTGAGAAGTCGGAGCTTGTCGCAACCTTTCTTGCGCTTTTGGAGCTTATCAAGGGCAAGAGGGTAAGAATAAACGGCGATGATGAAAATGCAACGGTTGTAATGATAAAGGAGGATAACGCTCTTGACGGACAAGGAGATTAAGGCGGCGTGCGAGGCGGTGCTGTTTGCCTGCGGCGAAAGCGTAAGCGCAAAAAGAATCGCTCAGGCGCTGGAGCTTGACGAAAAAAAGGTAGCGCCTCAGCTTGAGGAGCTTGTGAAGGATTACGAAAACGACAAACACGGCATAGCCGTTATAAAGCTCAACGACAGCTATCTTATGTGCAACAAAAAGCAGTACGGCGAAGCGATAAGAAAGGTTATGGACATCAAAAAGAATGCTCCTCTTTCTCAGGCGGCGCTTGAGGTGCTTGCGGTAGTTGCGTATAACCAGCCTGTTACAAAGGCTTTTGTCGAGCAGGTAAGAGGAGTTGACTGCTCGGGCGTTATCGGCAGTCTGACAACAAAGAACCTTATTGAGGAAAAGGGCAGGCTTGAGCTTCCTGGCAGACCGCTGTTATACGGTACTACGGAAAATTTCCTTAAGTGCTTTCAGATTTCAAGCTTAGATGAGCTGCCCGAGCTGCCGAAGCAGGAAAGCAAGGAAGAAAACGCCGAGGGTGAGAGCGAGGAAAAAGCAGACGGCAAAGACGGCGGAAACGAATAAAATTTGTTGGGAGGATGTAAAATGACGGCTCTTATTGTGATTGCTTCAATAATCCTGTTTTTTGCATTTCTCCTGTTTATGCCTGTTGTGTTTTATGCCAATTTTGTAAACGAGCTGCACTTAAGCGTTCGTTACCTCTTTGTCAAAATCCGTCTTCTGCCCGAAAAGCCGAAAAAGCCTAAAAAGCAAAAGAAGAAAGAAGCGGCGAAAAGGGCGGAGAAAAAGCAGGAACAGAAAAAGGAAAACGAAACCGCAGACAAGCTCAAAGAGGTTGTGAAAAAAACAGGCGTCGGCGGCTTGCTTGAAATAATCGGCGAAATTGCAAAAATAGTCGGCAGAGGTACAATGAGTATCGTTCATCGCATTGTAATATCGAAGCTTGATATCGAGATAAGAAACGGCGGCGAGGATGCGGCGCAGACAGCGATAAATTACGGCTATATTTCGGCGGCGCTATATCCTGCCGTGTCAATTATATTGAATAATGTGAAAAAATACAAAAGCGCCTGTGTGCAGATTTTTCCCGACTATGACAGCCGTGAAACAACGGTAAAATGCAGCGTCAGGGCTAAAATAAAGCTGTGGTGGATAGTAAGCTCGGCGGTAAAAATGCTTATCGGTCTTTTAAAAGAGCTTATGAAGCTGAAAAAAATGGAAATACTATGAGAGAGTGAAGAGTGGAGAGTGGAGAGTGGAGATAGTGCGGTTGCAACGAAGTCGTAGGGAACTGGCTTGCCTGTTCCGGTTCGAATAACTGAATGTTTTTCTCTATTCTGATTTTGTTTAAAGCCGTAGTAACTGCGACTGTCCCGGAACGGTCAAGACCGTTCCCTACAAACTCTCTGCCTTGTAACGAGTATTTTTTAATTCAAAGAGCCGCTTGCGGCGACAACCTTTCTCTTCACTCTCCACTCTTAACTCTTCACTCTGAGCAAACAATAATACAACTTAATAAAGCTTAAGCATAAAAGCATACAATAATCAAACAAAAAATTAATCTCAAAAAGGCGGTGCTTTAAATGAGCGAACAGCAAAATCATCCTATTCAGGGTCTTATGGACACCACGATGGAAAAAATCAGACAGCTTATTGATGTGAATACGATTATCGGCAACCCGATAACCACACCTGACGGCACTACGATAGTTCCCGTTTCAAAGGTCAGCTACGGCTTTGCCTCGGGCGGCAGTGACATTCCGTCTAAAAACGCTATAAACAAGCAGGTTTTCGGCGGCGGCAGCGGCGCAGGTGTGTCGATAACGCCTATTGCCTTTATAGTGGTAAATCAGGGTGACGCCAAGATTCTGAGAGTTGATAACGATAACACCACAGCCGACAAGATAGCAGACGCTGTGCCGCAGGTTATTGACACGATATCGGGACTTTTCAAGAAAGACAAGAAGAAAACAGACGGCAAAGCTGCGGCTGAAATTAAAGAATAAATAAAGAAAAAGGAGCATAATTATTGCTGTATTCAGATTAAAGGAGCTACTGCCTTGAAAAAAAGGATAACAGCATTAATCATCTCTTTTTCTATGATTTTTGCCCTTGCTGCAAACGTTGCCGCCGAGGATGAAATTCAGGTTTCTGCAAGGGCGGCGGCGTTGCTATGCGTTGATACGGGTGAATTTCTGTATGTGAAAAACGGCGATGAACGACTGCCTATGGCGAGCACTACAAAGATTATGACCTCTCTGCTTGCTCTCGAAGCGGCGCAGAGGGACGACAAAACGGTAACATTCACAAAGGAAATGATTGCCGAGGGCTCGTCAATGGGCTTGAAGCTCGGCTATAAGCTGAAGCTTTCCGACCTTGCCGCAGGTATGATGACTGTGTCGGGCAACGATGCGGCAAATGCCGCCGCAATAGCGGTAAGCGGTAGCCTTGACGAATTTGCAGGGCTTATGAACAGTCGTGCAAAGGCTTTGGGACTTGATAACACAAGCTTTGAAACGCCCTCGGGTCTTGACGGCGAAAACCATTACTCCACTGCCTGCGATATGGCTCGGTTGATGGAATGTGCAATGCAGAATAAGGACTTTTCCTCGCTTGTCGGGCAGAAAAGCGTAAAGGTGGATTTTGTTTCACCCGAAAATCTCAGCGTTACATACAGCACGCACAACAGGCTGTTGTCGCTGTATCAATACTGCACGGGCGGAAAAACAGGGTTTACTAAAAAAGCAGGGCGGTGTCTTGTTACGTGTGCCGAGCGTGACGGCAAGCACCTAATCGCCGTTACACTCAATGACGGCGATGATTGGAACGACCATATAAGGCTTTATGACTATGGCTTTTCTCTGCTTGAAGCGGTGCACTGTGACGATACGGGCTTTCGTGAGAATGTGTCGGTTGTCGGCGGTGTTTGTGATGAAATAGACGTAGGCGCGTATTCCTCGTTCGACTGCGTTGTAAACCGTGAGGACAAGGACAAAATAAAGCGAGAGGTGTATCTGCCCCGTTTTTTGTATGCACCGATAAACAGCGGCGACTGTGTAGGCAGGGTAGTGTATAAATTAAACGGCGAGATTATCGCCGCGAACGATTTGGTTGCAGAGGATAGCTGCGCCGCCTATGAGGAGAAAAAGAGCTTTTTTGACTTTATAGGCGATACGATAAAATATATATTCGGATTTTATTAGAGTTCAGAGTTTAGAGTTTTGAGTTTTGAGTTTAGAGTTTTGAGTTTAGAGTTTAGAGTTTTGAGTTTAGAGTTTAGAGTTTTGAGAAACCTGAACCGAGATCGTAGGGAACGGTCTTGACCGTTCCGGCTCGTTTTACTGAATGTTGTATACTATTTTAAATTTAATAACTATAAGGAATTGGAATTGCTATGGCGAAATATGAGAAAATAAGACTTCAGAAGCTGCTTGCCGACTGCGGCGTGGCTTCAAGAAGAAAATCAGAGGAATTGATTGCCGCAGGCGCAGTCAAGGTGAACGGCAGGGTAGCTAAAATAGGAGATAAGGTTGACCCGTATAACGACAAGGTGCTTGTCAACGGTCAGAAAATAACGGCGAGGGCGAAGCCGAAGCATTACTACATTATGCTCCACAAGCCGAGAGGCTATGTAACCACAATGAGCGATGAAATGGGCAGAAAATGCGTGGCGGAGCTTGTGAAAGACGTGCCGGGCAGAGTTTACCCTGTCGGCAGACTCGACAGAGAGAGCGAGGGCCTGCTGCTTATGACCAATGACGGCGACTTTGCAAACAAGGTTATGCACCCTGCAAAGCACGTTTACAAGGTGTACCGCGTAACAATCCGCCCCGGAATAACAGAGGAACAGCTCACGCAGATGTGCGTGGGAATGGTGATTGACGGGCGGAAGACTGCGCCTGCCGAGGTGAGAGTAGTAACAAGGCAGGAGGGCAGATGCGTTTTAGAGGTTGTTCTGCGTGAGGGCAGAAACCGCCAGATAAGAAAAATGTGCGAGCAGCTCGGTATGGAGGTCGCAAGGCTTAAGAGAGTTGCAATAGGACAGGTAAAGCTCGGTATGCTTCAGCCGGGCAAGTGGCGTGAGCTTTCGCAGGACGAGGTAAAACGATTGATGGCTGAGCCGAACACAACGGTCAGATAGGGGAATTGATATGGCTTTTTTGCCTGTAACAAAGGAAGATATGAACGCCAGAGGCTGGGAACAGGCGGACTTTGTTTATATAACGGGAGACGCGTATGTTGACCACCCGAGCTTCGGAGTTGCGATAATTTCAAGGGTGCTTGAGGCGCACGGCTATAAGGTTGCGATACTTTCACAGCCGCAGTGTGACGAGGACTATATGCGCTTCGGCAAGCCTAAGCTTGGCTTTTTGGTGACCTCGGGAAATATCGACAGTATGGTTGCGCACTACACGGCGGCTAAGAGAAAAAGAAGCGAGGATGAGTATTCGCCCGGCGGCAAAGCGGGACTGCGACCCGACAGAGCCGTGATTGTCTATACAAAGGCTGTCAAAAGGCTGTATCCCGACAGCTTTGTAATGATCGGCGGCTTGGAGGCAAGCCTGCGGCGGTTTGCGCACTATGACTACTGGGACGACAGGGTAAGACCGTCAGTTTTAATCGACAGCGGAGCAGATATTTTAAGCTTCGGTATGGGAGAAAACCAGACGGTTGAGATTGCGGACAAGCTTCGTGACGGCTGTACCTTGGAGGAGCTTTACACGGTAAAGGGAATATGCTACTGCGTTCCGACAAAGGATTACAAGCCGATGAGCGTTACCGAATGTCCGTCATATGAGCGCGTGTGTGTGTCAAAGGAGGAGTACGCTCTTGCGACAAAGCGGCAGATGGAACAACAGGACGCAGTAAGAGGAAAGGTGATAATCCAGCGGCACGGCGACAAAATCCTTGTGCAGAACAAGCCTATGCCGCCGCTGACAACGGACGAGCTTGACTTTGTCTACTCACTGCCGTATGAAAGGTACTACCACCCGATGTACGAAAAGGACGGCGGTGTTCCGGGCATAGCCGAGGTTGAGTTTTCAATAACGCACAACAGAGGGTGCTTCGGAGCGTGTAACTTCTGCTCAATAGCCTTTCATCAAGGCAGAGCGATTACTGTAAGAAGCAAGGAGTCGGTGCTTAAGGAGGCGAAAATGCTCTCCGAAAACCCGAGATTCAAGGGATATATCCACGATGTGGGAGGCCCTACGGCGAACTTCCGCCAGCCGTCATGTAAAATTCAGGAAAAGGCAGGGCTTTGCAAAAACAGAAAATGCCTTGCGCCTACGCCGTGCAAAAGCCTTCAGGTTGACCACAGCGAATACCTTGACATTCTGCGTGAGATGCGGAAAATCAAGGGTGTTAAGAGGGTGTTTATCCGTTCGGGCATACGCTTTGACTATCTTATGGAGGATAAGGACAAGGAGTTTTTCAAGGAGCTTGTCGAACATCACGTCAGCGGTCAGCTTAAGGTTGCGCCCGAGCATTGCTCGGCGGCGGTGCTTGATCAGATGGGCAAGCCGCACATTGAGAGCTATATCCGCTTTGCCCGTGAGTTTTACAAAACAACAAAGCAGGTTGGCAAGGAGCAGTACCTTGTGCCGTATCTTATGTCGTCGCACCCGGGCTCAACGCTTAAGGACGCGGTGGAGCTGGCTCTGTTCCTGAAAAAGGAAAAAATCAGACCCGAGCAGGTGCAGGATTTTTACCCCACACCGGGTACGGTTTCAACCTGTATGTTCTACACAGGGATAAATCCGCTCACAATGGAAAAGGTCTATGTTCCGAAAACGCCGAAAGAAAAGGCTATGCAAAGGGCGCTTTTGCAGTATTTCAACCCGAAGAACAGGGATAAGGTTATTGATGCACTTATAGCCGCAGGGCGAGAGGATCTGATAGGCACTTCACCGTCCTGTCTTGTTCCGCCAAATGGAAAATACAGGGCAATGCAGATGAAAAAACAGCAGAGCAGGACAAATAAAAGACAGAAAAATGGCAGAAAGAAAAGGTAGGCGCACACGGGCGGCGGTTTTCATTGCAGTCGCCGCCGCTGTTGCAGTATCGGTTATAATATCCTTGACAACAGGCTGGAGCGGTATTTATCAGCTTGTCGGACTTGAAAACAAGCCTGATGATGAAAACTCGCTCACCGCTTCGTTTTTCAGCGTTGGCTGTGCCGACTGCTGTATAATAAGCAGCGGCGGCAGGCATATTTTAATTGACGCAGGCGACAACAGCGCTAAAAACAGGGCGGTGCATTACATACGCCAAAACAGAATTGATAAGATAGATTTAGCTGTGATAACGCATTTTGACAGCGACCACTGCAATAATTTTCTTAATATTTTAAGCGAGGCAAGCGTTGAAACGCTTGTTACAAGCTACGCTTTGCAAAACAGCGAGGACGGCGCAGAGATAATAAAAGCCGCACGGCAAAGCGGAGCGGCGGTTGAATACAAGCGAGCAGGCGACAAGCTTGAAATCGGCAATATCAACATCACGGTGCTGTCGCCATCCGGGATTTATTCCGCCGAAAATGACAACAGCCTTGTGCTGAAGCTTGAAGCACTCGGCAGGACTATGCTTTTTACGGCTGACATCGGCGAAAAAGCAGAGCAGGATTTACTGCAAAGCAGCGGCGATTTGAAATGCGACATATTAAAGGTGTCGCATCACGGCAGCGGCAAAAACACAGGCGAGGAGTTTCTGTTGCGGGTTCAGCCGAGGTTTGCCGTTGTGTCGGTAGGGGTTAATAATTACGCCCTGCCGTCCGTTCAAACGCTCTCAAGGCTTGAGGCTGTCGGAGCAGCTGTTCTGCGAACAGACAAGTCGGGAACGGTGTCGTTTAAAATAACGGAAGAAGAAATAAAGGTGAATACAGAATATTAAGCGAGGGAGTGAAGCTTTATGAAAAGCCTTAAAATAGAGAATTTTGAAAGAGAGTTTGCAATCTGCGCCGACAGGGATAAGAACTTTTTTGCAATCGAGCAAAAGGAGCTGCCGCAGTCGGCGAAAAAGAGCGATATAATCATAATTGACGATGATGGTAAAATCACGCTGAAAAAGTGATGTGCAGGGAGATAATATGAAAAGCTATACTGATATTATTTCACTTGCAAAAACGAAGGCATAATTTCCTGCCTCCGTTTTTGTGCGTATTAGTATGAATTATCATAATTTATCAGAATTGTAAAAATCCTCAAGCATATCTTCAAGTCTTACATCAAGTATTGTGCAGAAGCACGGTTGAATACCGCCACGATTTTTAATTTGCTTATTTTACGCTCTTTTTAGCCTGACTTATTGACAAAAGAGAGCGTTTTATTTATACTTATCCTATAAAGGCTGTGAAGAGAAGAAGTAAGCCTGCTGAAACGGCGCAGAGAAACCGTGCTTTGGTGAAAACGGGGGCGTTTTACGGCTGAAATACATCTTGGAGCTGCCCGGCTGAACGCTTGGATTAGTAGGTCGGGACGGGGTTTCCCGTTACAGAAAAGGGTAATGCAGGTTACCCGTTAAGGTCTGTACCGTGAGGTGCAGATAAATTGAGGTGGTACCACGGACCGAATCCGTCCTCTTTTTTGTGAGGGCGGTTTTTATATTTTCGTCCTCTAATAAACCTACGGAGGAGATAAAAATGGGAGTTTACGAAGAGCTTCAGCAGCGCGGACTTATCGCGCAGACAACTAACGAGGAAGAGATAAGAAAGCTTGTGAATAACGGCGAGGCTGTTTTTTACATAGGCTTTGACCCGACGGCAGACAGCCTGCACGTAGGTCACTTTATGGCGCTTTGCCTGATGAAAAGACTGCAAATGGCAGGCAATAAGCCGATTGCTCTTATCGGCGGCGGTACGGCTATGATAGGCGACCCGTCAGGCAAAACCGATATGAGAAAGATGATGACAAAGGAAACTATCGAGCATAACTGCGAATGCTTCAAAAAGCAGATGAGCCGCTTTATCGAGTTCGGCGAGGACAAGGCTATTATGGTTAATAACGCCGATTGGCTGCTCGACTTAAACTATGTTGAGCTTCTGCGTGAGGTCGGCGCACATTTCAGCGTTAACCGTATGCTGACAGCCGAGTGCTACAAGCAGAGAATGGAGAGAGGCTTAAGCTTCCTTGAGTTCAACTATATGATAATGCAAAGCTACGATTTCTACACCCTGTTCAAAAAATACGGCTGTAATTTACAGTTCGGCGGTGACGACCAGTGGAGCAATATGCTCGGCGGCACGGAGCTTATCAGAAGAAAGCTCGGCAAGGATTCGCACGCTATGACTATAAAGCTTCTGCTCAATTCCGAGGGCAAGAAGATGGGCAAAACCGAAAAGGGCGCAGTATGGCTTGACCCCGATAAGACAAGCCCGTACGATTTCTACCAGTACTGGAGAAATGTTGATGACGGCGATGTCATCAAGTGCCTTAAGATGCTCACATTCCTGCCGCTTGAGCAGATTGACGAGCTTGAAAAGCTTGAGGGCAGTCAGCTGAACCGTGCGAAAGAAATTCTCGCCTACGAGGTAACAAAGCTTATTCACGGCGAGGATGAAGCGGCTAAGGCGCAAGCAGCGGCAAAGTCTATTTTCGGCGCAGGCGGAAGTGAAAATATGCCTGAAACAAAGCTTGCCGACGAGGATTTTGTAAACGGTGAGATTGCAGTATTGGACGCAATGGTAAAAGCAAAGCTTGCGGCTTCAAAAAGCGAGGCAAGACGTCTGGTGGTTCAGGGCGGAGTAAGCGTTGACGACGTCAAGGTGACAGACCCGACCCGGACTATTGCAAAGTCGGTTCTTGAGGAGAAGGGCTTTGTTGTAATAAAAAAAGGCAAAAAGGCATTTAACAAAATAACACTGTAAGAAAAGGCAGGGTGTTTGGGTATGAAAAAGTTTTTAAATGAGTTCAAAGCATTCATTATGAGGGGCAATGTTCTTGACCTTGCAGTAGCCGTTATCATAGGCGCAGCGTTTCAGTCTATCATCAGTTCGCTTGTTGATGATATAATCTCGCCTGTTCTCGGCTTGTTCGGCGGCGTTGATTTCAAGGGCTTCGTGCTTAACTTAAACGGCGTTGAAATCAGATACGGCGCATTTATCACGGCGGTTATCAATTTCCTGATTATGGCGCTTGTGATTTTCCTTATCATCAAGGGCATCACAAAGGTGTCGGAGCTTGGCAAAAAGCTTGCCAAAAAAGAAGAAGCCAAGAAAGAGCCGACAACCAAGAAATGCCCGTTCTGCTGCAGCGAAATTGACATAAAAGCAACCCGCTGCCCGCATTGCACATCGGTTATTGAGGAATGAGTTTAGAGTTTTGAGTTTAGAGTTTTGAGTTTAGAGTTTGGAGATTTGAGTTGAGATGGATTTTGTAACGAGGTCGTAGGGAACTGGCTTTCCTGTTCCGGCTCACACCGCAGAGTGTTATACTATATTCTGATTTTGTAAAGCGTTGC
>DKZT01000020.1:37749-40821 GCA_002493755.1 Ruminococcaceae bacterium UBA7067
GTCAAGACCGTTCCCTACGAACTCTCTGCCTTGTAACGAGCATTTCTTAATTAAAAAAGCCACGAAGTGGCGACCAAGATTATTCTTTTTTCTTTATTCTCTATTATTTATTCTTTCAGCGGCGAAGCCGCACATCTCCACTCTTCACTCTCCACTCTTCACTCTTCACTCTCAACTCTCACTCTCAACATATTGCTTTAATGAAAGCGAGGTGACATAATGGACGGCTATGAGGATTACTTCGGCTTGAACGAGCCGTATAATACCGGGCGAAAACCCGTACAAAGAAGAAGCGATGAACGCCGTACTCGCGGCGAATACAGCACTGTACAGGGAAGAAAACACCGCAAAAAGCGCTTGCGTGTAAGCAGAGCGTTCCTGACAGCCGTTGTGGTTGTAATTTATGTCACCGCTACGATTATGCTGTTTGCATTCAGCAAGGATTTGGGCGTTAAGATTAAGGAGAGCGAGGAGGCGACTGTTGCCGCAAACGTTCTCGAAAATCCTGTGTACCCCGACGATTACGAAACCGTTCGTGTCAGCCGTGACGATGTGAACAAGGGCTTTTTGCTGCTTATTAACAACGACTACGAATGTAAGCAGGACGGAATCGACCTTGCAAATGTAAGCGAGAATTACAATAAAGCGTATCAGGTAACTGACTATGCTGTTGAGGCAAATAAAACCACTATTGACCATATGAACCTTATGTTTGCCGACTTCAAAGAGGCGGTGGGAAAAAACGACCTTATGATTTCCTGCGCTTACCGCAGTAAAGCCTTGCAGGAGCAGCTTTACAAGGAGGAAGTCGACGAAAAGGGCGAGGAAGAGGGCGCTAAGTGGGTTACTATGGCAGGACACAGCGAGCATCAGTCCGGTTATGCGTTTGACCTCACTCTCTGCGATGAAAACGGCGGTATTACAGAGTTTAACGGCGAGGGTAAGTATGCGTGGATTAAGGAAAACTGCGAGAAATACGGCTTTATTATCCGCTATCCTCAGGAAAAGACCGAGCTTACAGGCATATATCACGAGCCGTGGCATATCCGCTATGTCGGCGTGGCTCATGCTTGCTATATCAAGGAAAACAACCTGTGTCTTGAGGAATATATTTCCAAGGTAAAGGGTTACAGTGTGCAGAGTCCACTTGAATACCAGGATTGCGAAATGAACCGCTGGTGTATTTACTATGTGCCTGCACAGGGAGAGTCAACGGCGGTTTCCGTTCCTAAGGGCAGACAGTATGAGATAAGCGGAAACAATGTTGACGGATTTATTGTAAGCGTAAAAATGAATTGATTTTCGGGCGGCTCTTGTCAGAGCCGTAATAATAAAATAATTCGGGCGGCTCTGGCAAGAGCCGCCCTTTTCTGTTATGTCTGTTACGGCTCACGAAACGGAACGCCAAGAAACTCGGTGACGGACAGGGCGAGGTTTTTCGCTATTTCGCCTATGTTTTCTCTTATCCACTGTGCGTCCTGCGGATTGTCGTGGTATGCTATTTCGATAAGCACAGCCGGCGCTTTAGTTTTTCTCAGCTCGGCAAGGGTTGTGCTTGTTTTTGTGTTGACAAGGTTCGGGTCGGGGTAAATTGCCTTGAAGTTTGCCGCAATTATATCAGCCGCCTGCCTGCCCTTAGCGCTTGTAGGGTAGTAGTATACATCTGTGCCGCTTAGCTTGCCTGCAAGACTTTCGGGCGCGGCGTTTGAATGGAGAGCGAGGTGTAAATCGTATCTCTGTTCGTTTGACAGCGCAATCGCTCTGCCTAAGCTTTCGTCGGGGTTGTTTCGGTTCACGGTTATTCCGCTTGCCAGCAGATAGGGTATAAGCTCATCGGCGATAAGGTTCATATAATATTCCTCGTTGCCGCCGTCAACATACGGGTTGAACTCCTGTGTTGACGGGCTGATGAAAACTGATGGCATAATATCATCTCCAATAATCGTTATATTATCCAATATATGAGAGCAAAAGCTTAATAATACGTTTTTTATTTGTGTCTCGGAAATGTTCCCTGTGACCTCGTTATCAATTCCGTGCTTAAGCTGTCGCGGTCTGCTTTTTGTCCGTCAGGATTTTTTCAAAAAAGACCTTGCTTGAATCTGTGCCGTTTCTTAAGTATCTGCCTATGTCATAAAGGCAGTTCGGATTACCTGCCTCTATGGTGTTTGTTTTTTCCTCGCACGAGAAGGACAGTTTAAACCCCATTTCCTTTATCACCTGCCTTGCCTCATCGCAGACGGCTCCGAACGGATATGTAAAGCCTATCGGGGTGATGCCAAGCTCCTCCTTAAATCGCTCCTGTGCTTTAGTTAAGTCTGCGGACAAAACCGATTTATATTTTTCAAGGTGTTCGTTTGGCATTATCTGTGTTCCTTTTCTGGCGCTGTTTTGGTGCATATCGTATGAGTGGCTCATAATTTCAACGTGACCCGATTGCGCCATTTCCTTTAGCTGTGCCCACGTGCAGTGCGAGTATGACGGGGAAAGATGCTCTGCTTTGGTTTGAATGTTGGTGTTAATAGCTATCGGTGAAAGAACAAATTTAATATTTTCCTCCTTGGCTGTTTGGTAGGCGTAAAGATAGTTGTTATAATAGCCGTCATCAAAGGTGAGCATAACGCATTTGTCGGGTAAGTCAAGCTTACCCTCACAGTAGTCAAGCAGCTCCTGCGTGCTGATTATTTTGTACCCGTTATCCTTTAAATAACGGACGTCGCTTGAAAAAAGCTCGGGCGAGATAACATAATCTCCCTGAAGCCGCTCATCCTTTAAAAGCGAATGGTACATTATCACCGGCAAGGAAATGCTTTTTGCAGAGGTATCGGCTTTCGTGCTTGTCGGCGCGGCGCTTGTATAGGCCATACAGCTGAGTACCGAAAACAGGAACAGAAATATAACTGCAAGAAATGATTTAGAGATTTTAAAATTAAAAAACAACTTAAAGCCCCCTGTGACATATTTTCGAAAATTTATGAATTATTTTAAAATTTTACAATAATCATCTTTACTTTTTTGAAAAGATGTGTTATTTTAAATACAGAAACAAGGATAATTATTATTTTTAATTGA
>DKZT01000011.1:0-19306 GCA_002493755.1 Ruminococcaceae bacterium UBA7067
ATATATTATATTAATATAGCAAACATATTAAATTGTAATGCGAAATTTGCAAAAAGATGTTGACATTTTGAGAAATGTAATATATAATAACCACGTAATAAATCAGTTTTTTCCTTTTTCATATACCTTCCAACTAACGCAAGGGCAGAAACGTAAGTTTCTGCCCTTGCGTTTTATCCTAAACTATAAAGCGGTGTGTTTTTATGCAAGAAAAAATGGGGATCTATATTCATATACCGTTTTGCGGCAAAAAGTGTCCGTACTGCAGCTTTTATTCAGTCGCATATTCAAAAAGCACGGTTGACGAATACTGCCTTAACTTAATTAAAAATATTGAAGCCTACGGCAAGAAATACAGCTCTAAAATAGTGGATACCGTGTATTTCGGCGGCGGAACGCCTTCGCTTATAGGCAGTGATTGGCTGTCAAGAATTTTAAGCTCTGTTACGAGCAGCTTTAGCACAGCTTTAGAAGAGGTCACTGTTGAAGTTAATCCAAGCTCGGGTATGAGGCTTGATTTTGATTTGCTGAAGCGATACGGAGTAAACCGCGTTTCCGTAGGTATGCAATCCGTAAACGAAAATGAGCTGAAGCTTCTCGGCAGAAATCACAGTCCTGATAAGGTTCAGAAGCTGATCGGTAAAATTCATACTGCCGGCATTGATAACATATCTCTTGACCTGATGTGCTGTATCCCTGAGCAGACAATAGCCTCTCTCGGCAAATCTATTGATTTTTGCAATGAGATGGGGGTTCGGCATATTTCCTCATATATGCTTAAGATAGAGGAGGGAACGCCGTTTTTTGCTAATGCCGATAAGCTTAAGCTGCCTGATGAGGATACCGAGAGCGAAATGTATCTTTATATGTGCGACAGACTTTCACGGTACGGGTATCTGCAATACGAAATATCAAACTTTTCAAAGCCCGGCTTTGAGAGCCGACATAATCTTAAATACTGGAACTGCGACGATTATCTCGGCTTAGGGCCGGCGGCGCATTCGATGGTTGACAGCAAACGGTTTTATTTTGACAATGATTTTGCAGACTTCTATAACGATAATGCAATTTTTGAAGCTTACGGCGGCGATGAAGAGGAATACGCAATGCTCAGGCTTCGTCTGAAAGACGGCTTAAGAGATGACTTGTATTACAGCCGCTATAAAAAGCATATTCCCGATGATTACATTCAAAGAGGTAAGAAGCTTGAAAAGGCAGGTCTTGTCAGTGTAAGCGATAATGTGGTTTCTCTGACAACAAGAGGTTTTTTGCTTTCTAACTCTGTCACCGCCAAGCTTTTGTGGGGTTAATAGAAGTATCTTACGAATTTTATATTGTAAAAGTCACAGCTTGTAAGGTCATTTGTTCCTATTTCGTTGATAAGAATATAGTTTGCTCCGATACCAAGCAGGAAGCCTTCTTTTGTAATAAGGGTGTCGCTGCCGACCAGCATTTGCAGCTCTATTCGCCGTCCTATCTGTGTGCGCATAAAGCCGTTGAGATATTGTATGCTCTCCCCGGTTACAGGGAAGGGCTGGTTATATTCGGTTATCGGCGCAAGTGACGGCTGTGTAATTTGCGCGTTCCCGACTCCCATTCCGATTCCGCCGCCCGGCGCTGTCGGCTGAGGCGGTACGGTTACTTCAGGTGTACTCGGCAGTGCCTCTTCCGGGTATCTTGCGATAACGCCCTCTCTGTATCCCTCCTCAAGCGTCTGGAGCTTTCTCTCTATTTCGGGATTTATTTGCGTCTGACCGGCTCTGAGGCGTACATTGTAGCTTGCAATCTGTTCAAGCGACGGTGTGTTCGGCACGACATTTCCCGTGAATTCACACGGACCGCCGGCGCACTCGCCTGATATTCCGTAAATTCTGCCAAAGTCAATGCTGTTGTTATCCATATGTTACCTCCGCTAAGTTAATCTGTATTTTTCGGTTGGAGAATAAAAACAGTGATCCCCAATCCTGTTGTAAATTACGCCTATCTGATTCGCCGGGAAATATCTTGGACAGGTGTTTGAATAGGGGTTGAAAAAGAAAATGGAATTTCCCACTGCCGAAAGAGTATTGCCTCCAAGCGCCCAATCGACTATTTCATAATGAACATCTGTCGGGTTCATATTGTATATGTTCTGTGAGTTGTATTGACCACCTACGGTGGTTCTCATACACACAAATTGACCCTGTTGCTCAATAATAGCGCGTACATCTCCGCCGTTGCTTACTCTGGCGAATTCTCCGTATTCAATATTTGCCCTGTTCATTATTATGGAGGCGACAGCCCTCATTCCATCTTCGCCTTCACCCTAAGCCCGAACTTAAGGAAATGCGGCGGCTTCATCTGTCGATTTAACCCGTTTTTGTGTCGTTTTGTGCACTATGTATTGAATTATAAACAAATTTAATATAATATGACAACAGTTGGAAATATATTGTTGTGATTTAACAGACTGATATTGTAGGGGTGATAATATGTATCGTAGGTGATAATAATTTTAAAAAAATAGTGAGTGCTTTGTTATTATTCATTACTGATCCGCTAATCAAGTTAATCCTTATATTATTCGGCAGATATTGACAATTTTATTTATCTATGTTATAATATTTTGCAAATTTAAGCTACGGTCTTCAATTCAATATAAAATATGTAAAACGGTGTTGCAAGGCGTTAATAGGGTATTGATTTTGGGTTCTAAAAGAATAATTAAAGAACTAACAGCTCTAAATCCGCAAGTTGTTGCGGATTTATGCTTTTAAGCATTAATTGAATAAATATTACTTATGAGTGTAACATTAGCGCCGGTTGGATACCTCCTGCTTGATGAGCCGATAAAAATAACTATCGACGTTTCCAAAAATGCAGCAATCGTTGATGGCATATAAAAACAATTGCTGAAAAGGAGGTCAACATAGAACTCGCAAACTACCTGACGTTGCATATTTCTGTTTCAGACTTAATGTTACAGGAATTTGGTATATGTAAGCGGGACTGCTACTCTTGCTTACGGCGGCTGTAAGCCTGCCGTGGCTTATTGACAAAAGTTAAATAATAAAATCAGAAAGGGAAATAAGTATGAAAACTAAAAAATTACCCGTCATTCTTCTGGCAATACTGATGGTGTTCTCTGTATTGCCGATCGGAGCTTTTGCGGCTCAACAACACTAACTGCTGTTTCTCCTAATCCTACAGCTTCAATTACAGTTGAAAAAGCCGTAAAAGGCGACACACTGGCTGCTTACAAAATAATCGACATTACTTATGACTCCGCAACAAATAATGTTACCCACAAGTGGAATGAGAATTTCAAAACTTATTTTGAAAATACTGCCTATGATACTGTTGATAAGTTTACTAATCTTACTGACGATTCGGATGAATTAAAAAATCTGCTTTCCGCCCTTCCCGCTTATATTGACCAAGACAATATAGCTTTATAGCTTTTGAACAAGAGCAAACAGTTGATGACGATAAATCAGCAACATTTGCAGATCTTGCAATGGGTGAATATTTTATTCTTCCTACCTCTTCAACATCAGTTTATCAGTTAATGCTGAGTAAGATTGAGCCAACAAAGCCGTCAGAAACTACCGGTAACTACACTATTGATGATATTTCTTTTATTGCCAAGCATAAAGAGGCAAGTATAGATAAAACGGCTGATAAAACAAGCGTTACAAAGGGAGAAAAGGTTAAATACACAATTGAAGCAGATATTCCGACATATGCAAGTGATACGGCAGACAGAACTTTCTCTATTACTGATAAGATGGCAGACGGTCTTGCATTAGATGATTATTCTCTCACACTTACAGTTAACGGCACATCTGTTGATAATACAGATAATGTAGCCTATACACTTGATAAAAATGCAGTAACACCGGATGATTACACTTTCAAAATCAGTGTAGATAACACTCAGTATGATGCAAGCTGGAGAGCAAACATAGCTAAAAAGCTTGTTATCTCATACACAGCTACACTTAAAAATGATACCAAAACCGAGGTTAATGTAGCAGAAACAAACACCGCTACTTTTGACTATTCTTTCTATCCTTACGTTGCAGGGTCACACAATCAACAAACTGACACCGTAGATGTAAAAACCTTTAAAATTAAGGTTGACAAATACAAATCAGGAGAACCTAAGACAAAATTAGCCGGTGCAACCTTTGCTCTTTACAGAACATTATTAGACGGTGAAACAGGTGGTGTGGAGATTCCGCTCGCAAAAGATCTTTCAAAAAACACGATTCAAGGTAAACTTCTTGAGACTTTGACCACGGATGCCAACGGTGTAGCTTCTTTTAAGAAATATGAAGCCAACGGAACAAAGTACAATTACTATTTGGTTGAAACCAAGGCTCCGTCGGGCTACAATCTACTTACAAGTGCAATTAAGGTTAATTTCACTGATACAGACGTAGCAGAAAGAGCAGGTGTTTTCACAGTACAGGTTGCAAACAGCTCCGGAATCGAACTCCCGATCACCGGCGGTATGGGTACAGTTATTTTCACTGCGCTCGGTATTGCGCTGATGGGCACAGCTTTGACGGCTTATATTATATTCCGCAAAAAGGTTAAAGCAAAAGAAAGCAGATAAATTCCGACTGTGTTGGTAAAGGGCGGCGAATGGTTCGCCGCCCTTTTTGCACGATAAAGAAAGGAGGAAACAGCTTGAAAAAGGTATTGCCAACCATTCTGATTATTCTTGTTTTTTTATCAGGGATTGTTGTTTTTATCTATCCGGCGGTTTCCAACTACCTTTATGGAAAAAACAGCACTCAGGCTATTACCGAGCATACGGAAAGCGTGTCAAAATTGACTCCGAAACAAATTGCAGATGAAAAGGAAGCAGTTTACCGTTACAACAAAAGCCTGTTTGAAAACGCATCAGTGCTGACAGACCCGTTTGACCCGGACGCTTATCCGATAACGGACGGTGAATACACCAAGCTTTTAGCTTTTGATAAAGTAATGGCATATGTCGAAATCCCCGCTATTGATGTGTACTTGCCGATTTACCACGGAACAGATGAAGAAACACTGCTGAACGGCGTAGGTCATCTTGCCTGCCTGAAGTGAAGAAAATCAAACGGGAGCTGGAACGAAAAAAATTCACGGTTGCAGTTGTCGGCGAGTTCAGTAAGGGTAAAAGCACATTCATAAATAAGCTGCTCGGCAGAGAATTTTTACCAACAGGCAATCTGCCTACAACAGCTATTCTTACAAAGATAAGGTACAATCCAAAAGAAATGATTATACTTTTTGATTATCACGGCAACAAGAAAAAGGTTATGCCGTTATCAATAAAGTCGTGGCAAGGAATGACAGCTGATATTGACGGAAATGACCCTGAGCGTATAAAGCTTACCGAGGTATGGCTTGAGCAGCGTGTGCTGTCGGTGATGGATACAGCCCTTGCTTCGCTTGATGAGCAAAAGCTGCTTATACAGGCTGATGAAAAGAAGAGAGAAACTGATAGCCGAAAAGAAATTAATGCTTTCAAGAGCCTCGGTTGAGTGGGATAATTTGCGGCTGGAAATGCTCAAAAGATGCAGTATTTGCTATAAACGGCTGCTTGAAATAATTGATGAGCATAAAATTAAAATCACCGAGCGCTTGCAGTATGAGGCAGCTCACGCAGGTAATCCGGAAACCTGGTGGAAGGAGGATTACCCGTACAGACTAAAGGTTGAGATTATGAATATGTCCTCGGGTGTTGAGAGCTTTGTAACAAGGACGATAAACGAAGACCTCAGATGGCTGAATATTACGCTGAGCAATCAGTTTAAAACGCAAATTCTATTTGACAAAGGCTCAGGTCCTGAGGACATCAGGAAACCGTTTGATAATATCCGGTTTGAAAATTCAATAGAATTTGAGGATATAGCAAAAAAGAGAAATATGGTAAGAGCCGGAACTGCCGCTCTGACCGCAGCCAGCTATTTGGTGTTAACACCCTTGGGACTGCCGTATCTTGTCGCGTCACTCGGAATAGGAACAGGCAGCTCGATAATCACCGAAAAGGTATTCAAGGGTAAAATTGAAAATCAAAAGGCTAAGATTAAAGAGGTTATAGCGCAGAATGTTCCCGAGGTAATAGACAGCGCAACAATGCAGACCAAGGAACGGCTTAATATGAGGTACAATGAAATTATAAAATCGGCAAGAGAAAAGGAGGATTCGTGGATGGCTGTTCAGAGCGAGGCTATCGAAAACAGCGTTAAAACAGTAAACCCTAAGTGCGAAGAAATACTCGACAGCAATATTGCGGATATTAAAAGCCTATACAGCAGAATACAAAAATATTAATGCTATAAATTCAGAACAACGGAGGTAGAAACAATGAGTATCAATAAGAATATGGGAGCACAGGATTATGAACAGCTTAAGAAAAAACAGTTGCAGCTTGCGGGAATTGCCAATCAGGCAAAGGTTGCGGCTGAGGTCCTTAATATGTCGCAGTACAGCGAGAATCTGAGCAAAATGAAAGATAAAATTGAAAACGATTCTTTCAAAATTCAGATTGTCGGTACTTTTAAAAACGGAAAGAGCACCTTTATCAATTCCTTCCTCGGCGAGGAAATTCTTCCCGCATACACTCTTCCGTGTACAGCCGTAATCAACGAGGTAAAATACGGCAGTGAGAAAAGGGCTATATTGCATTTCCGCAATCCGTTGCCGGATGTACTCCCGAATGAAATACCCGATAAGGCTCTGAACCATATGCGAAAGCATAATATGCACGATATTCCTCCTTTGGAGATTCCTTATGACGAAATCGAAAGCTATGTTGTCATTCCGATCGGAAAGGAAGTCGAGGAAGCAATAAAGGAAAGTCCGTATGAAAAGGTAGAACTTTTCTGGCCGATGGATTTGCTCAAAAACGGCGTTGAAATTGTTGACTCTCCCGGCTTGGACGAGGATGAAGTAAGAACAAAGGTCACAATGGACTATCTTACAAAGGCAGACGCGATTATTTTCCTTTTGAGAGTAGATCGGCTTTGCGGACAGAAGGAAATGGAATTTGTCCAATACAGCCTTAAAGGAAACGGATTTGAAAACCCGTTCTTTGTAATAAGCCGCTTTGATATGATAAACTCGGAAAGAGAAAAACAGCAGATTAAAACCTATACATACAGCAAGCTCAGGGATTATACTACCTTTGGCGAAAACGGATTTTATTTTGTTTCAGCGTTAAACGCATTAGAGGGAAAAGTTAACAGTGATTTACAGAAATATCAAAGCTCCGGTATGCCCGAATTTGAAAAGAGACTGTCGCAGTTTTTGACAAAGGAAAGAGGAGTTGCAAAGCTTTCACAGCCTGCAAAAGAGCTTAAAAGAATCCTCGGAAACGAGGCTCTGGACAAGATTATTCCTCAGCAGAGAGCCCTGCTTGAAACCTCTCTTGATGAGGTAAAAGCCAGATATGAAAATGTTAAGCCTAGGCTTGAAGATTTACAGAAAAAGAAAGAAATCCTCAAGGAAAGCATCGACACTAAAATCAGCACGGCTCTGCCCGAGATTAAAAAGTGTGTGCTTCAGAATTATTCCGATTTGGCAAGCAGCGTCAGAACCTGGAGCCGAGAGTGTGTGATAAAGACAAAGATCGGCTTCATTCCGAAAAAAGATAATATCAGCGCCGCGACCGAGGAGGTAACAAGATATATTACCGAACAAATTGAGAGCAACCAGCTTGAATGGAAAAACAATACTCTTACACCTCTCATTAATGACAAGATCTCGGAAATTTTCGGTACAGTTGAGTCTGATGTGAAAAGACTGTTTGATGAAATTGACAGCATCAACCTTGAGCTTTCGGGTAATCATGACGTCAATACCGAAAACGATGTTCCGACATGGCAAAGGGTTGTCGGTACTGTCGGCGGCTTTGTGCTCGGCGGACCTGCGCTGGCTCAGTCGGGAAATATGTTCGGTATAGGCAAGGAATTTGCAAAAACACTTGCAATCGAGGTCGGCGCATTTGCACTTCTGTCTGCTTTTTCGCTTTTAAATCCGGTTACTATGATCGGAACCGTTGTTGTGCTTATTATTCGTAATTTCGGAAAAGGCGAGAGCAAGGTAACGGAAAAAATAAAAGATACAGTTGCAGACGAAATGATAAAACAGCTTAACAGCCAGAAAGACGCAAGTGTTGATAAAATTGTCGGTGAAATCGACAAGGAGCTGTCACAGCTTTCCGATACTATCACAAGCTCGGTTGATATTGAAATTAACGAGGTTAATAACCAGGTTCAGGAGGTTATTGCCGAGATGGAAAAGGGACAGGCGAATATTGACGCAAGAAAAGCAGAGCTTTGTGAGTGTGAACAACAGGTTAAGCAGCTTATCTCAAATACCGATGATTTTATTATGGATTTAATCAGCTGATTATCTCCTTTCTGCTGTCGCTTTCCTTATCATCAGCAGTACGCTGTAAATGCGGAGGTGTAAAAACTTGAACGAGATTATGAACACAGGCGAATATATAAGCTTTGCTGAAGAATTGATTAATAAGTACGGCTGGGAATCTTCTGCCGAGAAAAGCTTAAGAGAGCAATTAAGCAAAATCAAAGAAAAGGACTCTGACAAAGAGCTGAACCTGAGTATTGTAGGCGAATTTTCAGTCGGGAAGAGTACTTTTATAAACGCTCTTTTAAGAGAAGAGCTTCTTATGTCAAACATTTTGCAGGGTACAACGGCAGCCGCAACTGTTATTGAATATTCGCCTGATTTCGCACTGACCATAAATTTCAAAAATCAAACCTCGCAAAGCTTCAGCTATGAAAACTCCGCAGAATTAAAAAACAGCATAAATAACTATGCCTCAGAGAACGAAAATGCTAAGGATATTGACAGCGTTAAAGTATATTATCCGTCGGAAAGTTTAAAAAAAGGGTTCAGAATTATTGATACTCCAGGAACAAATGCGACTGAATTATGGCATGAGGAAACCACTGTTCGTGCTATAAGAGAGCTTTCCGACACTTCGATTATTCTTATAGACGCAACAAAGACCCTGCCTGAAACGCAAAAGCAATTCATACGCGAAAATCTTGAGGGCGTTCTGGAGCAATGCATATTTGTTGTAACAAAAATAGATTTAGTCAGGGATAAGGAACGTCAGCAGGTGCTTGAGTATCTGAAGAAGCAGATTTTATATGAATTCGGACTCGAATCGCCGTGTGTTATTCCTTTTTCGTCCCTGCTTGTGCTTGAAAACGCTTTGAATGAAAGCAGGGAAACGCCTCGGCAGGATAATCCCGATAACGAGAAGCTTCTTTCGCTTTCATATAAAAACGAAAGTGAGCTTTACGAGCGGATAGCTGAACAGAAGCTGATTGCGCAAACGAAAAAAATCCTGCTGCTTATGGACGATATGTACTCGGGAATGAAAGCGCAGATGCTTTCCATTTCCGAAAACTATGAGCGCGCTTATCAGAATCTTGACCAAAGCAAAACGCAGGATTTGTATGCGTTTCTGAATAACGAAAACCAGGCAAGGCTGGGTGCCTTTTACAATATTGCTAATGCAAGAAAGCAAGGCGTATTAATATGGGCTAATCAGTTTATTATTCAGAATATGCATTCGATTATGAATGAGATTGACGTATTTCAAAACATTATTATGCTTAATAATTTTTTGCAAAACATTGTAAGCATCAGGTGCAAGGATATTGCCTTTGCAGTTTTCAGCGAGCTTGGCAACATACGCAGGCTTATTTCGGAGTCAGCTTCAAATCAGATAGCTGAATTCAGAAGCAGCTTCAAAGGTCAGTATAATCTCTCTATGTCTCCAGTCTGCTCTCCTCAGAATGGACCGCTTACTTCGCCTGAAAGTCAGGCGTTGTCCAATGTTCAGCAGCTTGCGTCGAGGATTAGGATTACAGTGAAAAAGGGTTCTAACTCCAAAGCATCACTTATTAAAGCAAAAACGGATTATAAGAACAGGCTTGCACCTCTGCTTAACGAGTTCTGTTCTCAGACGCTGGCTTTATTTAATAAAACTATTGACGGACTGATATACACCTCGGCGAATGACATCACTGCTGAAATCAACAGATGCTATGCCGAATACAGCAATTCGTTAAATAAAAAAGCCAAGGAGGACAGCAGCAATTTATCAATGATGGCAAAGACAAGCGCAATTATAAAATCTGATCTTGAAAGCATTGATAAAAGAAAAGACGAATTAATTTCAATAAGACAAAAGCTGAAAACATCAGACAGGCGGCTTTTTGGATATCATTATGATAATTATGATTAATTCTAAGTTCAGAACGCTTAAAGCAAATGTTTCAAATAATCTTATACCGATTACAAGCGATATTCACTACAACAGGCTGAATAATGAAAAAATATGTCAGGAGGATTTTATTATGAGTTATATTTCAGATTTTGAAAGATGCTGGAAAAAATTTACCGATACGCTCGGAGGAGCGCTGATTGAAGAGTCTGAAAAGCAGACCCTTACATACAGCGTTGCGAGTATAATACTGAGCAATGCGTCGATGGCGTGGAGCTTGTCATACGATGAGTGCGGAAGATGGCTTAGCTCCTATAAAAAGGAAAATCCCAAAAAGGGAGAGCTTGCGGAGCAGATTCTGACAGAGGATATGCGTTTTACGGAGCTTCCGCCTAAAAAGAACCTGCCCGAGGCTGTGAATTTTATCGCACCGCTTGGCGGCGCAATAGTGGGCGGCGGAATAGCACATCTGCTGGGTACTAATATTTTTATTCAAGTTGCCTCGGCGGCTGTGCCTGCGGTGCTTCTTTATCCGACAACAAAATCAATCGGTAATATGATAAAAAGAAACAACAAGGAAGCAGTGCTTACCGAGTATATGGCACAGCTTGAAAAATATAGAAAAAGCGTTATATCCGTTATCAGCGAGGATTAATGATATAATGTTTATAAAACGGGAGGAAAAATAATGTTTTGTAATAATTGCGGTAAGGGAATACCGGATGATTCTAATTTTTGCCAATACTGCGGGAATACAATTAAGCGTGTAATAAAATGCAATGCCTGCGGAAAAAACTGGAATCGGACTCCGTATATTGCAGATTCTGCGGCTTAAAGGTTGGCAGTGTAAAAAGCAAATCCGATAATTCTGCTTCGGCAAAGGTTAAGGCAACGGTAAATTCAACTCCAACACCTATACCGTACACGCCTGTTAATCCTTCTGCTCAGTCAGACAATAAGCAGGTACAGCAGGGCAGTGTAAATCAATCTGTGCCTGTTATACCGTATACTCCCGTTAATTCAACAACACAGACTACTGTATCATCTGCACAGCAACCCTATACAAACGGGTCAACACAGGCGATACCGTATACATCTGTTAATTCAAACTCACAAACTCCTGCCCCCTCTGCACAGCAATCCTATACAAATCAGACAGTGCAGGCGATACCGTATAAGCCTGTTAATTCAACGCAACAGTATGTCGCCGCTGCACCTCAGCAGCAGAATTATGTGAATCAATCTCCGAAGCCTGCGGCGCAAAATACGCAAACGAGCAATTCTCCTCTGCAAACCGCTTGGGTTTCGTGGTATAACGGCGAAAAGTCTTTAGGCATAGCTAAAGGAACGGGAACTCTGGCTGTTTTCAGCGACCGCGTAGATTTTCATAAATCCTTCGGCGGCGGATTCAGTATGGTAAAGCAAATAAGTGATTTGACAAAGAATCCAAGCGTTTCTTTTCCTATGAATCAAATCAGCAGCGTCCGCGAGGCAGGCGGTATATTCCCGGGCTTAGTGATTGAGATGAAAGACGGTAAAAAATCAACATTCGCGGGAACAGGCAACCGCTCATCAATACAGTCTTGTATCAGGTGTATACAGGACAGCCTAGAGAAAAACTGAAAAACATAGACAATATTCAGAACCAAAACACTATATGAGGACGATGATATTATGAAAAACAAACTGAAGCTGTTTATATCGACGCTTCTCGCGGCGACTGTTTTGCTCACAGCGACCTCCTGCGGAAATTTTCTTAATCTGATTAAAGATGCAATTCCAACCGAGGCTGTTACAGAAGCTGTTACGGAAACACCTACAAAAGCCGCTGCGGCAACTCAGACTGAGCCTCCAACCGAGGATAAAACAGTAGTTCTGTCCTCATATAAAAATAAAAGCTTATCAAGTGCAAAAAGTGAGCTTGAGGATATCGGCTTTACGGTTAAGGTTGAGTATGAATACAGCGACACCGTAGAACAGGGCAACGTAATTTCTCAGAGTATTGAGGAGGGGACAAAGGTAGTCCTGCCGGCAACCATTACTCTCACCCTGTCAACCGGCAAGGAGAATACTGAAACAAATCCGCCTAAAAACGAATCTGTATCATCTGCTCCGTCACAAAATAGAGTTGATTTTTATCACTACACTATTGTAGTTCCCGACGGGTGGTTATATTTCAGCAATGAAATAACCGGTGAGGTAACATTTTACGAAAGCTATAACTATTCAAAGGGCGATTCACACTACGGACGGCTATTCTCGATTTGCTTCTTTAAAAGCGAACAAGAGATGAATCAATATATAAATCACGGGCGTCCTAGAACCTATTTAATATGTGTATCAAACGGCTTGTATTTTGCCTATAATTTGCCCACTGACGTGCAGTTCCTGAGTGATTCAACATCGGAGAGTAAATATAAGTCAGCGCAAGGTCAGATTCAAGACGTTATAGCTTCTATGCAGTTTTCGTAATATACTCAGAGATTCAATGAAGCCGAAAAGAATTAAGCATTCAACCTTACAATTTCATAACGTATTTTCCATTGAGCGAGCATATTCACGTGTTCGCTCAATTTTTTGTGCAAAAATGCGCTTTCAGTGAATAGATATTATTAAAAAAGGAAAATCGAGGTGATTAAATGAACAGAAATTCAGCTCCCGATAAAAGACCTGATGCTGTTGTGAATGATTTTTTCAAGAACACGGAAGAAGAAAAGCTCAGAGAAATAATCAACCAAAAAATGAGCAGAATTATTAACTACGAAATAAACAAGGAAATGTATCTTGAGAAATAAACAATATCGAATTTGCTGCCCGTTCATTATGAGGAAATTTCACTGATATTCGGGCAGCCTTGCTTTTTTGAGGAGCTGTCCTATATGAATAAAAAGGGTATACCGTCAGTCGGAATATATTGCCGATTATCAGATGAGGACAAAAATAAAGCGTTCAAGGACGATGACAGCCAAAGCATACAAAACCAGAAGTCAATGCTTTTGGATTATGCCGAACGTCAAAAATGGAGCGTATATAAGGTGTATTCCGATGACGATTACAGCGGTTCCGACAGAAACAGACCGCAGTGGAATATGCTTCTAAAGGATTGTGAGAATGGTAAGGTTAATTTGGTTCTCTGCAAATCTCTTTCAAGATTTTCGCGTGAAATGGAAATTGTAGAAACATACATTCACGGTAAATTTGAGGAATGGGGAGTGAGGTTTGTCAGCATAGTAGATAATTCTGACACCGACATAGAATCGAACAGAAAGCAAAGACAATTAAACAGCCTTACAAACGAATGGTATCTTGAAGACGTTTCAAATAATATCAAACGAGTGCTTCGCCATATGGCTATGAAAGGCGAGTTTACAGGCTCATTTGCACCCTTCGGCTATCAAAAGGCTCCGAATGATAAGCACCGCTTAATTATTGATGAGCCTGCGGCTGAAATTGTAAGACGAATATTTGATATGTATTCGCAAGGAATCGGTACAGTGTCAATTTGCCGACAGCTGAACGCAGAGGGAGTGCTTACTCCGTCGGCGTATAAAAAACAGCAGGGCTTAAAATATTACTGCAAGCAGCAAAGCGCTCCTGATGCACGGCAAATCTGGAATCCGTCATCTGTTCTGTTGATACTTGATAATGAAATGTATATCGGCAATATGGTTTTGTGCAAGCAAAAAATGGTAAGCTACAAGGTGCATAAGAAAATTTCTTTGCCGAAAGAGGATTGGATAATCGTAAAAAACACACACGAGGCTATTATAGACAAAGATATATGGGAGATTGTTCGTGAAATTCGTTCCAGCAAAAAGCGAAAGACGAACAATCCGCAGGAAATCTCATCGCCATTAATATTCAAGCTGTTCTGCGGAACGTGCGGAGCGTCTATGCGCCAAAAGAATATCTCTTCAAATAAGGGCAGGTATAAGCAAAGATTTGTATTCTGTCCTGTTCACAGATTTTCCGACAACTGCAAGAATTTTTCCAATACAAGTCTTAAGAAGCTTGAAAGAATAGTTATTGAAAAAATTAATAAATTGCTTTCTCTGTACTATGATAAAGACAAAATAGTGCTTCAACAGCATAGAAAAACAAAAAAAGAAGAGCTTGATAAAAAAATATCTTCTCTTGAAATAAAGCTTGAAAGGAATAAGGAAAGACAATTCAGCCTGTATAAGGATAAAGCTGACGGTGTAATTTCTGCCGAACAATTTGCTGAATTTAATAAAAGACTTTCGGAAATAAACAGGGAAACATCAGACGCTATTGAAACGAATAAACGGCTTCTTGAAAAGGAGCGTGAAAAGGAGAATGATAATAACTGCGCCGACAGCATTTTATCGAAATATAAACAAATTGATGAGCTTACCACACAAATAGTGCAGGAGTTTATCGAACGGATATACATATGCAAAAACGAGGGAAGAACCGAGATAAATATTCATTGGAATATCTGATTAATGTCCTTAAGCTCAGGCGCCGCCTCCTGCTTCACATTGAATCAGACGAGCGAAAAGCTCCCTAGTGTCAAAAGCCATATTAACCTCCTTTTGCTTGATGAATTCTGCCTACTTTTTATTGTATGAAAAAAATCCTATAATGACACCGATATTTGTGATTGATTTTCGTTATGTGTGCAGTCATTTTGCCGCGTTGTCGAGAAAAACTTCGGTAGTTTATATAAACTTTTTAATAATTAAAGATAATGATTGTCTGTTTCGGTACTTGCCGACACGAAGAATATTAGGTAAAATATTATGAGTGTTGGATTGTGTTGGAAACAAAGGAAAATTGTAGAAGTAACTGAAATTATAAGACAAAGGAGATAACGAATATTGGGTAAGAAAAAAACGAATAAGCTGACCGCAATACTCAGTATGTTAATTGCGGCAGTGCTTGTATTTTCACCGTCAATCAGTGCGTCAGCCGCTGACGGTGAAGAGCTGCAGGCGTTGATTCTCGGAGATGTTAACGGCGATAACAACGTAAACCTGCTGGACGCTATCGAAATACAGAAATTCGCGCTGTCAATTTCTGAATTTGATAATAATCAGCAGACTTGTGCCGATGTTGACAATAACGGTGAGGTAAAATTGATTGACAGCATATACATACAAAAACACTCGCTGGATATGGAGGTTGGAATTACGGGTATCGGCAGTCCGATTGAAGTCCCTACTGAGCCTGACACAGAGCCGACCGAGCCTGATACAAATCCATCGGAAATACAGACAGACCCGACTGAACCAACTACTCCTCAGGAAACAGAAACCGAAACTGAAACTGAAACTGAAACTGAAACAGCGTCCGAAACAAATCCGCACGATACGACCGAGCCGAGTACTGCTCCGTCCGAAGACGAGACAGAGCCGACTGAGGCTGATACCGTTGAACTTAACAAAGCTACAATTACTTTGGGAATCGGCGAAACCTACACGCTTTCAAAAAGCTCACCAACAGGAACGGATTTGACAGACGCATTGTATCACAGCGATAACCCCGAGATTGCTTCTGTTGAGCCTTTATCGGGAAAAATCAGCGCAACGGCGGTTGGTATTGCAACGGTAACGATAACCACCCGTAACGGTGCGACTGCTTCCTGTGTAGTTACGGTTAAAAATGCTCCGACCGCTATGTCTCTTAACAAATACTCATTAACTCTCGGCATTGGTGAAACCTTTGATTTAAACAGCTCCCTGCCTGAGGGCGAAGGAGCTTACAGTATACTGTACTCCAGCAACAATCCCGAGGTTGCAAGTGTAAAGGCGGCAGGCGGCTTAGTTACAGCTAAGAGTGTTGGCGGCGCAACAATCACTGCCACTGCATATAACGGCGTAAAGGTATACTGCAATATAGCTGTAAAAAAAGCTCCTACCTCAATGTCCCTCAATAAAAGCTCGTTGACTCTTTGTATAGGCGACAGCTTTGATTTGAACAGCTCGCTTCCGAAGGGCGAGGGAGCTTACAGCATTTTATATTCAAGCGCAGATTCAAGCATTGCCGAGGTAAGGGCGGCAGGCGGCATAGTTACAGCGAATAGCATAGGTACAGTTTCGGTAAACGCGACTGCCTACAACGGTGTAAAAGCTACGTGCGTGGTTACAGTAAAGCCTGCGCCGACAGCGGTTAAACTCAGTGACAGCAGTATAAGTCTGCACAACAGTCAGGAGAGTACGATAAGCTTTTCAATCGGTAACGGCTCTTATTCTTGCAGCGCTGAATGGAGCAGCAGTAAGCCAGACGTAGCAACAGTAGAAAAAACTTCGGATAACAAAGCAAAAATCACAGCCAAAGGTAAGGGTGATGCGGTTATCACCGTAACTCTTTATAACGGCATCAGCGCAAAATGCACAGTAAAAGTTAATGCTATAAAGATTTACCTAAGTCCGTCAAATCAGGATACAAACCCTTATATATACGGAAACACGAATGAAATGGTTCAGTGCAATATAATTGCTAATTATGCCGCTGAAGCGTTAATAAGGAACGGCTTTGATGTTAAAAAAGCTCCGGAAGGGCAAAAAATGGCTACTTCGATTGACGAAAGCAATAATTGGGGCGCAGATATGCATATTCCGATCCATACAAACGGTTTTGTCGGTGTAAATATGGGAACGGTTGTTATGGTTAAAAAGGCTGAGGGAGAGCCTTTGAAAGCTGCACAAGCAATGCTTAACGCAGTCGGTCCTATAACTCCCGGTGATGATTTTGCCATTATGGAGCGTCCTGACCTGAGAGAGCTGAACTCTATCAATGCAATATCTGTTTACGTTGAAGTAGAATTTCACGACACTGTTGCCGGTGCAAAATGGATAATCAACAACACAAAACCGGCAGGAGAGGCAATAGCCAAGGGTGTTTGCGATTATTATAATATCAATTTTCACTGATAGCGGGCAAATAATATAAATTAAAGCAAAAGCGTCAAAAAGGTAAAAAGCCGATTTGATGCTTTTGTATTTGACTGAAAAAACAAAAATATAACAATTACGAGGTTAAGCTGTATTCAGAAATAATACAAGCGTATATTTGTTTGATTTTCCGGCGGTTTAGTGATAGTAAACAACTAAAGATTTTATGCTTTGGGCTGTCGCAAATGAGTAAAAACTGCGACAGTCCTATTTTAATCTCTGTTGCTTTTTTGAGGAGATGTCTTAAGCTGACATTCATCAGGATTTATAACTATAATGGCAATTATTACCTAAATTTTACGTCGGTATTTCGCGAAACTGTTAAAATGTCAAAATGTGGGCATTTTTAGGGTTTTAAATGGGTATTTTTTGTTCTTGATTTCAACTATACTAATATTGTAAGCATAGTCGGGGAGTATTACCCGTCTATAAATTAATCATTAAGGAGAGAAAGGCATTGACTAAATTAAAAAAAATAACAGCGTGTTTTCTTAGTGTTGCTTTGTCGGCATCAATGGTTGCCTCTGTTCTTGCTCAGGCGGCTTTAGATAACTGGAGCACAATACAAAAGGATTTCACACAGGTTGCTTTGGCTCCCGGTGCAGATCCCTCACAGTTGAATTTTGCGTGGTACAGTGCGTAAAACGCTGTCCTGAACTCCTCCAAGAGCGACAACGCTATTGCTGTTGAGCACAGAAAGGCTATTGAAGAGGCAATCGCTTCTAATCCGTATGCAAAGTGGAGAGTGGTATCCTTTCACCAGGATATTTACGGTTATCCTGACCACTATGATGACGCTGAGGTTTCAGAATGCCGTGAGCAGCTTTACCCGATTATTGATGATTACGACATAGATGTTGTTCTCACAGGTCACGGCCATAACTTCACCCGCTCATTCCAGATGCAGAATAATGCTCCGGTTGACAATTCTGATGAATTCAAGCAGAAGAGCGTAACAGTTAATGACCCGAGCGGTACTGTTTTCTTTGAGCTCAGCACAGCTACAAGTAAAAACTACGAGAATAATAAACCAGGCAGTCATGCACATATTGCAAATTCGTTTGCAGTAAACGGCGTTCAGTCATTCTCGGTTGTAAATATTACAAACGGCTCGCTGTCTATTGATACCTACAGAACCGATACAATGGAGGTATATGATTCCTACACAATCAATAAAGCAGACAGAACAAAGCTTGACAAATCAATAGAGGAAGCTAACGCTATTATTGCAAGCGGCAAGTATACAGACGAACAGCTTGTTGAGCTTAACGCCGCATTACAGGCAGCACTAAGCGTCCCTCAGGTTTGTGACCTGATAACTGCTTATGACGCTGCTGTTGTTCTTGACGAGGCTATAAAGGCGTTTGACCCGATTCTCTATGGTGACGCAAACGGAGACGGCGACATTATGATAAACGACTGTATTTTCATATTAAAGTACGGAATTGGCGCGTGCGAAATGACTCCTGCTCAGCTTGTGCTTCTGTCGTTTGAGTCGCTGGGAAAATACGTTGATAACATAGAAAATTTGTGGTTTGACATTGATAAAAATAAAATGGCACGCAATAAAATCAAGACAAATCTTGCTCTTATTGCACGTTATTTTGTTGTAAAAGAACAATACTACGAGGTCGCCGTAAACAGCCTGTTGTATGAAATTTACCATATCCTGCTCGCGGATTGTCTTGTTGAAAAAGAAAAGCTGCCGTATGATGCAAATAATAATTTTCACTATGCCAAAAGCGCTATTGAATATATCGGAACACATTATACCGATGACATCAGCTTAAGCGAGGTGTCGTCATATGTCGGGCTTTCTCCGTCATATTTTTCAAGATACTTCAAGATTATTACGAAAAACACATTTGTTCACTATTTAAATGGGCTCAGGCTTGAAAACGCTCTGCGTGATATAACTCAAAACAGAACGTCAGTTACAAACGCTGCCGTGAACAACGGATTTTCCGGTGTAAAATCACTTATCCGTATGTGCAAGGAGATTTATAATTGCACACCCACACAGTATAAGAAAAAATACTTGGAGGACTTGATAAGCAAGGACAAATGAGCAGATAACGCTTTGCTTAAATAAAGATGTGTAGTTATTTGTAACAGCTTACGGCTATTTATATTTCCGTATAGA
>DKZT01000011.1:19629-21063 GCA_002493755.1 Ruminococcaceae bacterium UBA7067
TTAATATTGAAAAAACAGTTGAAAAAGTGTAAAATAATTTTATATAATGGTCAAAGCAGACCTATGATTATAATTATAAAGTTTTAAATTATATTGCTTTGACTGCGATTTATAAATAAATTTTTATGAGGTGGCTGAGATGACTACACAAAATAAAAGCGTTCTTTCAAAAACAGAATACGGCATATATGCCGACTTTGTTAATAACTCGCAAAGCACGGCATATAATCTTCCGCTGTTTTCCACCCTTGATAAAAGCACAGATGTGCAACGGCTAAAAAAAGCAGTAGAGGCTGCGTTTGACAATCACCCATATCTGAAAACCCGTCTTTACGCTGATGAAAACGGAGAAATCTGCAAGAGTATCTGTGACGAGCCTGCTCAGGTTGAAATAAAGGAAATGAGCGACAGCGAATTTAATAAGTACGACTATATCCGTCCGTTTGATTTGCTGAAAGAGCGGCTGTATCGCTGCTGTATCTTCAAGCTTGAAAGTACAGTCGTGCTTTTTTACGATATTCACCATATCATCTTTGACGGATACTCTTCACAGGTGTTTATGGCTGACATCGACAAGGCATACAAGGGTGAGCCGCTGGAGTCTGAGCTTTATACAGGCAACGATGTATCATCAGAGGAAGCGGAAAGATTGCTTACACCCGAGCTTGACGAAGCCAAGGAGTATTATACCTCCGTTTTCGGCGGAATTGAGCTTGAGTCACTTCCTCTTAACGATATAAACGAGGGAGATGCATATGCGCATGAGCTGACCTTTAATATGTCAACATTCGATGCCGCACAGGTAAGCGAATTTGTTCACAAGCACGGTATAAAGACAAGCACATTCTTTGACGGTGTTTTCGGCTTCCTGCTTGCGAAGTTTTCGGGTGCTGAGGAAAGTCTGTTTTCAACCGTATTTAACGGCAGAAATAAAAAGCTCATACATACCTGCGGAATGTTCGTAAAGACAATGCCTGTGTATTGCGACACAAGGAAAAACGATGACGTTGCGCAGTATCTTAAATCAATAGATGCACAGCTTGACAACAACAGAAAATACGATCTGTACTCCTATGCCGACATCTGCGCCGATTTGCAGATAAAGCCGCAGGTGCTGTTCTCATATCAGGGCGATATGATGCAGAAGGTGAACTTCTGCGGCGGCGAGGTGATAATGGATTTAGTGCCGTCAAATGATGCAAAGGAGAATATACTTGTTGAGATAAACCGACTGCACGGCAAATTTATTGCGATAGTTGAGTACAGAACAGACCTCTACACCGAAGAGTCAATGCGTGTGCTTGCACGCTGCTATGAAAAGACTGTGACTGAGTTCCTGACAAAGCAGAATCTAAGCGATATTGACATAATCGATAATGAACAGCTTTCACTGCTCGACAGCTTCAATAACACCGAAAAAGACTACGAAAAAAC
>DKZT01000011.1:21361-21528 GCA_002493755.1 Ruminococcaceae bacterium UBA7067
CACCGAAAAAGACTACGAAAAAACAGATATAGTTACTCTGTTCAGACGTAAGGCTGAGCAGAATCCCGACAACACAGCCGTTGTCTATCTCGACAAAAGCTATACATACAAAGAGGCTGACGAGATTTCCGAGAGAATCGGCACATATATTTCCTCGCTCGGAATCG
>DKZT01000011.1:21824-34322 GCA_002493755.1 Ruminococcaceae bacterium UBA7067
CATATATTTCCTCGCTCGGAATCGGCACTGAGGACGTTGTTTCCGTACTTATCCCGAGGTGCGAATATATGGTGCTTGCCTCCCTCGGTGTTTTAAAATCGGGTGCGGCATATCAGCCGCTTGACCCGTCATACCCGACTGAGCGACTTGAATTTATGATGCAGGACGCAGACGCAAAGCTTCTGATAGCCGACAAAGCTTTGCTTGAGCGAGTGCCGAACTACAAGGGAAAGGTACTCCTTATTGATGATATTCCTGCACTTCCGAGCTGTGAGAAAATCGGCGCAAATCCAAAGCCTGATGACTTGTTCATTATGCTCTACACCTCGGGTTCAACAGGTGTGCCGAAGGGCTGTATGCTTGAGCACAGGAACATTGTGTCGTTCTGCAACTGGTACAGAAGCTACTACAATCTCACACCGCAGTCGAGGGTTGCGGCTTACGCAAGCTACGGCTTTGATGCGAATATGATGGATATGTACCCTGCGCTTACAACAGGTGCGGCGGTCTATATCATTGACGAGTCAATCCGCCTTGATTTATTGGCGATTGACAGCTACTTCAACGAAAACGGCATTACCCACAGCTTTATGACAACGCAGGTAGGCAGGCAGTTTGCACTTGAAGCAAACTGCAAATCCTTACAGCACTTGTCTGTCGGCGGTGAAAAGCTTGTGCCGGTAAATCCGCAAAAGGAATTCGGCTTTTACAATGTTTACGGTCCTACTGAATGTACTATTTTTACAACAGCGTTCCCTGTTCACAATAATTACGACAGAGTGCCTATCGGCAAGGCGCTTGACAATACAAAGCTTTATGTTGTTGATAAGCAGGGCAGACGCTTGCCGCCGTGTGTTCCGGGTGAACTGTGGGTATCGGGTCACGGTGTTTCAAGAGGGTATCTTAACCGACCCGAACAGAACGAAAAGACCTTTATCAAAAATCCGTTTACCGATGAAAAGGGTTATGAGAGAGTTTACAGAACAGGCGACATCGTTCGCTTTTTGCCTGACGGCAACATCGACTTTGTCGGCAGAAATGACGGACAGGTGAAAATCAGAGGCTTCAGAATTGAGCTTTCAGAGGTTGAGCGCATTATCCGTGAGTTCCCCGATATCAAGGACGCAACCGTTGCGGCATTTGACGAGGCAGGCGGCGGCAAATTCATTGCGGCTTATGTTGTTTCGGATAATACGGTAGATATTCAAAAGCTGAATGAATTTATCCTTGAAAACAAGCCGCCGTATATGGTGCCTGCCGTAACAATGCAGATTGACAAAATTCCGCTGAATCAGAACCAGAAGGTCAATAAGCGTGCACTGCCTGTGCCGCAAAAGCAGGCGGAGAAGATAACACCGCCCGAAAATGAGGTTCAGCAGAAAATATTTGACTGCATAAGCGAGGTTATCGGCTCGGATAATTTCGGCATTACAACCGACATCTTCTATGCAGGGTTAACCTCAATCGGCGCAATAAGGCTCAATGTCCTGCTGTCAAAGGCATTTGACACTGCGATAAAAATCAATGATTTAAAGGAAAACAACACGATATTGAAGCTTGAAAAATTCCTTGCAGGCGCACAGAAGGCCGAGAAGTACGACATTCTGCCCGACTACCCGATTACGCAGACCCAGAGCGGCATTTTTGTTGAGTGCGCCGCCAACCCCGGCTCGACAATCTACAATATACCGTATCTGTTCAAACTGAGCAATAAGGTAGATATTGACAGACTGAAAGCGGCTGTTGAAAGCACAATCAACGCACACCCTTACCTTAAAACAAAGCTGAATTTAGACGATAACGGCGATATACGCGCAGAGAGAAATGACAGCGAACAGCCTGTGGTTGAGATTACAGAATGTGCCGTTCTGCCCGAAAATTCAGAGCTTGTATTGCCGTACAAAATACTTAACAGCAATCTTTACAGAGCGAAAATATATAAAACACAAAATGCAAACTACCTCTTCCTTGACTTCCACCACATCATCTGTGACGGCACGTCCGAGGCTGTTATACTTGAGGACATCAACAGCTTCTATGACGGCAAGGAGGTTGAAACCGAGAGCTACACAGGCTTCGAAGCCGCACTTGACGAGGAAAAGGCGAGAAAGAGCGAGGCTTACACAAGGGCAAAGGAATACTACGATTCAATATTCAGCGGCTGTGACAGCGACTTTCTGCCCGTCAAGGATAAGAGCGAGCCGATACCGTCTGTCGGCAGGTGTGAGCTTGAATGTGATTTGCCGATTGAGAGCGTGAAGAAATACTGTGATGACAACAATATCACGCTCAATGCGTTTTTCAACGCTGTGTTCGGACTTGTGCTTGCAAGGTACGATTACAAGGACGAGGCGCTCTTCACCACAATCTACAACGGCAGGAACGATTCACGACTTGCAAGAGCCGTTACAATGCTTGTTAAAACATTCCCCGTTCACTGCAATACTGACGGTGAGCGCAGGATTATCGACTTACTCGTTGAAACTAAGAATCAGCTTATGGAGAGTATGTCGAACGATATATATTCCTTTGCGGAAATTTCAAGAGCCTACGACATAAAGGCTGACATAATTTTTGCATATCAGGGCGACAGCTTTGAGTTTGACACCATAGGCGGCGAAAAGGCTGAAAGCGTTGTTATGAGCCTTGATACGGCGAAATCCCCGATTTCGATAGACGCTATCATCAGAAACGGCAGGCTTGTGTTTGTGTGCGAGTACAGAGCAGATATGTATTCGCAGGAGCTGATTATGGGTATGGCTGAGTGCCTGTCGGTTGTTACGCAGGAGTTCCTTAATAAGACGTACATAAAAGAGGTTTCAATGCTCTCCGCTGAGTCTGCGAAAGAGATAGAGGACTTCAATAAAACAGACTATCCCGTAAGCTTTGTGCCTGTTCATAAGCTGTTTGAGGCGCAGGCGGGGAAAAACGGCGAGAACACCGCCTTTATAGCAGACGGCAAGAAGCTAAGCTACGGCGCGCTTAACTGTGCGGCGAACAGAATTGCAAATTCGCTTATAGAAAAGGGTCTGACTGTCGGCGAGCCTGTGGGCATAATACTGCCGAGAACTGTTGAAGTTCCTGCCGCTGAGTACGGCATTATGAAAGCAGGCGGAGCGTTTCTGCCTATGCTGCCCGATTATCCCGATGACAGAATTGATTACTGCCTGAGGGATTCGCAAAGCCGCTTTGTTATTACCACAGAGGAAATCAAGGCTGAGAGAGCGGAGCTGTTTGAGGGAAAGCCGTACACTGCGCTTACGGTAAAGGAGCTGCTTGAAAATGAAAATGCGGAGAATCCGAGCGTTGATGTGCCCGTTGGTTCCCTTGCGTATGTCATTTACACCTCGGGTTCAACAGGCACACCTAAGGGTGTTATGATTGAGCACCGCAACCTGTGCAACTTTGTTGATGCAAATCCACTGAATTACGAAACTGTGAACTTCGTTTCATTCGGCAGAACTGCGCTGTCGGTTGCTTCAATTTCGTTCGACTTTTCACTTATGGAGATTCACATTCCGCTTTGCAACGGTATGGCTGTGTGTATGGCTGGCGAGGAGGAAATTCACAATCCGCTTGCGCTGTTCAAACTGATAACCGATAACAATGTTGATGTTATGTCTGGCACACCGTCATTCATAGCAAGCTTTGTCGATTTGCCGCAGGCAGCACAGGCGCTTGCAGGAGTAAAAATGTATGACCTCGGCGCTGAGGCTTTTCCGCCGACCTTGTATGAAAAGCTGCACAAGGCAAGTCCCGAGGCAGTTATCGTAAACGGCTACGGGCCTACCGAGGCGACAATAAGCTGTATTTCAAAGGTAATGGACGGCAGCGGCGCTGTTACAATCGGAAAGCCTGCGGCGAATGTCCGAGCCTATATCTGCGATATGAACGGAAACATTCTTCCCACAGGCGCAAGGGGAGAGCTTGTCATCTGTGGTGACGGTGTAGGCAGAGGGTATGTAAATCTGCCCGAGAAAACGGCTGATGTGTTCATCACGCTAAACGGCAGGAAAGCCTACCGCAGCGGCGACCTTGCTCGCTACAACAAGGACGGCGAGATTGAGTTCTTCGGCAGACTTGACAATCAGGTAAAGCTCAGAGGATTCAGAGTGGAGCTTGACGAGATTGAAGCCGTAATGAACGAATATCCGCAGATAAGCCGAAGTGTTGTGCTTGTCAAGGAAAACCCGAAGTCGGGGCAGTTCCTCTGCGGCTACTTCACCGCATCGTCTCAGATTGACAAAGGCGAGCTTACCGAGCATATGAAGCGTTCGCTTACATATTATATGATTCCGAGCGTTCTCATTCAGCTTGATTCATTGCCGCTTACACCAAACGGCAAGATAAATAAAAAGGCTCTGCCCGAGCCTGAATTCACCGTTGAGGAGAGAGAATACACCGCCCCGAAGAACGACTTGCAGAAACGGCTGTGCGATATGTTCGCAAACGCACTCGGCGCTGAAAGGGTAGGCATTGACGAGAACTTCTTTGAAATCGGCGGAACGTCGCTGTCTGCCTCAAAGATTGCAATGCGTGCGCTTACCGAAAACCTGCCGATAGCCTACGGCGATATATTCGACAACCCGACGGTTGAGCTGCTTGAACAGCATATTCTGAAGCAGCAGGGCAAGTCGGTACAGGCTGAGGAGAAACAGGAGGAGGTTGTGCTTGAGGGTGCAGACAAGGCTTTGCAGTACAATACACCGCAGTATGTTGACGAGGTTGAGTACACAGATATAGGCGATGTTCTGCTTACAGGTGCAACAGGCTTCCTCGGCGTTCATATTCTCAACGAGATAATAAAGCATACCAAGTCGAGGGTGTACTGCCTTGTAAGACGAGGTAATGCCGAAAGCGTTGAGCAAAGGCTCAAGCGTATGCTTGTTTACTATTTCAGCGACGCTATGGACAGTTTGTTCGGCGAAAGAATAATCCCGATTGAGGGAGATATTACCGATGCCGAGGTGATTTCCGCTCTTGATAAATACGACTTCAAGACCGTTATCAACTGCGCCGCAAGCGTAAAGCACTTCTCAAATGACGACAGCCTTGAGCGCATCAATGTAAAGGGTGTTGAAAACCTTATAGCGTTCTGCATAAGAACAGGCAGGCGGCTTGTGCAGGTTTCAACCACAAGCGTTGCAGGCGTTAATGTAAACAGGAAATTCCCGCCCGAGAAGAAAATCCACGAAAACGAGCTGTACTTCGGGCAGGACTTGTCAAACAAATATGTAGATACGAAATTCCGTGCGGAAAAGGCTGTGCTTGAGGCTGTAGCAAACGACGGTCTTGACGGAAAGATAGTAAGAGTCGGCAACCTGATGAGCCGCCACAGTGACGGTGAGTTCCAGGTCAACGCAAATACAAACGGCTTTATGAGATTTCTGCGTGCGTATGCGGCTATCGGTAAATTCCCTGTATCGGGTATGGATGAAGCAGTTGAGTTTTCACCGATTGATTACACAGCTGCCGCAGTAATGTGTCTTGCAGGCACTAACGGCAAATTCACCATTTTTCAGGCTTGCAACGGTCACACCATTGAAATGGGCGATGTTGTCGAGCTGCTTAACAGCTGCGGAATAAAGATAGAGGTTGTAAAGGATAAGGAGTTTATCGACTCGCTCAATACGGCGTTAATGGACGACAGAAAAAATATGCTCATTTCGGGACTTATCTCCTACGCTACCTCCGACAGTGACAGAACAGAGGAATTTATAGGCTACGATAACTCCTTTACAACAAAGGCGCTTTACAGGCTCGGCTTCAAGTGGCCTATAATCAATGAAAAATATCTTGAAAATGCATTGAACGCACTTGCCACGTTGGGATTTTTTGACGGAAAAGTTGATTGATAAGTAAAAACAGATGCGTATCTGCAATACACGGCAATAATCAAGGGCTGTCGCAATTATCAGTAATTTGCGACAGCCCCGCATTTATTTTTAATTCAAAAGTATATTCCGTTATTCCTCCGTAACGGGCGGTACGAAGCTTTCAATAGCTTTTCTCAGTTTAGGATGATGTATAACAAAATGTATCGCAGAGGATTTACCTTTTGACACCATTGCCCATTTTCCCTCGTGCATAATAATCTGCAGATTTCGGCAAATTTCAGCGGCTCTGACGTCTGACGTGTGCCGTTCCTGATTCGGAAAATCGTTGATGAATCATAATTTGTCGAGCGGCAAAGCTTTGCAATGTTAATGTTCAGCAGATTAATCAGGGTGTTGAAATTCTGCCTTAAACGCTCTTTGTCAATAAAGACAATATCGGAGCAGTTCAGAAAGCTCTCTTTAACGGTGCTTTCCGTGATTTCGTCAAGTCCCTTTTTCTCGGCAAGTAAAGCGATTGCAGAGCAAGGCTTGTCAAGAGCCTCTGTATCAACCTCGGGCACTCGTTCACCGCTGCGGTATCGGCTGAGCGTTGCTGCGGATAAGCCTGAGCTGCTGCTCAGTTCCTTTGCGGTGCATTAGAGAATGTCTATGTATTCGTTAAGCTTATGCTCAAATTTCATATCAGCACCTCGTGAAATAAATAATTTTATGAATAAAAGACAAAAATTTCCGTTTTGGACAGTGACTAATCGGAAATTACAAGGTCTTACAAATATAAGTATAGTATAATAAGCTTGAACGGAGATGTCAATTATCGGCAGTGATTAACTCGCATGTTAATTGCATCAGGACATAGTTTTATTTTTCACTTGGAGGAGGTAATTAAAATGAAAAAAAGAACAAGAAAAAGAATAATGTCAGCCTTTCTTGCGCTGTGCATTACTGCGTCTGTCGGCACCTGCGGACTATCGGCGCAGGCGGCTCAGCCAAGCGAGGACACGATGGACGGCGAGGAATCGGCTGTATATGAGCTTAATACGAAAAGTGAAAGCTTTTTCGATATCGGCGATTATGTTCCCGAGCGTGAGGGATATACATTTGCAGGCTGGTGCTACAAGGTGTCTGCTCTTTATGACAGCCTAATTGAGGACACAAGCAATTATGACTGGATGAATAACACAAGCGGCTTGATATCCAGCTTTATGCAAAGTGGGCGGAAGAAACCGACGAAGAGCTTGAAGCCAACGGCTTCCGCTTTGAGGAGGCAACAGGTGAGCTGAAAATTGTTACCGGTAAAGGCGTTTTGGGTTGGAATAAACTTTGTTCTTCCACTAACGGCGAATGTAAAGCGCAGGTAAAATCACTTTATATCGGCGGCGATGTTACAAGCGTAGGTAGTTCATTATTCTCCGATTGTATAAATTTGAAGAGCGTTGTATTGGCAGATGCTGTAAAATATATTAATTCCTGTGCATTTATGAATTGTGTTTCATTGCAGAGTGTCAAAATGTCGGGAGTAACCAATATTTCAAACTCTGCTTTTGAGAATTGCTCGTCGCTCAGACGAATTACTTTCCCCGAGAAGCTTGCGTATATGGATAGCAATGCATTTAAAAATTGCACGAGCTTAGAGATAGTAAAATTTGAAAAAACAAGCTCTGCAAGTAATTTATATGTAGCGTCAGACGCTTTTGAACAGTGCAGTCCGAGCCTTGTAATTTATGTTGACAGTTCCTTGGTTGACAAATTCAAGGAAAAATATATGCCTGCATACGCAGATAAGATAATGTCCGATGAGTTTGAAACCGAAGTAATTGATAATGTTGAAATAGTCAATACAGTTCTCTCTTACAATGTCGGAGATAAGCCTGTGTTCACGGGAACAGTACCCGACGGCGCTCCGTATTGCATTGAATATGAAGGCTGGGAAGGCGGCGGAGAATTTATTTCCAGCTCAGATTATTGGAACAGTGCTTATGTTGAGTGAGGCTGGTGCGATGGATTGATTTCTACATTCAAGGCAAATACAGAATATAAATATAGTCTGTATATCAAGCTTACCGAGGAAGGCTACAACGCAGGCTACCGCTTTGGTGAGAACACCGCACTCAGCCTTAACGGAGAAGTAATTGACTTAAATCCTGATTATGTCAGCATTAGTGAGGATGGAGGTCTGGCACAATTCGGCTATGTTTTGACAATGACGCCTACCGATAAACCGAGTTTTGTTACCGGCGGTGTCAATATGGACGGAAAAATCAATCTGATTGACGCTATAATGGTTCAGAAGAACAGCTTGGGTATTATTGTATTTACGGATGAACAGCTTGCTCTTGGCGATGTCAACAAGGACGGTTATATTAGTCTTGTTGATGCCATTATGATTCAGAAATATGCATTGGAAATAATATCGGATTTTGACTAAAGATTTTTGATAATTATACGTGAAATAATAATGCCGCTGTCAGGCTTGAGCTTTGACAGCGGCATTATTTAGTTTGCATTTAGATGATTAATTGGATTTTGATGGTTGTCGCTGACGGCAGAAATCTGTGACAGCCTTAGCTTAATATCAATCTGTGAATTTTCAGCCTGCTGATGTTTTTATGCTTTAGTAATAGAAGCAGTGGCAAAACCATACTCGTCAAGCATTATTTTGATTATACCGTTTTCACTTGTTCCGTCCTTGTAATGAACTGTTATATTGATGACTGATCCGAAATAGTTCGTAAAATCTTCGGCTGTTTTAAGCCGCTCATCTATTTCAGGTGACATTTTACTCATAATATCAAATTTGTTATAGTAATCGTCAATATTGAAGTCTGAGCCTGTTGTTTTATTTATCTCGTCAAAGAGCTTATACGGGGCAGGATACCAGTTTACAATTGACTTGTTCGGATTGTTTGCATCGACCGGTATACCATTAATTTCAGACCCTTTTTGGAAATACTTGTCAATTATTGAGCTGTCGGTGTTTCCTTTGCCTTTGTATTTTTCCATTTTTTCGGAATCTACATAATTAAACTCACCGTTGTCTGTTCTTATATCATAGCTTACAATATCCTTGCCCGTTACCTCAAGTCCGATATAGTCAAAGCTTAACAGACAGCTGTTTTCGACAATCTTTGTTTCTTCACACTCCTCAAGCGGATTGTCCTCGCTTATTGATTTTCCCTGAGAATCGAACTCTAAATTATCGTAAGTTTTTTCTACAAGGGGGAATTTTGGGTTTATTTTAGTATCCACACTTTTAAGTTTTGTGCCGTCAGCTTTGCCTGAGTCAGATTCAGCCGCATAAGCCGTCACGATAAATCCCGGAGCTGCGTTATCACTCACGACAGATGAATTCTTATCTGTGCCGCTGAATGCCGTGTACTGCAAAGCTATAAAGCCGCCGAACAACATAACTGCAACGCACAGGGTTGCTGCTGCGTATCTGAAATTAGGTTTCCTTTTCATTACTTTTTCCTCCGTTCTGAATTTAAAGCTGTATTTCGGTTCTCTTTTGCAATAGTTTTTCAGCAGTTCTTCAAGACGCTCTTCTGAAATATTTTTTTTATTCTTCATTTTCAAGCCTCCTCCTTATACAAGCCTTAGCTGAATATAGCCGTGATTTTACAGTGCCCTCGGGAATATTCAGAATATCTGCAATTTCCCTTGTGGTGTAATCCTTGAAATAGTGCAGTACAATCACAACCTTTTGCTTTTTCGGCAGTGAAGAAATAATTCTGTGCAGTTCAAAATACTCATCTGAATTTTCATTGCTGAAGTCGGGGATAGAATTGAAAAACAAGGTCTGCTCCTCTTCACTGCTGAAGCTCACCCTATGTCTGTTACAGAAAAGCTTATGATTGTTTTTGAAGGTGTTGACACAGATTGAATATAGCCATTTTTCAAAGGGCAAAGAGCTGTTGTAGCGTGAGTGATATTTTATCGCCTTGCACCATGTTTCCTGAAACAAGTCCTCGGCTTCTGTCGTGTTTCTGCAAAGTGAAATGCAAAGCCTTGTAAGGTCACGGCTGTAAAGCTGTATGTACTCGTCGAAATCGTGCTTCAATTTCATCCCCCCTTTCTGAAAGCTTTCACTATATATACAACTCGGGTCGTAAAAAGGTTCATCAGATTTATAAATTTTTACAAAAAGCAACAGCCACCCGACTATCGGATGGCTTAAAATAACTTAAATTAATATTATTTTTCAAACTCTTTCTTAATGCTTCTCAGGAACAAGCCCGACAAAATATCCATCGGCTTCTTATCACTGTGCAGTACCTCGTATACAGCCTTAGCAATCGGCAAATCAACATTATATTTCTCGCCGAGCTTCAGCAGAGCTGTGGTTGTGTAAACTCCCTCTGCAAGCTTTTCAAAGTGTTCTCCCTGAACGAACATTTCGCCGTAGCGCCTGTTGTGGCTCCACTGTGAAAATAGCGTAGCTTCATAATCGCCCAAGTGACAAAGACCGTAAGCTGACATCTCGTTGCCGCCCATTGCGCCGATAAGGCGTGAAATCTCTCTTGTTCCTCTTGCCATTAACGCACCCTTAAGAGATGTGCAGTGCAGTCCGTCCAGCATACCTGCGGCAAGACCGACTACGTTTTTCGCCGCCGCGCCAACCTCCGTGCCGATTAAATCGTTGCCGATATAAAATCTTATAAGCTCGCTGTTAAAGCTGTCGACAAGCATCTTTTTAACGGCTTCGTTTTTGCTGTCAATCACCATACAGTTCGGAATACCCTTGACATAGTCCTGCGGATGTCCAGGTCCTACCCAGACAGCCACCGGAGTTTTTTCGCTGTCTATGTATTCCTCAAAAACCTCTGTAAGCCGCTTGCCGGTCGTTTGCTCAATGCCCTTCATACACAGTACGAAAATTTTGCCGTCAAGCGGATATTTGTTTACTCTCTGCAAAAAACTGCGAAGATTTTGTGAGCTGATTGAGATAATTATAATCTCACCGTGAGAAACAGCGGCTTCAAGGTCGTCTGTGACTGTCATTCGGTCAGAGTAAGAAAGATATTCGTTTTTGTGCTCTTTCTTGAGGTGCTGAAAATCGGGAGCCTCGGTAAGTCCCCACGAATAAACATTGTTTCCTATTTTATCAAGATACCAGGCGATACAAGAGCCCCAACGGCCGCAGCCTAATACGGATATATTCACATTATCACCGTCCGAAATTATTATATTAAAATTATACCACGAATAGAAAAGGAATACTATATAAATTTTACTTCTGATCGGATTTTTTCTTATCTTTGCTTTCTCTTTTTGAGAATAACTGCTTAATTCCCATAACCAAAAGGAGAATACCGAATATTTTCGACAGAATCTCTCCGTCAATAAGAGTGGCTAAATAGCTGCCGCCGAACGATGAGAGAACGCCGAGCGAGGCAAAGGGGAGAGCGGTTCTCCAGTCAATAAGACCCTTTATGTGATACACAATAACCGAGAATGCGGCAATCGGTATAAAGAACAGAACGTTGATTCCCTGTGCGGTAAGCTGCGGCACAGCGGTAAAAAGACCGAAATATATTATCAGTATACCGCCTCCGCCCATTCCCATAGAGCTGAATATCCCGGCGATTAAAGCGGCAAGCGCAGTCCACACTATCTCCATATCAGTCTTATCCCTGCCCAGAGCATAAAAACAGCAAAAATTTTTCTTAAAACATTGTTGCTTAATTTTTTAAGCAGGAATGTGCCTATTACAGCTCCGATTAATCCCCACACAGCATAAGGCGCAGCATCGCTGATTTTAACCGTACCTCTGATCAGATATCCTATTGCGCTTGCAATACAGATAGGCAGAATCACTGCAATACAGGTCGCGTGAGCGTTCTTCTGTTCAAGCCTGCGCGATAAAATCGGAACGGCTATCATTCCTCCGCCTGCGCCTAAAAGTCCGTTAAAAAAACCGGTGGCGATGCCGCCCAGAGCAGTCAGCATTTTATTTTTCTTGCACTTTTTCACATAATCACCGTTATTATTGTGACCGTAAAATAAGTTTTAATGCAACAAAAAAAGGCCATCACTCACGCAATGACCTTCGTTTTTAATAAATAACCCGCCTGACCGTATTGTGTGATTATAACCTGCCTACGAAAAGACAGGTGGGCGTCGCCCCTTGGTTTCACGCTCCCTTCTTCCGCGAAGCGGGAGGTCTGCAATCCGCCAAGGGAGGAGGACTCCCGAAGATTAAGTTGTAGGGTTATATGAACACAATTCACGTATCAGGCAGGCAACAGACTAATTAAACCTCGTCGCTTTCTACATCCTCATCGGCATACATATTTTCAAAGTGATCCTCGAAAATTTCAGCAAGGTTCTGGCTGAGCTCTTCGTCCTCAACCTCAACAAGAAGCTCCTCGCCGTCCTCTTCAACAGTTTCAAAAATATAGTAAACTCCGTCTGACTCAAGCTCTTCCTCTGGTGAATTAAAGACAGGGTAGAGAGCAAAGTAGCTTTTTTCATACTGCTCAATAATGTCAAGAATTTCAAACTGCTGCTCCTTGCCGTCCTCGTCAATCAACGTAAGCAAATCTGCTTCAAACTCATTATCCATAATATCATTCCCTTTCGCATTGTCATATATGTATTTTAACCTTTATATCGCATTAAGTCAAGAGAAAAAAATAAAAAATATCTGAAAAATTTTACTAAA
>DKZT01000011.1:34604-34866 GCA_002493755.1 Ruminococcaceae bacterium UBA7067
AAATATCTGAAAAATTTTACTAAAAAAGTAAAAAAAGTTAAAAAAAAGTATTGACAATCCCAAAATGTGTGTTATAATATAATTGAAATTAAGGAAAGGGGCTGAGTCCTATGGGCGAACTGACACCGGAAAATTTTATGAGCTTCGTTGATGAGACGGGCTCAGACTCACAAGGCTGACTTGAGAATATTATATGTCAAAAAATCAAGTAACATTCAATTAAAGAATAAAAATCTTTGTAATTTATTTTTTAACTTTAATG
>DKZT01000011.1:35123-35999 GCA_002493755.1 Ruminococcaceae bacterium UBA7067
ATTTATTTTTTAACTTTAATGTTCGTCATTTTAAATCAACCGAGAATCGGTAATGAATATTTAAAGCTAAGCCAAGTGATTGAATTACAACTGAATATTTTGATTATTAATCTATTATATGTTCGTCAAGAGCGAATATATGATAAAAGATTCAAAGCATTAAAAGCTCAAATTGTGTTGATGCTCAAAAAGCAGAAGATGCACTTTTTCAAGCATACGGCTTGAATATGAGTTAAACGTTAAAGGCGCCTGAAAGCGTACTGATGGCTGTGCGTCTTATAATTCGCAGCCGAACGTATTTTTATTGCGGAGATTGGTTACTTAAACTTAAAGAGTTTCTTATATATACGTAATATAAATATCAGGAACGAAACAGAGAGTGAGACCAATGATTATTTAAATTTGATTAATAATTGTTTTTTAAACCGGCGGGGTGTTCTCGCCGGTTTGTTTTTTTGCAAAGCCACTTTGTCCGTAGCTCGGATAATCCGAAAACGAAAAAATAATAGAGGCTGTCGCTTTATATACTTGCGACAGCCCCATAATGCGGCAGATTAAAATATATAATTTACACCCAACACTATAACTCCTAATGTAACCAGTACAATGCCTGTTACACGGTTAAGCGTTTTAGCCTGCGCTTTGTTTGCTATAACCGCAGCAATTCTCGCCCAAATCAATGTAAATACCATACAGAGAATCAGCGTGGTTAAATCCGGCATTTCTCCGATAGAAAAATGACTTACAGCGCCCGTCAGTGCGGTAAAAGTCATAATAAATACGCTTGTGCCTACTGCGCATTTCAGCTCATAGCCGAGAAAGCTCGTCAAAACAAGCAGCATCATCATTCCTCCTCCTGCGCCTACAAAGCCGCAG
>DKZT01000011.1:36304-45327 GCA_002493755.1 Ruminococcaceae bacterium UBA7067
GCGCCTACAAAGCCGCAGATAAAGCCGATTAATATACCGCCTATCACAGATTTTATTATGCGTGTTTTTTGAGGAATATTCTGCATAGCCTCTTTTGTGGTCATAACAGGCTTGATTAGAAATTTTATTCCCAATAATAACGTCATAAATACGCTGAAGTTGCCCATTACCGAGTTTGGCAGAAGGCTTGACACCCAACTGCCTACCATTGTAAAGACCAGCACACAGACCATCATAAGAACGCCGTTTTTGATGTCAATGTTTTTGTTCTTTTTGTATGTGTATGCGCTCACGGCGCTTGCTAAAACGTCGCTGGCAAGACCAAGCCCGACTGCCGTATAAGCAGGAATACCGAGAAAGGTAATCAACAGAGGACTGACTATGGCGGCAGCGCTCATTCCTGCAAAGCCGGTGCCTATGCCTGCTCCTGCGCCTGCAACGAAGCAAACTATGATTTTGATTAAAATCTCCATTTTATTTCACCACTGATTTTCTTTTATTTTATCATAATCGAATATCGTTGTCAAAGCTCCGAACAGACAGCTGTTCACCGATATCAGAGATTAATCTCGCCTTATTGTCTTGTCTGTATTAACATTTTATGATATAATAATAAAAAGATTTTGGGTGATATATATGAGAAAGCTAAGAATTTTATTGATTATTTTTAAACGCACAAAGGCAGACAAGATTCTGCTTGGAATGATTTTGTTTGTTCTTGTAGCCGCATTTGTGATTATGTTAGCAGAGCCCGGTATTACCTCTTATTTTGATGCATTGTGGTACTGTTACACTGTAATTTCCACGATAGGCTTTGGCGATATAACAGTAACAACCTTAATTTCAAAAATTACCTCTGTTTTCCTTACAGCGTACTCTCTGTTCGTAATAGCGATTGCAACAGGAGTTGTTGTCAGCTTCTACAATCAGGTGGTTCAGGCTCAACGAGATGACAGTGTATCTATGTTTGTTGATAAGCTTGAAAGGCTTCCGGAGCTATCAAAAGAAGAGCTTGAGGAAATTTCAGATAAAATCAAGAAACTGAGATAATATTTGAATTTAATACATATAAAGTTTCGCCGATATTCAATGCGAGTATCGGCGATTTTAATTTCTTAGAATGACGATGTTCTGCCGCCGAGGTATGGCTTTGATTTCCTGATTTGTAAAAGCTTATTCAAATGTGACTAAAGTCATATTCATAATATTTCTTAATTCACTTTCTGAAAGAGCTATAAGATGGTAATATAATTGCAGAAGGTGAAGCTGAAAGGAGATTTTGTAATATGAAAGACGAAACAATACTTGAGTTTAAAGGCTTAAGCAAAAAATTCGGTGACAAAACCGTTGTAGACCATATTTCATTGGAGATTAAGGAGGGAGAGATTTTCGGCTTGCTCGGTCCGAACGGTGCAGGTAAAAGCACAACGTTAAATATGGTATGCTCGCTTCTTAAACCGACCTCGGGTAATATCGAGATTTTCGGACTTAATGCTTCCGATAATATGAAAAGAATAAAAAATCAGATAGGCTATATACCTCAGGAGCTTGCGATTCACGGCAATCTCAAGGCTTGGGAAAATGTTGAGCTTTTTACCTCGCTTTACGGCATAAAAGGAAAAGACCTTAAAACAGCAATAGATGAATCGCTTGAGTTTGTCGGACTGCTTGACAAGCGCAAAGATTATGCAAAGAATTTTTCAGGCGGTATGAAACGCCGACTGAATATAGCCTGCGCAATAGGACATAAACCAAGGCTTATGATATTTGACGAGCCGACAGTCGGAATTGACCCTCAGTCAAGAAACTTTATATTAGAGAAAATCGTTGACGCTAATAAGCGAGGTGCAACAATAATTTATACCAGCCACTATATGGAGGAGGTAGAGGCTATCTGCACACGTATTGCAATAATGGATAACGGTAGAATTATTGCCGTCGGAACGAGAGATGAGCTTGTACGCCTTGTAACAGACGACCCGAACAGCAACATATCTCTTGAAGAGGTGTTCCTTACATTGACGGGCAAAAAACTCCGTGACTATGCAGGAGGCGATTACCTGTGACGCTGATAAAAAATAATCTTAAATTACTGCTAAGATGCAAGGTGCTTATCCTCATAGTAATCGTTATGGTTATGGTAACAGGTTTGTTGTCGGCAGTGTTCAAGGATTTGATGACAGACAGCTTTGAGCTTAAGGAATGTAAAGTAGGCTATACATTCAGCTCGGAGTGTAAATACGAACCGTTAAAGTCTGTCATTGAAACGGTATTTGAAGATAATGATATTGATTTGATTTATTATCCGCAGGCAGACGCAGAAAAGCTTGTGGGCAACGGTGCGGCTGATGTCTTTATCAGTATTAATGATGAGGGCTGTACTGTGTATTCTGATAAGGAATATAAAAATGAATCAGGCTTAGTAAAAATGATAGCCTACTCGATTATTTCACAATCTGTCGGAGTTCAGAGCGGAAACTTCGCAAACGAATATGAAATTGCAGTTGACCCGATGCCCGACTCGGAGCTTTACTACACAATAGCGTATACAGTGTATTTTATCTGGTGCGCAATGATTGTGCTTGGTGTTGTAATTTCGAGCGAGAGGAAAAATAGGATAGGCTTGAGATACCGTTGCTCGCCTGCTTCGTCAATAAAACGGTATTTCGGATACTTTGTCCCAACGAGCACAGTAATCATTTTGCTGATAGCCGTTTCCGTTGCAATCTGCACGCCGCTTTATTCTATATCGTGGAATGAGCCGTTATTGTCGTTTGTGATACTCCTGCTCGGGTGCATAGCCTCAGCTGCAGTCGGTACGGTGATTTTCAGCCTGATTAAAAATGTTATCGTGTCAATCGCAGTTGAATACTGCCTGATTATGTACTTCGGCTTTTTCGGCGGCGCATTTGCAAGCTATATGCACGCCTCCTTTGCCGACGGACTCAGGGAAACCTCGCCGATTTATTATATGATACGCTCTATTGTTGAGCTGAATACAATGGGGCAAAGCGACTATACCGCAACGACTTTAATATTACTTTGCGCAATTATAGTTGTTTGTATACCGCTTGGAATGATAGCAGTAAAGCTCAGAGGGGAGAGGTAAAGATGAACGGATTTCTGACAATGACAAAAACAAATCTTAAGCTTCTTTTGCGCAATATAGGCTTCTTAATCTGCCTTGTTATTATTCCGATTGGTGCGGCTTTGCTGCTTATGGTACAGCAGACAGGCGCTGTTGAAGGCGGTGAGAGCAATAAGATAATTGAGGTTGATAAAAATACATCGGTAATGTCTGCCTCTCTTTCGTCTGCCTTTGAAAAAATATCCGTTATTGCTATTGACGCATCACAGGATGAAACAAGCGATTTGTTTCTTAACACACTATCACAGGATAACTTCTATGCAGTATACCGCTGTAAAACCGTGCCTATTGAGCGTGATGAAATAAACACTATCGCTAAAAGCTTTTACGAAAGAGGAACGGTGACTGCTGTTTTATACCTGCCAAAGGATTTCGGGCAGAAAATTAACGACGGACAGACACCTGAGCTTGATATTATCAAGGGCAGAGATGACGACAGAATAGAATCAGTTAAAAATCTTATCAATTGCAACATTTCAATAATTATGTCCTGTGCCGCACAATCTGCCGATAAGCAGGAATTATACAAGCTGATAGATGAAGCCTTTGGCAACCTGCCAAAAGTGAAAGCGTTATTGTTGGTACTGATAATACTGAATTGAATCTTAATCAGACAAATGATTTGTCGAATATAGGCTACTCAATCGCACTGTTATCGCTTGCCTTTATCCTGACAGGCTCGTTCATAGCAAATCAGATAGTATCAGAACGTGACAATAAAACGCAGATGCGAATTAAAATGTCAGGCTCTTCAATGATGACCTATATGCTTTCAAAGTCACTTACCGCTGTTATAGTTTCAATACTCCAGACTGCTGTTACGGCAATAACGGTTGCGTTGCTTATCGGAACCGATATAGGCATACCGTTTGCCGCATACTTAGTCTTTATCGGTACAATCGGAATAATATTCAACCTTTTCTGCGTGCTTATGGGGATATTCGGAAAAAATATTCTCACCGCCGTTTACACCTCATTCGGCGTCTGGGTTTTCACAAATTTGCTTGCAAAGGTGTATTTCAACTTCGGCACAACTCCCGATTGGTGGGAAAAGGCATCGCTTCTGACACCTCAGAGATGGGTTATGATATGCTCTGAGATGCTTATGAAAAATCAAAGCGGAGCATATGTAACATTCTTTGCCGCAGCGGCAGCGTTTCTTATATTAGTTATCGTAGCAGGGTATATCGGAATGAAGCTGCGTTATTCAGAGGAAGGCACAGAGTAATCTGCGCCTTCTTCTTCGTGACAATCCTTTTTTATTATGTTAAAATAATACTATTATTTATGCATTGGGGGCAGGGGTGTGAATACAGAAAAAAACACGTCCGAAATACTGCGTAAATACTACTTCGCAGGCGTAAAATTCGGCTATGTTCTGTTATTGCTTGTTTATATTATAATTCTTGGGAAATACAGCTTTGACAGGTCGGCAGGCATTATCATAACAGCCGCTCTATGTGCCGCCGCTATGAGTATTTATGAGGTTTCAAAGCATAAGCTTTTGTTTCTTATTGTCGAGGCTGTTGCGGTCATATCGGGAATATGCTTGCTTTCAAATGAATTTATCATACTGCTGCCTGCCGTTATATCCGATGTGGTAGAGTGCTTTAAAATACCAAATGCGTTTTACCCTTCAAGCCTTGTCGGGGTGATTTTCGCCGAGAATAAATTTGTGTTCGTTCTGCTTTGTATTCTCACTGCAATAATATATTATCAGCATTACGGTATCATAGACGTCTACCGAAAATCCGCCGAGAATTATGAGCTTCAGGAGCTGCGACTTAAAAACTCAATAGACAACAGTGCGGCAAAGCTGAAAAGTGAAATAGAGAAAACAAACCTGCACTATGAAAATATGATTTTGCAGGATAAAGCAAGGCTTTCACAGCAGCTTCACGATAAGCTGGGGCACAGTATAAACGGTTCGATTTATCAGCTTGAAGCCTGCCGTGCTATTGCTAATACTAATCCCGAAAAGTCGGAGGAAATACTCGGCAGAGTTATAGACAGCCTGAGAAACGGAATGGACGAAATCAGATGCCTGCTGCGCCGTGAAAGACCAGAAAGCAAGGCTATGACAGTTTTACAGCTTAACAGCCTGTGCAATGACTGCCGCGAAAAATACGGTATTGAAGCCGATTTGATTATTGAGGGAAACAGCGAAAAAGTATCGGACAGTGTTTGGAAAGCTATACTCAATAACTGTTGTGAGGCTGTGACAAATTCTCTTAAATATTCAAAATGCTCAAGAATAAAAATTGAGATAAAAATACTCAATGAGGTTCTGCGGTGCTGTGTATCCGATAACGGAGTTGGGTGCGAAAAAATTGTTAGCGGTATGGGCATAGACGGAATGAAGCAGCGCATTTCAGAGCTTGGCGGCGTAATCAATATAGACGGAACAGCGGGCTTTGTGATTAATATGATTATACCGATAGGGTGAGGGAGGAGTAAAAATGCCTATAAATGTAATAATAGCCGATGACAGCGACTTTGTGCGTGAGGGTATGAGCATAATTCTCGGTGTGGACAGTGACTTTAACGTGTTAGGCTGTGCGCAAAACGGGAGTGAATGCGTTACTCTTGCAAGACAGAGCAAGGCAGACGTTATACTGATGGATATTCAGATGCCCGTTATGGACGGAATTGAGGCGACAAAAATAATTACGGATGAAGCGCTCGGAAAGGTGCTGATTCTTACAACCTTTGACGATTACGAACTTGTAAGAAAGGCAATTCGATTTGGCGCAAAGGGTTATCTTATTAAAAATCATACGCCCGATAAGCTTAAGCAAACAATAAAATCAGTCCATAACGGTATCAACGTGCTTGATGACAGCGTGTTTGAAAAAATGGGTGATACACTCGTTCAAAACGAGGGCTTTGACCCATCGCCGTTTTCTGAGCGTGAGCTTGAAATAATATCAAAGGTTTCAGAGGGACTGTCAAATAAAGAAATTGCCTCAAAGCTGTTTTTAAGCGAGGGTACTGTCAAGAACTACATAAGCAATATTCTTGAAAAAGCACAGCTTGAGCACAGAACCCAGCTTGCCGTATATTATCTGACGGGGAAGAGATGAGCATAAGCGCATTAAAGGAAATATTCCGTGTGCTTAAGCGAAAGCTTTTATACGATTCAAGAAAGCTTGATTGACATAAACCGTTGCACATACAAGTAAAATAAAGACAGCTGTGATGTGCGGTATCAATATTGCAAAGGTGTTGGAAAATAGCTTTAGCAGGTGTGTATCGCCTGTCAGTGCGAGTGAGTTTGCTGAATTTGCGTTTTCAATTATTTTTTCAAGGTAATATGAAAAATCAAATATATTGTCATATGGAATGTATTTTGACGGTATGAAAATACTGAAATCAAACAAGATAAACACAGTCAGCAAAATGGCAGGAATGCCTGCTCCCACAACAATTAACACAATATATTTTTTCGGTATTGAGGTTAAGCTTTTAAAAAAGTATTGCTCCTTTAAACTGCACTTAATTCCGTTAATCGCCCATTTGCACAGTATAAACCATATTTTCATCGCAATAAAACTCACAGCCGCAAACAAAAGCAGGCAAACAATATGCCTGAAATTCTCAATCACCTTATTCTTTTCCGAGAAGTCTGTTGCGTAATATTGACTTAAATTCATCTGTTCAATAAGCGGAGCTGACATTGCGCTGTTGTCATAGGTGATTGTGTCAATGCCGCAGTTTCCGTATCCGTCATAACAGGTGCAGGGGATATATACTCTTTTCTTGCCGTCAGTGGATATACGGTTAACAAAAGAATCCGAATCATCAAACACTCCGCAAACTATGTATTCCTTTCCGTTTATCTTAATCATTTTTCCGATAGCATTTGTGTTTAGAAATAACTCAAGCGCAAGCTCACTGCCGATTACGGCGACATTATCTTTATTCCCTATGTGTTCATCTCTTATTCCGCTTCCGCTGAGTGTTAACCCGTAATTCTCAAAATAATATTCATTAGTCAGTACAGGTGTGACTCTTACATTTTTTACTTTTGCTTCTTTGATTTCACAGCAAAAGCTGATTTTCTCGGTTGAAATTCTTTCATATATGCTCTCAAATTGGCTTACCGTAATGGGAGGATAATCTGAATTCTGATTATAATTTAGTTGCGTTACGGCGGTAAACTGTCGCTTTGCGTTATCCGCAAAATGCATTAATGAAAAAACTCCACAAGAGCAAAACAGCGAAAGGAGAATAAGGGTGAGGATTTTTCTTTTAATCATCAGTAGTCCTCCTCAATATAAACCCTGTCGCCGTCTGATATGCTCTTTGATGCTTTGTATACAATCTTCATATCAGAAAAAAGGCCGGTAGATGTCACCTCATAATATAAGTCATCTTCTCCTGTTATTGTGACCGATACCTCGTTGACCCTTGTTTTTTCGCTTTCATCAGTATTTATCACAAAAACACTGCCGTTTTCTCCAAAGCTGTTTACCGATGAAAGAGGAAGCAGATATTTTGTTTGCATATTGCCGTTTGCTTCTCCGCTCAGCGTACCTACAATCACATCTGATGTTTTTACCTTAGGCAAAAGCATATTGTCAATAGTGCCTGAAAGATATGTAAGAACCGCAAGAATAATAAAAAATGCAACAGTGGCTCTTATCGAGAATTTCTTAAGCCTGTTTTTAGTCATAATGAATTTACCTCATTTGTCTGTTTGAATAAACGGCGAATCAATATCTTTCTGACCGTAAAGATATATAAGCAGAGCAGGAATCATAAACATAACTCCGCAGGCAAAGACAATACCGTAATCCGAATCTCCTATTTCAGCAAGAGTAATTGACAACGGATACATTCCCTTGTCTTTGAAATAGATAAGCGGCTGTTCTACAACATTCCAGTTGTCGATGAAGCACAGCAGTGTAAGCGTAATCAAGCCGCCTTTTATCTGGGGCAAGATGATTCTTGTGAATATTTTAAAATATGACGCACCGTCAATTAATGCCGCTTCAATGCTTGCGTCGGGAATATATTTTATACTCTGTCTCAGCAGGCATATTCCGAATGCCGAGAATGTTCCCGGTAGGATAATTGAGAGAAAATTGTTCAGGAGCTTGAGATTATCAAGCACAATATAGTTTGGCACAAGCGTTACCTGAAGCGGCAGTATCAGCAAAACTATGTATATAAAAAACAGCTTGTCTTTTAACGGGAACTTAAGCTTTGCAAAAGCAAATGCCGCAAGTGACGACACAACAAGCTGTCCTGCAACGGTAGGAAAAGTGATTATAACAGCGTTCCAGAATTTAAGCAGATATTCGGCTCTTCTGAAAAACACCTGATAATACTGCTCAAAAGAGAACATCTGAGGTATCATATTTACTGTTTTATACTGCCCGTCTGTGAAGCTGAGCATTTTTTGTACCTCTGTGCTTGACATAAACGAACAAGCAAGCATATAAATCACAGGGAACAGGAAAACAACGGTTATAACCAGTAAAAGAAAGTACTTAAACAATAATTTTGTTCTTTTCATAAGGCGCTCCTATTCCGAATAATTCCGTTTTCTCTCAATCAGAAAGAAAATAAGAAGTATGAGTATTAAAAACAATGACAAAATCACTGATGCCGAGGAAAGCCGAGGATAGTTTAAATTGTAATAATTGTTGTTTATAAAGTTTTGCAGGAAATAGACGCTCTCATTCGGGTAGTCGCCGAACAGTGCAAAGACCTCGCGGAAGATTTTAAAAGAATATATAACTTCCATCAGCAGTACAAAAAATGTTGTCGGCGTTATCATCGGTATCGTTATTTTCCGTACAAGCTGAAACGAATTTGCGCCGTCAAGCCTTGCACTTTCGTAAAGAGCGACCGGAACGCTTGAAAGTCT
>DKZT01000011.1:45573-60508 GCA_002493755.1 Ruminococcaceae bacterium UBA7067
ACCGGAACGCTTGAAAGTCCTGCTGTGAATAAAATCACGCAGAAACCGCAGTATTTCCATACGAAAATAAGGATAATCATTACCATTGAAAATTCCGAATTGAAAAACCTGACCGAATCAATACCCAAGTAATTCAATAACGCATTTACTGCGCCGTAATCATCGAATATCACCTGCCATACACAGATTAAAGAAGCAACAGGCACAACAACAGGTATCAGTAATGAGCTTTTGAAGAAAGACGAAATTCTCTTAAAAGAATTCAGAAAAAGCGCAAGCAAAAAAGAAATAACCATAAGCAGGGGAATCGCAACAGCTGTGAATATCCCGGTGTTCCTCAGCGCAAGTAAGAATGTGTTGTTATTAAAAAGCTCAATATAGTTTGTTATGCCGACAAAGCTGTTGCCGATAAACATACTTTTCACAAGGCAGATTATATAGGGTACTATATAAAATACCGCTATGCCTAACAGTGATGGTAGTAAGAATAAATAAGCAATAATATAATTTTTTCGCTTCCTCGTCAAAAAATCACCGCCTATTCTTCAAGATATATTTTTGTTTTTGATTTTAAATCGCTTATAAATTTATCGACAGTTATTTCGTTTCTTAAGTAGCTCTGAAAAAGCTCATATATTACCTGAGTGTTGTAATACCAGTAGGTGTCAAGCTCATAGCTGGAAATGCTTTCCAGCGCATTATGCAGCATATTCCTGCTCTCGTCTGAAACAGCAGCCTGTTCCTTATCGTCATCGGGTATGCCGTCATCATCTCCCTCATAATACGAATCCTTTGTGTTATATGTAAAGCTGTCGGCAGTATTCATAAGTTTTTCAAAGGATTTATTATTAACGGGGAAAAGATTGCCTGAGTAAGCTGCAAACATCGGGTTGTATCTCTCAATTTCAGCGCCAACCTGCTCGCTCTGCGTTTCCTCCGACATTGCAAATTTTATAGCTTTCAGAACCTTATCTGTTTTAGTACAGTTTTTATTTACAAAAACAGATTCCGTTATTTTCGCTGAAAGTGTGTCAGGACCACCTGTCGGTGTGCCGACTATTATGGGTGTATCTCCTCTTTGCTCCGTATATACAATGCGTGAATATATATCATACGGCGATTGCGCTATCATATCCTCAAATATGTAGCTGTCGTGGTCGATTTCCTCTGTCCAATTAATTACACTTTCATTATTATCTTTTGTATTATGAGAATATTTCTTTATCAGCTTATCTATCCGTGTTACGGTGTCTTTGAATTTTTCACTGTCAAGGGTTGATGTTTTATTCACTAAATCTATATTGCTGTCAATATAGCTGATTAATAGGTTTTCAAAATTACTGCTGTCCGAATATTTGTACAGCCTTATATCTTCACTTTCGTTGATTTTATCGAACAAATCAATTAAAGCATCATATGACAGGGAGAGAGTTTTTTCGTTCATATACTTTGAATATTTCTCCTTCGTTGTCATAATAAAGTTCGGCACATAATAAAGCGGAACGCAAAACCGCTTGCCGTTCAGAACTCCGCTTTCAAGTGCCTTTTGATTTTGCTCTGTCAAATCGATTTTATCATCGGAATTATCGCTCTCAATAAGCTCGTTTAAATCCATAAAAGCGCCCATATCAATAAGCTTTTCAATAGATAAATTTGCGGAAACGAACATTGCTTCATTCAAAAGATCAGGTCCTCCGCCTGTCATAAGCTCTGTTGTCAGCCTGTTTTTTAATGCTTCAGTGCTTTCAAACTCTACAATTTCAATTTTGTCCTCATTATCGCAGCTTTTGTTATAATCATAAATCCAGCCTTCTCCGCCTGACCAGCTGTCCTTTACTTTGTAGTATGTAATATTGTTCGATATTTCTGCCTTATCTGAGCTTTCGCAGCCCGATAAAACGGACAAAAGCAAAATTGACGATATAATAAAGCAAAGTATTCTTTTAGCCATAGTGATCCTCCTATTCCGATATATAAATTCTTACAGCTGATGTAATCTGCTGAATAAACTTGGCTTTAGTCAGCTTTCCGTTTATGTAATCATCAACAATATCGCCGACTACATTTTTGCAGAAGTAGCTTTCGCTGACATTATAGTATGGCTTACACTTATTAATGCCTCGTATCGATTTGATATATTCCTGCATATATTCATTATCAGTGCCGTTTACTTCATATTCATCGTATTCCCAAACGCCGTCTTTTTCGTATTCCTCCCAATATGTAAAAGAAGAGGATGCCTTTATTGAATGCTCAAACGCGTCAATATTGACAGGGTGCGAAATCATATTTGTGCCTATGTAATCTGAGCCTTCCTTATCGCCGCAGTAAAAAACCTGAAAATCATAGCTGAGCAGATATTTAAGAAAAGCAAGAGCCTTGTCCTTATGCTTTGAATTTGCGTTTATCGCAACGCCAAGCTCTATTGTTGCAGAAATATCTTCTGCGTTCCTGTTAAAGCCGTTGTAAAATATCCTTTTGTTTCCGTTTTTTTCATCCTGATAGTTTGCTCTTGCCAGGAACTCAAGGTTGCCGCCTGTGTATAAATCGAAAAGATAATTCTCGTATGTATCTTCATCAGGCTCTTCAAAGCAGTCAGTAAGCTGCATTATTGAGTCAAGTCCTTTACTGAATTCCTCCGAATCAAAATATGTATTTCCGTTTTCAAAATCAACATAGCTGTAAATGAAGCTATCCAGTAGCTGTTGTTGCGAGTTAAGAAAGCTGAAAGCATAGCTGTACATAAAGTACCTTTTATTCTTGTCGGACAGGTATTTTTCAAACATCTGCGGAATATCGGCATATGTCAGCGTCATTCCGTTTTCCAAAGGCAAATCATACTCATTTAACACATTGTCGGTTGAGATAAGCGTGTTTAAATGATAAAACGCAGGAATAATATACAGCTTGCCGTTATACTCTCCAGCCTTTATCATATCCTGATTATATTCGGATAAGTCGAGCTTGTTCTTTGAAGTGTCGTTTGCTATCAGCTCATTTATATCAGCGAATGCATATGACTTTATCAGCTTTTCAAACGGCAGCGTCTGGTCGAGAGTGAAAATATCAGGCCCTTGTCCTGCCATAAGCTCTGCCGACATTTTGGTGTACATATCCTCCTCGTTTTCAAATTTCACAACCTCAATCTGATATGATTCATCATAATTATTCTGACAGTATATGTTATATCGTTTTATTAAGTCCTCATCATCAAATTGAGTGGGAATTCCATCTGCCTGATAATACTTAAGCTTTTCGTTTTCCTGATTGCCGTTGCCGCACGAAGCGGCAAGGGGAAGCGTTGTGACAATAATAGCTAAAACAAGGATTTTACAAATTAGCCTTTTCAAAAAATTCACCTCCTTGTTAATATCATAAATCTTCCATCTGTTTTTTATCTGTATTTTTATTGAAAACAGCGAATAAGTGATATAAAATGTTTTATATAAACTTCAGATAAAGCACAGATGAGTATGATAATATAGTGTGGGGTGATTATGTGTATAACGTGCTTTTGGTCGAGGACGACAGAAACATATGTGAAATGATTAAGGATTACTTTACCGATAAAAGCAAAAACAACATTGTGCTTGATATTGCGACCGACGGACAATCAGGTGTTGAAAAGGCGTATGAAAATGTCTATGATTTATTGCTGCTTGATATAATGCTGCCGAGCCTTGACGGCTTTGAAATATGTCGTGAGGTGCGTCGGTTAAGCGATGTGCCGATTATGTTCATCACTGCAAGAGGAAGTCAGGAGGATATGCTGACAGGCTATGCCTTAGGCTGTGACGATTATATAGTCAAGCCGTTTTCACTGCCGGTGTTTTATCAAAAGGTCAATGCGCTTATCAAGCGTTCAAAGGGACTCGTCAGGTTTTCAGTGCTTGCAGCAGGAACGCTCACGCTCAATCCGAATAACGGTACCGTGATATCGGACGGTGAAGAAATAAGCCTTACAGCAAAGGAATACGCTATACTTAAAGCACTGCTTGAAAACAAGGGCAGGATAGTGTCAAGGCAAATGCTTATAAATCATGCGTGGGGCTATGATGAAATAATTGACGAGCGTGTGCTTGACACTCATATTAAGAATTTGAGGAAAGCGCTTAAGGATAATTCAAAGCTGATAAAAACAGTTATTAAAAGAGGATACAGGATAGAATGAATGTATACAAAAGAAAAATCAAAAAACAAAAACGCAGGCTGTTTATTTCAGTAGCCGCTTCACTTTTTGCACTCAGCGTGATAGTGTCGGCTGTTTTTACTGTTGTCACCTTTAATACAGAAAAGCAGCTCCTTTACTCTGACGCTTCTTCGTATGCTTCGGATTTATTTGCTTATTTGGAGAATTTATCAGTCAATGAAAGAGATTACGCCGGGTACTTCATAAATTCAACTCTGTCAAAGGACGAACAGCTAATTTTGATTGACAATGACGGAGTGACAGTTGCGCAAACAAAAAACGCTCTTCCTGTTGATTTTAAAAGCTATCCGTATTATCAGGAAGAGGGTATGGGCTGTATTGATTTTGACAGCTTTAAAAGCTCAATGACAGACGAGCAATATAAAAAAATAACCGACTATCTGTTGAGTGAAAAAACAGATGACGGCAGCTATTATGAGCTTTTGTGCAGAGAGTTTTATTATTATAATGGTGATATAAAACCAAAGAGTATTGAGATTGTAAAAACCATTGAGGAAAATGTGTGGTACGTTCAGGACGAGGTTATAGAGCATTTTGAGCTTGAGCCGATTATTATTGACGGCTTAACTCTGTATAAAAACGGAGCTATGCAAAGGAATGTTATAGACAAGGAATTTGTGTTCGGCAATTACAGCAGAGAAAATCTGTTTAACAAAGTTCGGCAAAATATGAATACCGATGATGAAAATAATATATTCTCCTATGTATTTTCAATAGACGGAAGCGAAATCTATTATAATACCTACGGGTTAGGCAATGAAAGCAGTCTTGTTGATGACGGCAATTTCTCTTATCTATACGCCTATTACACATCTTTTTCAGTGCGTGATGATAACGGTGATGTTAAAATATACTCAGGTACATATGTTAAACGCCTGAATGTGCTTGAAAACTGCGTTAACCGCATAGCATTTATATTAATATACATATTCGTTATCTTTATGATAGTCGGGATAATTCTCGCCGCTGTAATCTGGCATACAATGAAAAAACAGCTTGTGCAGGAGGAAAAGCTGCGAATTACCACAAACGCAATGGCACACGAGCTGAAAACACCGCTGTTTGTTATCGGCGGCTATGCCGAAAACTTTCTTGACAACATCAACCGCGACAAGAATGAGCATTATGCTCAGGTCATATTGCAGAAATCGAATGATGTAAACGAGCTGGTTGAAAGAATGCTCGATTATTCAAGGCTTGACAGCGGTTACGATACTTTACATATTGAAAAAGCTAATCTCACAGAATTAGTCAAAGATATTCTGGAAAATTATGACAGCAACAGGATTAACCTTGAATATGATAATGAGATTTTTATTAATGCTGATAAACGAATGATGAAATGCGCAATAGAAAATCTTGTCGATAATGCCATTAAATACTCGGACGAAGAGGATAGCATTAATATAAAAATCTCCGATAAAAGATTTTCCGTCAGTAACCCGTGTGAAAAGCTCATTAAATCAGAAATTGACAAGCTGTGGGAGCCGTATCACAGATTGCCGCAGCACAGCTCAGAATCAGGTCACGGGCTTGGCTTGCCGATAGTGAAGCGTATTTTTGAATTGCACAAATTTAAATACAGTGCGTCATATTCCGACGGCTATATCACATTCTGGTTTTCGTATTAAGAATATGACCGAAATTTTTTGACTATCACAATTCCTTATTGATATACAAAGGAAAAAAGACTATAATAGTGTAGAAGGCTGGTGTAAAAATGAATGAATTAAATGAAATAGCAAAACAGGCAACGCAGGCTGTAACCGAGCTTTTGGAGGTTGCAAGGCTAGAAAAGGACGATATATTTGTTGTAGGCTGTTCAAGCAGTGAAATAATAGGAAGTAAGCTTGGAACAAATTCAAGCGTTGAGGTTGCGAATACAGTTTTTGACGCTATTTATGAAGTTGTGAAAGCAAACGGACTTTATCTTGCCACGCAGTGCTGTGAGCATCTTAACAGGGCGCTTATTATTGAAAAGGAATGTGCAAAGCTCTACGACTACGAGCTTGTCAATGTAGTACCTCAGCCAAAGGCAGGCGGCTCGCTGTCAACCAGAGCATATGAGCGCTTTGAGCATCCTGTGGCAGTGCAGGAAATCAGAGCCTCGGCGGGAATGGATATAGGCGATGTTTTAATAGGTATGCACCTTAAAAGGACAGCCGTTCCTGTCAGAATTTCAATAAATCAGATAGGGCAGGCGCATCTTGTTTGCGCAAGGACAAGACCTCCGTTTATCGGCGGAGTCAGAGCAAAATATGATGAGGGCTTACTGTGATGGATAAGAATATTGATTATAAGGAAGAATTTTGCAGGATATTTTCAGAGAATGTAAAGCGTCACGGTGCAAAGGAGCTGCTTGAGTGGCTTTGCAAAACCGACTTTTTCACAGCGCCTGCAAGCACAAAATATCATTGCGCCTGCACAAACGGACTTGTAATGCATAGCTTAAGTGTGTTCGATGTTCTTATGGAAAAGCACTTTGACGAGGAAACCGATAATCTCGAAAGCTTCACAATCTGCGCATTGCTTCACGATTTGTGCAAAGCGCAATTCTATAAGGTTTCAACAAGGAACGTCAAAAACGAAGAAACAGGCAACTGGGAGAAGGTGCCCTTTTATGCTGTTGACGATGTTTTTCCATACGGGCACGGTGAGAAATCTGTTTTTCTGATAGAACGCTTTATGAAGCTGCGTATTGAAGAAGCAATGGCTATACGCTGGCATATGGGAGGCTTTGAGGATAGCGGCGGCTTTACAATAAGCCTTGCTTATCAGAAATATCCGCTTGCCGTTAAGCTTCACCTTGCAGACCTTGAGTCTACATATCTTCGCGAAAAGAATACGTCAGAGGTTAATAACAGATAATATATAAGCAGAGGGACTGCATCCGCAGTCCCTCTGCTTATATAAATACCCTTGCGGCTGATGAGATAAACATACACAGCAGCAAGCCGATGGCTGTTGGCAGGATAAACGCAAGCGCAGTCCATTTTATACTTTTCGTTTCTTTATATATCGTGATACAGGTTGTTGAACAGGGAAAGTGAAACAGTATAAATATGATGACGCATATTGCCGTTACCACGTCCCAGCCGTTAGCCGTGAAGAGCGTTTGCAGCTCAAACAGGCTTCCATACTCAGTAAGCGATGAATTAGCAGTATATGCCATAATCATTATCGGTACAACAATTTCATTTGCAGGAAAGCCGAGTATAAATGCAGCGAGGATTACTCCGTCCATCCCGAAAAAGCGTGCAAACCCGTCAAGCGAGCTTGTAAAATGCTTCAACAGTGAAGCGTCACCGATACTAATGTTAGCAAGCAGCCATATTATCATACCTGCAGGAAGAGCTACAACAACGGCTCTCCACAGCACAAACAGTATTCTGTCCATAACAGAGCGAACTATTACTTTTCCAATCTGAGGAACACGGTAAGGCGGCAGCTCAAGCACAAAGGACGACTTTTCTCCTTTAAGCAACGTAACTGACAGTGCTTTTGATATAACCATTGTTGTAATAACAGAAAAGACAATCAACCCTAACAGAATAAGTGAAGAAAACAGCGACTGAAACGGAAGCATTATGGGTGCGGCAAGAAAAATTGAAATCAGTGCAATCAAGGTGGGAAATCGCCCGTTGCACGGTACAAATGAATTAGTAAGTATTGCAATAAGCCTTTCTCTGGGTGAATCAATTATTCTGCACCCGGTCACGCCGCAGGCGTTACAGCCAAAACCCATACACATACAAAGCGATTGCTTGCCGTGCGCTCCTGCTTTTTTGAAGTATTTGTCAAGGTTAAATGCTACTCTGGGAAGATAACCGAAATCCTCAAGAATTGTAAATACAGGAAAGAATATCGCCATTGGCGGAAGCATAACAGATACAACCCAGGCGGTAGTTTTAAACATTCCGTCGCATATGATTGAAGTTAAAAACGGTGGAGAGTTTATATATTCAAGTGCATTTTTAATCCAATCGTTTATACTGTTAAACAGTGCCGATAACCACTTTGAGGGATAGTTTGCTCCTACTATTGTTATCCAGAATATAACGCCCAGCATCAGCAGCATAATCGGTATCCCCGTGAGCTTTGACGTGAACAGCTTATCAAGGCGTCTGTCGCGCTTGTTATAGTCCTGTCGGTTGAATACTACGGTGCTTAAAAAAATATCCTCAGCTTTTTTTACAATGTTTCGCGCTATTTCATCTCTGTGGCTTTTATTATGTAGCTTCAGCTCTTCAAGCTTTATTTCGGTTCTTTCTTCTAAGCTACGGTTAAACTCCGTATCATTTTCGAGAAGCCTTAATGAAATAAATCTTGCTTCCCGTTCATTTCGGCATTTATCCTTAATTTTTTGAAAAATCTCATTTGCTTTGTTTTCTATTTCTTTGCTGTATTCTATTTTTTCCGGATATGTTTTCTTTTCGTAAAAGGTCATTTTATATATCATTTCTCTTAGCTCGTTCATTCCCTCTCCGCTTCTTGCACTGGATTTTATAACAGGAACGCCCAGCCTGAGCGATAATCCTTTTATATCAACCGATATTCCCTTTTTTATTGCTTCATCCATTAAATTAACGCATACAATTACACGGTCGGTGATTTCAAGAATCTGAAGCACCAGATTCAGGTTTCTCTCAATGCAGGTGGCGTCAATCACAACTACCACAAGCTCGGGATGTTCAAAGCATATATAATCACGGGCAACGCTTTCTTCCTTTGAGCTTGAAAGCAACGAGTAAGTGCCGGGTAAATCAACCAAGGTATAATTGATATTTTTATAGCGCATACATCCGAACGCGTTTGACACCGTCTTTCCCGTCCAGTTACCCGTATGGTAAATTGCGAGTTTTGTGAAATGCCGAAAAATCCCTATATAATGCGATTTATTGAGCTGTATAATCACCGAGAATTAGGCAGAATTGCAAGCGGTAACTAACAAATAACTAACTCATAACTAACAAATCAGCACACCTGTACTTGGTACAAGCGTGCTGAAAAATATCGTTACTATATTTGATTTATTGCATCTAACAATTTCCTTACCTCGACATGAGTATAGACATTTTCAGTCAAGCTCATAACTGATTTATGCCCGACTATTTTTTTAATTATAGTCTGATTTACATCCGCCATTACGAGCAGAGAAATGCAGGTATGTCGGGTTTCGTGTATAGTATGCTGCATGCCCAACTCTTGCATCAGCGGCTTCCAATACCGTTTTGTAAAGTTATCATAATTAAGGCGCCGTCCATCCGGCGTGCATACCGCATATTCGCATTTTGATTTTTCATTGAAGGCTAACCAGAACGGCAGGACCTTATCGGCTATCGGAACAACTCTGATGCCTGAATCTGTTTTTGATGCCCGAACATCAAAATACTGTTCTTCAAGATGCACATCTTCTTTTTTCAGATTTAGTAATTCGGATATGCGCAGACCGGAGCATATAAGCATAAGTACAATAGGCACGCAGGGGTTATTATCTGCGTTTTTCCACAGCAGATCAACCTCATCGCTCGTGAATGCTTTGCGTTCCTGTTTTTCGGGTTTAACATTGAGCTTAAGGTTTTCGGCGTAATTCTTCGTTGTGAGTTCATTGTATAATGCGTACTGATAAATCTGTCCGAACAGAATTCTGACCCTGCGAACCGTTTCGTAATTTTTGTGGCAGTTGTCCAAAGCTTCCTGCAGATGGTGTTTCCTTATATCGACAAACCGCATATTGTGTAAGCACTCACAATTAAGAAACGCTGCTCTGTAACCTGATACAGTGTTGCGATTCGATGTATCGTCAAAAGTGTCATTGTACCATTTTTCATATATTTCCGAAAATGTCTTCTTTGATACAATAAGGTCATACGGGTCATTGTTATAATCAGATAAGCCTTGTAAGGCTTCCTGTTTGGTTTTGTATGTGCCTATGGTCTTGACTATCTGCTTTCCATTTTCCCAGCCTACTGTCTTTCGTGCAATCCAAGGCTTACGCCTGCGCCCGGAGAGCTTGTAAACAGTTCCGTATCCGTTTGGTAATTTCATAACATTGTCGCTCCTTCCTGGAAAAGGGCGCAAAAATCCCCTTGTACTTGATTTATACAAGAGGATGTGGTACAATATTACTGCTTTTCGAAGTACCGTTGCACCCTGGTGTAGTGGTTTCCGCTCTTGCCGACTGGTCCTCGGTGAGGGCGGTTTTTTTTATTCATCCTCTAACATAATGTCGAAATGTCTTTTATACCGCTTCGGAATTTTTATATCACATAAATATCCCATTTCAGACAGAAATTCGGATATAACGCTTATGCCGTCACGATAAAAGGCTTTAATTCTTTTTGATTTATATTTAATGTTTTTGTAGTCAGGTGGGCAAATAAAGGTCCAGTCAGCTCCGTCCTTGTCAAAGATTATTCGGAAAAACTTATCTATCTCTGTTCCTGTGTAGCCGACCTTCTGCAATAGTATATGATGCTCTACTCCGTCATCTAAATGACAGATATAAGCTTTTGAGCCGTCAAAAGAGATAACAGCCATTAACGGTTCATCTTTTTCAATAGCGTTGTCAACGCTTTCGTAATCGTTGAATCTTATTATTTCCATATTGTCACTCCTCTTATCTACCGTGCGGAGACAGGCTGACTGCATTCATATAAATGCTCCGGAGCAATATCTATATCATCGTTCCAAATGACAGTACCGTATTCGGCTTTTGCTCCTAAGAAAAAAGCAAGATTTTTGAGTGGGGAATAGATTGCTTTTTCTAATAGAGGACGAGCGTTATATATGCGCTGTTCACCGCTTGTGAAAGTGATAAGCAATGTGTAATCGTCTTGTGCCTTTACGCCGGTGACTACCCATACCGGATTCTTCATAATGGTACTCCTTTCCTGCTGATCCGACACGCTCTATGCTGCAACTGTTCACGCTGGTTTATATTTGCTTGTATATCTGAACTCTGTTGCCGACATCAACAACAGTTATAAGCAAAATGTCATTATCCAACTCATAGATGATTCTGTAATTACCTACACGCAGACGGTAAACATTTGATTTTCCTACCAGAGCTTTAACATCACCTTGTGGAAGCTTATAGATAGCTTGGACGATTCGCTCTTGTTGCTTCGGTTGCTGAGAGCGGATAAATTTCTGTGCTTTTTTAGTCAATTCAATTCTATATTTCATGCTAAATTTATCCCCAATTCACTTGCAAAATCTTCAATACTTATCTTGCCTGATTTATCATCAGCACTGCCGTTCACATATTCATCATAAAGCTTCGCACAATAGGCATCGTCCTCAGCATCGCTATCATACTTCAAGCTCTGGAGCATTGTGAGCAAGTCCTTAAGCTGTTCTTCAGAAAAGCCATCAATCAGGTTGTATATCATTTCTTTTGTTGACATATGTTTTACCTCACTTTCGTATTGGCTTAATATATATTATATTCCCGACACGCTTATATTTAAGCGTGTTTTTCTTGTATTAATTCTTCTTCCTGCTCAACGCCGAGCAGCTTATCCACAGCCGGCTGCATTTCGGGTTTTTCTCTGTAGGCGGTGATTACATTTGTTTCGTGGGCGGTGAGGGTGAGGGTAGGGACAATAGGCTTAATAGGTGTTTCGTCATTCATTGGAACATTAAAACCTGACAGCCACACCGGTGATACACCGAGGGCGATAGCTAATTTATAGAGTTTATCCCCTTTTGGGGTAACTTTACCTGATAAATATAAGCTAATTGAACTTTTATCTATACCAGTAATACGAACTAAATCCGCCTGTTTTAATGCCGATTCAGAAAAAGCTTGCCTTAATCTGTCATATGTTGATGCTACTATTTCAGCTTTCATATAGCTTCACCTCGTTTTCAACTCTACAATAACATAAAAGTTTGAAAAGGTCAACATTTTTTTACATTTTTTCAAAAATAGTGTTGACATATTCAAACATCGTTGCTATAATAAGTTTGAAAAATCAAACAGCGGAGGTGATAAAAAATGTTTGATTACTCAAAACTTTTTGGTCGTATGGCTGAAAAGAAATATTCGCAAAGGGCTTTAGCACAAGCTTTGAATATCAGTGAAAACGCCTTCACAAACAAGGTTAAAGGGCGTTCTACATTTAATTCTGTAGAGATAGCTACTATTTGCAATATTTTAGATATTAGCAACACGCAGATAGGAGCTTTTTTTTTTAACCCGGCAGTTTGAATATTCAAACTTGTGCTAAAAGAGTGGGGAGGTGAGAGAATGAACGAATTGAGAAAAGAGGCTCTTATTCAAAATGCTTTAGAGCGTTGCCGTTTCACACCAAAAGCTGTAAGACGAATAGCTCAATGCTTGATGAGCAGACTGCCTGTAATTATCAAAGGAGTTCAGGGACCGACAGGAAAAACAAGTTTGTGTCGTGAACTCAGGTCGCTTGGCATATGCGCCGTGGAGGAATGGGAACTGTCTGAAACACCGGAATCTGTTTTTGCGAAAGAGTTCATAAAAGAGCGTGATAGCAACAACTGCTGTATTACTATCACACTCAATGAACGCATTATTTAAGTTTACTTTTGCTTTTCAAAATTATTGGTGATTTTTCAGAGACATTAAAAACCCAATTTAGGGCACTGGTATTCTGAACTTTATAACCGCTCTTTAGCATAGCTCCCTTAAACTCACCGTTTGTAAAATAATCTCCCTCAATCCATTGCTTTAATCCATATGATGTGTGTTTAGGATTAAAGCTTTTGATTGGGATCAGATTATTGGCTATCCATTTAAGCAAAAAAGCTTTTCTGTCTTCAGATAATTCATCAAAGCGTTCTGGAAGATCTAAAGTTTCCATTCTGTTCACCTCCCTTCACCGACATTCTATCACAAAAAGAGAGCGTGAACAACAGAAAGCTAAACCTTGTGTTTAAAGAGTAGGGAGGTGAGAGGTGTGGATAACCACTGTGAGTTTTCTGATTATTTGTCAGCGTTAGCCGGAATAGCCGCCAATATGCGTTATTGTGATTGGCTTAGAGCCGTTCAGGCAATTGACAAAAAGTTTTCCTCCGAATGTTCAAAAGTGAAGATTGAGAATCCTGAGGAATTAAAAAAAGTTCTGCGTTTGGAATTTAATGATGTAATTATTCCGTAACTATTTGAAAGGAGCAACCGCAATGAGCGAAAGAAAGTATAGTGAAAGAATGTGGTTTAACGGACTGCCTGTTTGGTCGGTTAGTTTACGCAATGTTGAAACAAATGAATTAATCACAATTGAAGTCCCGGCTGTAACTAACGAGGAGGCTACCGGTAAGCTCTCTGATTTATTAGGACACGATGGTATGTATAGATGGGAAGGAACCGGTCCTGCCTACGAGAATGCGGAATAGTCCAATTTTAGAAAAGGAGCAACTACAATGCCAAAATTACGCCTTATTGACACCAAAGACAAGTTTCTGCTTGAGATTGACGGTAAGGAGATACCGTATATCACAAGCTACAACTTAACCCGAACGGTCGGCAACTGCATATTGCTTAAGCTTGCTCTGAGCGTCGCCGATGTGGACGAAATCATTATCGAGAATGACAAGTTTGAGCTTAACAAAGAGTTGAAGACTTAGTCTGTAAATGTTTCACCGGTGAAACATTTTGTGCGCCGGTAATAGTCCAAGCCGAGTGATAAATACAATGAAACGAGGTGATTTTATGTCAGACATGACAGATATGTCCGAGAAGTTAATTGCTTTGAAGAAAATCGAAGAGCGTGACGACATCTACATATTGTGTGAAGAGGCAGGGAAGCTTGTTGGTATTGCTCCGCAGGCTCTTAGAGAACAGGCAAAAAAAGACCCGTCTAAGCTTGGATTCAATGTTATCGTAGCAGGAACCAGTGTTCGCATTCCAAGATTGCCGTTCCTGCAATATCTTAAAGGCAGTTAATCTGCCAGGTTGAAAGGAGAAAACCCGAATGGAAAATTTAAAGGAGCTTTTGTTTCAAAAAGCATTTAACTACTGTAACGAGTTTTACAGGATTTCAGAACCATTTAACCCGTATGCTGAGATAAGCGAGACAGAGAAGCGTTTATCAATTCGTGCGAGTACGCTTACGGCGTTAATCGCTGAGGCAGGGCTGACGGATGAGTATAATATCTGGAAAGCTATGAGAACACAGAAGATAGGCAACGAAGGCGAGATGAGTTCCAATGTGGTGGCAGGTGATTTTAATTATTCTGGCGGTGCTGACAGCTGTAATTGTGTTCGGTGTGGTAGCACTGCTGCTGATAGCGGCGAGAGTTGAGAGAATGTATCCGTACATAACAGGCACGGAAGAATCTAACGAGGAGGAAACGGCACACGATGATTGATTACGCTGAGTGGGTGAACGAGTACGAACAGGAGCTTGAGCGGCTTGTTTCTATGAAGGACAAGCTTGAAGCTAAGTACAACAGTACCATTATTAAGGATGAAAACGGCAGGCTCGATCTTAAGTGCCGTATCGCCCACTACAAGCAGTTAATCCTTGAGTGCCAATCAACAATAATAATTCTTAAGGAAAAAGCTAAGAAATACAAGGAGGATAAGAAATGAGTATAACGGTCAAAACACAAGCCGAACTTGATGCAATTCCGATCGATACTGAAGAACAGATATACATTGAGTTTGGACAACCGCGGGACCGTGCGGTTGTAAACAAAAGGTACAAATACCCCGTCGAGGCGAGGGAAAACAGCTCAGTCGTGGCG
>DKZT01000037.1:0-1952 GCA_002493755.1 Ruminococcaceae bacterium UBA7067
GTAGAGCGATCTACGGACCTTTTTTCACATAGTAAAAATTAGGAGTTGATTAGTATGGCATATATGACTGATAATGAGTTTCAAAATTTGATGGATGAAGTATTAAGGATTGTACAGAAATCTGAAAGCAAAGATGAAGCTGTTAAAAAATTATAAGGTTTAATCGAAAGGCTGTAAAAAGAATAAGTATTGTAAATGGTATGAAAATTCAAAAGCAAATGCTGAATAAAAAATAATATTGATATACGGAGTTGAAGTTATAGAAATATAATTTCAGCTCTTTTTTATGATGGTTTACATTATGAATCTTAGGCAGCAGTTCGGATTGCCTAGCGCAAGCTACTACGATACAGTATCGCAGCGCTAAAAGGACTGCGGCTTTGATTTAAAAGTTTTAAACGAAGCCGTGAATGACAGTGCAGAGAAATTCTATGAAAACCTTAAACAGAACAATCTGTTTGATTCACCTGATGAGAAAATCAAATTATCTCCTCACAGTATTGAGCAATCAATGTGTGATATTCTTGACAGATAGGTCAAGGAGTACGGACTGTCATAGCGTGGTTAAATTCAAAGAATGCAAACAGTTTCATAATCGTGCTGATATCAAGAAAACACCTCTGCTGAAACAGTTTTTGATTCAGACAGAGGTGTTCTGTATCCAATTATTCAATTAAAACAAATCGCAACAGCGTTGAGGTTTCCTCTCTTTATCTCCTGCGCTATCTGTAATATGATTCAAAATCAACTCCGCTTTGAAAAAAAGCAGAAAATGCAAAGGACAGAAAAAATTTCAGCAGAAGATTAATGATAAAAAGCAGGCTCAGGGATGAAAATGTAATTAATATAATCCTCAATAGTCACCCATGCCGCCTTGCGATATGGATTATGCTCATAATCTCACTTACAACCGGAATTTAGTGTTTTGCTTGTTAGCGGATTCACTCGTATATTTTCATTTCAAAGGTTGTTTCGTAGCCGGCAAACCCTATTTTATAAGTTCCTGCTTTGGGATAATGCTCAATTTCAAAGGAAATTGTTTCCTCATTGAAGGACCCGGACCGATTGCCGTTAATATCAAAACCAATCATCGAGACCTTAGAAGTATTACTCATGGTTAAATTTTTCACTATGGTTCTTTCTTCTACAATTTTTCCGTTCTCTATGAGCGACAGTACCAAATCACCGGTAATTTCTTTGGGTTCTTCACATCCCAAAAATACTTCAAAAATTATGCTGAAAGGAGACTCTGTTCTCACATGAAGTGAAATCTCATTTTCTTTCTTCCAATCAACAAATTCGTTCGGTGCATAGACGGTAGGATACTGTGTGCCTTTATCAGCATACTCCTTTATCAACGCATTAATCTTATTGCGAGATTTAAAAAAGGTATTCGCTAATTCATTTGAATTTGAAAAACCGAATGAAATTCCGTCTTCATATCCAAAGCCATATGTAATCACCGGCATATCATACGCGACATATGGATTTGTTTCGCCTATCTTTGCACTGTACACTTTATCTTCAAGGACTATATTTGCAATTTCATCTAACAGAGACTTATCTACAGTATACAGTTGAGACCTCATATCAAGATTATATCCATTCTGATTTCCATTAAATATGACCGCATACGAGCCTTCATCACTAAGATTCACCGCTGTATAGCTTTTCCCTCCCTGCATGCCTCCTGACATATTTACAGTATAGGATATGAGCTGTTTACCTTCGTACTTTCCTTTTTCGGTGTTTTGTTGTTCCATCTTTTCACATCCTCCTGTAATAAAAGCTGTTAATATAAGCAATAGGGTTATAATTGCGATTTGCTTTTTCATCTTCGGAATCTCCTAATCAAATCCCGATTTATCAATCAGATATTTTACTATTATCATATCATAGACAAATAAAATTGTCTATCAAAAATCATCCTGCTGTCAAGGGATAATTCGTTA
>DKZT01000037.1:2235-2572 GCA_002493755.1 Ruminococcaceae bacterium UBA7067
CACCTGCTGTCAAGGGATAATTCGAATCAAATTGTAAAAAGAATATAAAGAATATAATAAAAAATTGAAGTTTGCTGTTTTTGTGTTTTATCTGTTCGTAGATTATAATGCTGAAACATATTGCAATTTAATCAGATGTATGTTATACTTTTTATTCAGAACGAACGATTTGAATGAATGAGGCGATTAGATGGCAAATTATACTGAAGAGCAATGGAATGCAAAAAAAATTGAGCTTATGGAAAAATGCTATAACGGTTTTGCCGATTTAGGATTTCACGGCACCGGTATTCGAGTGTTGGCAGAGCATTGCGGATATAACACATCTATGATTTAT
>DKZT01000037.1:2826-13076 GCA_002493755.1 Ruminococcaceae bacterium UBA7067
GGATATAACACATCTATGATTTATACCTACTTTGAAAATTTAGATGACCTTATCATCCAATCTACAGAACACTGTATGAGTAAGGTAGAAGATGATTTTATGGCGAAAGCCCCCACAGATGTTGAGGACTTGTGGCGGTTTATAGACGAGATACCCTACTGGACGGCAAAAAAGCACGGAAAGAAATACCGCCTTATGTATCAGGTCTATACACATCCGAAATACAGAGAATACGGTCAGAAATTCTTTGTAGGTGCTGATAAGCGTTATACCGAATACGCAAAAAGCTTAGAGTGCAAGCTTGGTATTCCCTATCAAAAGCTGACGCCGCTGATATTCATTCTAATCAGAGCCTGCGTACATTACGCATTGTTTGAGGACGAATTTTATCTGAAATCCCAGATAGAAGTGCTGAAAGAAAGTTTGGAACTCTTTATTATGAAATATAACCCGAAAGCAAGGTCGGGTACTATTACAGAATAACTTAAATTTAAAAATAGGAACATAACAAATCTGCCAACAGCCTGTTTGTTACGGATAAAAATGTAACGCATGAAGTGCCCCGTATATTTCAATTCTCTGACGCTGACCGTCGGAAAAATCTTTTCCGCCTTCGGTTATTTTATAACTAAATAAATATTTGACATTGGGAGTATCATTATGCAAATCACAACTAATATTAGTAATCAGAATCTTATAATTTCATTAAGCGGCAGACTTGATACTATGACCTCAACGCAGTTAGAGTAGGAGATTAACCGCAATTCTTTTGATGAAATTGAAACGGTTACTCTTAATATGAGAGCACTTGAGTATATATCAAGCACAGGACTCAGGGTTATTTTAATGCTTTATAAGAAACTGAGAAGTGTCGGAGGTAAGCTCAGGCTTGTTAATGTAAATGATATGATATGATTATGGAAATATTCACTATGACAGGAATGGACAATTTTCTTGAGATAGATAAAGCATAATATTTTTAATGAGAGTGATGTTATGAGTGAAACAGCGTTAAAACGTAATTCTGTCACAATAAACAGGAAGTATTCGGAATATTTTTTGCCTACTGTTCTTACGGCTATGGCTACAAATATTGCAATGATTGTCGATTCAATAATAGCAGGCAATATTCTCGGCAAGAATGCTCTGGCTGCAATAAACCTGTTATCACCTGTTGCTCAGCTCTATTTTTCGCTGACAATTTTGTTCGGACTCGGAGCTTCAAGCGTTATAGCCGTTGCAAAGGGAAAGAATGACAGAACGCTTGTAAACCGCATTTTTACGACAACATTTATTGCAGTTGTGTTATTATGTATCGTGCTGATGGCAATACAGCTTCCGCTTGCAGGCGGAATATGCTCTTTGTTTACTAAGGATAAGGTTTTGAATCCGCTTCTATATCAGTATTACATACCGTATATAATCGGAACACCTCTTAATCTGATTCTGCTGTGTTCAACTTATTTTATCAGAACTGACAACAGACCGAGATTTGCTTCAAATATAATTATTGTGGCAAATATAATAAATCTGATTATGGATTATGTATATATGGGCGTTTTCGATATGGGTATTGCAGGCTCGTCAATAGCAACCATAACCGGCTACGCTGTAGGCTTTATTATGATGATTACACATTTCACTTCAAAAAAGAGCACGCTGCATTTTGACTTTTCGATTCTGAAAGCTCCGAAAAAATTTTTTGAAATATTCTCTAATCTGATTACGGTCGGCTTATCCGGTGCGTTGGGAACGCTTCTTATAACGGTCAAAATGCTGTTTCTCAACTGGATTATTATGAGTACAGGCGGAAGGGACGCAATGGCTTCGTATTCAATATGCTCATCAAGCCAGATTTTTATGTCTATGTTCATAACAGGTGCGTCGCAGACTATGATACCGATTGTCGGCGTTTGTCTGGGAGAAAAGGATTTTGCCGGAATACGGTATGCCTTCAGACGGGCATTCACAATTCTTGCCGTAGTAAGCATTGTAACTATGCTGTTCATTTTGGTTGCGCCCGAACCTGTAATAAGACTGTTCGGAATAACCGCTGAAAACGATATTGCAAATGCAGTTCCCGCACTCAGGATAAACGCTCTGTCGTTTCCTGCGCTTGCTTTTTCTTTTCTGTTTCTGTATTACTATATGGCAACTCAGAGAAAGACATTATCAACAACCATTGCAGTTCTTAACGGAATTGTAATACTCATTCCGTCGGCACTTATTTTGTCAAAACTTTTTGGAATAACAGGCGTGTGGATTTCACTTGTGGCGGCTCAGGTCGGCACTTTGATTGTATTATATTTTATAACTCTCGTTATTAAAAGAAACTCAAAAGGTAAGTATGACAGCTTTTATCTTGTTGAATCCAATGATAATAATGAGATTGTTTCATTGTCTTTCAAAGGCTCAAAGGAAAACGCCTCCGGTGTTTCTTTATATTTAACATCGTTTCTTACAAGTCACAATATTGAAAAAAACGTTGCTAACAGGATAGCCGTAGCTGTTGAAGGAATTTCGGCAGATATCGCAGAGCGTACCGGAAATAAGAAAAAAGCAGATATTGATATTCGTATTATGATTGACGGCGGTGACGCAATAATTTCTATTCGTGATAACGGAGAGCCGTATGATATTGTTTCAAATGACAGTGAAGAAAAAACACTTTCGGAAATTGAGGTAGTAAAAGCTGTTTCAAAAAGTGTTGAATATTCAAGTGTACTGGGATTTAACAGATTGGTAATTAAAATTTAAAGTAGAAGAATACATTTATAAAAGTAATTCTTAGGGGTGAATGAGATGAATAAACAAAAAAAGTCTGCCCTTTCAAAAACAGAGTACGGAATTTATTTTGATTATCTGAACAATCCGGGCAGTATTGCTTACAATATTCCGTTGTTTTTAAAGCTTGACAAGGATATCGACATTACAAGACTTAAGCAGGCGGTTGAAGCGGTTATTGAAAATCATCCGTACATTAAATCACGCTTGACTTCCGACAGCGACGGAGCTGTCTACAAGCTTTCGTCCGATGAACCGGCAGTTGTGGAGGTTAAAGAGCTGCACGACGCAGATTTTGACAAAAAAAGCCTTGTTTATCCTTTCGAGTTACTCAGCGAAAGACTTTATCGGTGCTGTATTATAAGCCTTGATACATATGTAATGCTTTTCTGCGATTTTCACCATATTATCTTTGACGGCTCGTCAGCCAAAATCTTTTTGAATGACGTTGACCGAGCCTACAATGGTTTGCCGCTTGAATCGGAGCATTTTACAGGAAACGATGTTTCGGATGAAGAAGAGGAAAGATTAAAGACAGATGAGCTTAAAGCTGCTAAGGAATATTATAATTCGGTTTTCGGCGGCATTGAGCTTGATTCCGTTATGATGAATGACAAAAATGACGGAAAGTCGCTTGCAAAAGCTGTTGATTACAAATTTACCTCCTTTAATGCCGACGATATAAGAAAGTTCTGCCGCAAAAACGGCATAAAAACAAGCACATTCTTCTGTGGTGTTTACGGCTTTTTGCTTGCAAAATTTTCGGGAGCTGAAGAAAGCCTTTTTGCGACTATTCATAACGGACGAAACGAAAAGCTCTCAAATTCCTGCGGAATGTTTGTTAAGACATTGCCTGTTTACTGTAATTTCAGTAAGAACGAAAGTATTGTGCAGTTTCTGAAGAATCTTGATTCACAACTTCAAAACAACAAAAAATATGATTTGTATTCATATGCAGATATATGCTCTGATTTACAGATAAATCCGCCAACCATTTTTGCATATCAGGGTGATATATTCAGAAATATTAAATTCTGCGGAAAGGAAATATTTGCCGAAGCAGTAGATGTTCCCGATGCAAAGGCAAATATTTCGGCAGAGCTTTCAAGAATTAACGGAAGATTTTCATTAAGATTTGAATACCGTGCAGATTTATATGAGGAAAAGTCCGCAGAAAGCTTTTTGAAATCGTTTGAAAAAGCGGTAACTGAATTTATCAATAAAGAAAACATAAATGATATTGACATAACCGACAGCGAACAGCTTGCACTTCTCGACAGCTTTAACAGCACCGAAAAAGACTACGAAAAAACCGATATAGTCACTCTGTTCAGACGGCAGGCAGAGCAGAACCCCGACAACACAGCCGTTGTATATCTTGATAAAAGCTATACATACAAAGAGGTTGACGAAATTTCCGAAAGGATAGGCGCATATATTTCCTCGCTCGGAATCGGCAGGGAAGACGTGGTTTCCGTACTCATTCCGAGATGTGAATATATGGTGCTTGCTTCCCTCGGTGTTTTGAAATCGGGTGCGGCATATCAGCCGCTTGACCCGTCATATCCGCAGGAGCGCCTTGAATTTATGATGCAGGACGCAGATGCAAAGCTGTTAATTGCAGGAAAAGACTTGCTTGAGCGTGTGCCGAACTACAAGGGTAAGGTGCTTCTGCTTGATGATATTCCTGCACTTCCGAGCGGTGAGAAAATCAGCGCAAATCCAAAGCCTGAGGATTTATTTATTATGCTCTATACCTCAGGCTCAACAGGCACACCAAAGGGCTGTATGCTTGAGCACAGAAATCTTGTGTCATTTTGTAACTGGTTCAGAAATTATTATAATCTAACATCACAGTCAAGGGTTGCGGCTTACGCAAGCTACGGATTTGATGCAAATATGATGGATATGTACCCTGCGCTGACAACAGGTGCAACAATACATATCATTGACGAGTCAATCCGCCTTGATTTATTGGCTATTGACAAATACTTTAATGAAAATAAAATAACCCACAGCTTTATGACAACGCAGGTCGGCAGACAGTTTGCTGTTGAAGTTGACAACAGCACCATAACCGAATTGTCTGTCGGCGGCGAAAAGCTTGTACCTCTTAATCCGCCGAAAAATCATAAGATGATAAATCTTTACGGCCCGACTGAAAGTACGGTATGTATAACCGCTTTTGAGCTTGACAGGGTTTATGAGCGACTGCCTATCGGCAAGGCGCTTGACAACACAAAGCTTTATGTTGTTGATAAGCAGGGCAGGAGATTGCCGCCTTGTGTTCCGGGTGAATTGTGGGTAGCAGGTCACGGAGTATCAAGAGGTTACTTAAACCGCCCCGAACAGAATGAAAAAGCCTTTATCAGAAATCCGTTTACCGATGAAAAGGGCTATGAAAGAGTTTACAGAACGGGAGATATAGTGCGATATTTGCCCGACGGCAATATCGACTTTGTCGGCAGAAATGACGGTCAGGTTAAAATCAGAGGCTTCAGAATTGAGCTTTCAGAGGTTGAGCGCATTATCCGTGAATTTGAGGGAATAAAGGATGCGACCGTTGCGGCATTTGATGAGCCGGGCGGCGGAAAATTCATTGCGGCTTATGTGGTTTCGGACGAGAAAGTAGATATTCAGAAATTAAATGAATTTATCCTTGCTAACAAACCTCCGTATATGGTTCCTGCCGTTACAATGCAGATTGACAGAATCCCTCTTAATCAGAATCAGAAGGTCAACAAGCGTGCATTGCCCAAGCCTGAAAAGAAAGCGCAGAACAGCGAACCATCATCAAAGCCTATGACCCTGCTTGAAAAGAAAATTCACTCAATTATTGCTAAAATTCTCGGTAACGATAAATTCAGTGTTACTGAAAATCTTTTGTTTGCAGGACTCAATTCTCTGTCGGTAATTAAGCTTGCAGTTGAACTACATAAGGAATTTGGCTTTGAGGCTAATGTAAAGCAGATGATGAAGGAATGCTCGGTTATTTCTATTGAGGATCGGCTTCAGGAATACCTTATGAGCGGAGCATTGGCAAAGAATACAGCCGAGACAAAGCAAAAAGCTTACAAGTCTTTATATCCTCTGTCAAAGACGCAGCTGGGCGTATACCTTGACTGTATGAAAAATCCGTACACTACGCTCTATAATATTCCGTCAATTCTTAAATTCACAAAGTCTATAAACGCAGAAAAGCTTGCTGACAGTGTTAAAAATGTTATTCTTGCGCATCCGTACATATTCACGCATCTTACAACGCAAAACGATGATGTGGAACAGGTTTATCCTGACAACAGGCAGTTTGATATTCCCGTAAAGAAAATGACCGAAAACGAGCTTGAACTCTTGAAGAAAGAATTTGTCAAGCCGTTTAGCTTCTCCAAATCTCCTCTGTTCAGAATCCTTGTTGTTGAAACAGAGAGAAATATCTATCTTTTCGCTGATGTTCATCATATTATTTTTGACGGTGCGTCTTATAACATATTTTTGAATCAGCTCAAAGCAGCATATGAGGGCGCTGAAATCAAGTCAGAGGATTATACATATTTTGACTATATTGATGACGAAATCAAAGCTGAAAGCAGCGAGGAATACAGCAAGGCTGAAAAATTCTTTGATGATATGATGAAGAATTTTGAGTCGGCGTCAGAAATAACTCCTGATATAGGCTCACAGGGAGATAACGGTAAGCTTGCAGAAGTAAATGTCCCCTTTGATTTAGCTCAGATAGAAGCTTTCTGTAATAAAAACGGCGTTACGCCTGCACAGCTTTTCCTCGCAGCCGCTTTCTATTCAGTGTCACGCTTTACAAATTCAAGAAACGTATATCTCAGCACAATCAGCAACGGCAGAAGCGATATGCGTCTGACGGATTGTTTTGGTATGTTTGTTAAAACATTACCTCTCGGAATTGAGATTGAAGATATTTCGGCACTTGAATTTGTTAAAAAGAGCAAGTCTGTTTTTACGGGCGCAATAGAAAATGAGATTTATCCTTATTCAAAGATTTGTTCAAAATTCGGATTTGCGCCGAATATAATGTACGAATATCAGATTGGTGTAACGGACGATTTGAAAATTGACGGCGAAGCTGTTGAGAGAAATTTCTTTGATATGGAAATCACAAAGTTTAAAACTGCAATTTATATTGAAAATTATAGAAATCAGCCCTGTATTGTTGTCCGTTACAATGAAGCACTTTACAGTAAAGATTTGATGCAGACGCTTGTAAAATCAATTTTCAATGCGACTATGCATATTATTTCTGCGCCTGACAGCAAGATAAGGAAAAATTCTCTGCTTGATGACAGTCAGATTAATGAGCTGAACAGCTTTTCTTTAACTCGTATTGCTCCTGTTGAAACAAAGCTTTTGCATAAAATGTTTGAGAATCAGGTTGAAAAAACTCCCGACAACATTGCGATTACTGCCTGTGACGGAACTCTCACATACAGAGAGCTTAACCGCCGTGCAAATGTTACTGCAAACGAGCTTATTGCAAGAGGCTTGAAAAAGGGCGGAAGGGTTGTTGTGTTACTTAGCAGAACCTCAAAAATTTTCTCAACCATTTTCGGTATCCTCAAAGCAGGCGGAGCATTTATTCCGACCTGTCCCGACTATCCGCAGGAAAGAATCAACAGCATTATTGAGGATAGCGAGGCTGATTTCGTAGTAACCGAAGGCGAGCTTGTCGGGATTTACGATAAAACGATAGATGTAGATTTACTTCTCGGCGGTGAAAATTGCGAAACACCTGACATTGATGTAAGTCCCGAGGATTTGGCTTATCTTATTTACACATCAGGCTCAACAGGAAAGCCAAAGGGTGTTATGCTAAAACATATCGGAATTGCAAGCTATTTAAGTTATGATGACGCAAACCCTCAGGTAAAGTATATTGTTGATAATTGCAAGGCTTACGGCTCTGTAACGACAGTATCATTTGATATGTCGCTTAAGGAAACATTGCTTTCATTATGCAATGGTCTGACGCTTGTCTTTGCAAGCGATGAGCAGACGGTTAACCCGATTGCTCTTGCAAAATTTCTTAAAGAGAATAACGCTGATGCGTTCAACTCAACTCCTTCAAGGCTCCTGCAGTATATGGAGCTTGATGAATTTGCAGAGGCGATGGCTGACTGTAAGGTTATTCTTTCGGGCGGCGAGAAATATCCCTATAAGCTCCTGAAGCTTCTCCGTGAAAAAACTAATGCAAAAATTCTTAATACCTACGGTCCTACCGAAATAACGGTTTCGTCAAACTGCAAGGATTTGACAAACGCTGATGAAATTTCAGTCGGAAAGCCGCTTCTGAACTATGTTGAACATATAGTTGATGTTGACAACAATCTGCTTCCTGTAGGAGTTGTCGGTGAGCTTCTGATTTCAGGCTGCGGAGTTGCACTCGGCTACAATAAGCTTCCTGAGCAGACGAAAAAGGCGTTTATTGAATTTAACGGCGAAAGAACCTATCGTTCGGGCGACTATGCAAAGTGGACGAATAACGGTGATGTTGTAATACTTGGCAGAACCGACAATCAGGTTAAGCTCAGAGGTCTGAGAATTGAGCTGGGCGAAATCGAAAAGTGCCTGTCAGACATTAACGGCATTAAGAGCGCAGTTGCTTTGATAAGAAAGGTAAATAACGCTGACGCTATATGTGCCTACTACACATCGGATATTCAGCTTGATGCGGAATTTATCAAAAATGAGCTAAAAAAATCTTTAACTGATTATATGGTGCCTGCGGCATATGTTCAGCTTTCTGAAATGCCGCTGACCCCTAACGGCAAAATCAACACGAAGCTTTTGCCTGAACCTCAGTCGTCCGAAAAGAAAGCAGGAGTTAAACCGACAACTGCTCTTGAAAAAACTATGTGCGATATATTTGCCAAGGTTTTAGAGCTTGATAAGGTTTATGCCGATGATAATTTCTTTGATATAGGAGGCAGTTCGCTGACCGTAACAAGGGTGATTATTCTTGCTAATAAGAGCGGTATAGAGATTGCGTACGGCGATGTATTTGAAAACCCGACTCCTGCCGCACTTGCAAAGCTTTGCGAAAAAGATGTTCCGAAGAATGACTTTGAAGATTTAAGCAACTATGATTACAGTAATATAGAAAACGTGTTGCTTAAAAATAATCTTGAGAGCTTTAAAAACGGAGATGTGCAGGAGATAGGCGATGTACTCCTTACGGGTGCCGCAGGCTTCCTTGGAATACATATTCTTTATGAGCTGCTCCACAGATACAGCGGCAAGGTTTACTGCCTGCTGCGTGACAAAAATAACAATCCCGCAGAGGACAGACTTAATTTGATTTTCTTCTATTATTTTGAAGAAAGTCTGAAAGAAAACTATTCTGACAGATTGACTATCCTGAGCGGAGACGTCACAGACAGAGAATCATTTGACAAGTTCCTTGATTTCAATATTGATACTGTTATTAACTGTGCCGCAAATGTAAAGCACTTTTCAAAGGGAACAGACATTGAAGATGTCAATTTGTACGGAACGCTTAATGTAATAGATTTCTGTAAGCAGGCAGATGCACGTCTTATTCACGTTTCAACTATGAGTGTCGGCGGAATATTTGTAGGTGAGCAGGGAGAGGTAACTCATCTGGAGGAAAATCAGCTTTATTTCGGACAGCAGACAACATCTAAGTACACGCTTTCAAAATTCCTTGCCGAAAGGGCAATTCTTGAAGAAGTTTCAAAAGGATTTAATGCAAAAATTATGCGTGTCGGCACGCTTTCCGCAAGAAACAGCGACGGCGAGTATCAGATTAACTTTACCACAAACACATTTATGGGCAGGCTCAAATCCAATATTATCATCGGAAAATATCCGTATGATATGATAGAAATGCCGTTTGAGCTTTCTCCCATAGATTTTGTGGCAAAAGCAATCCTCCTTCTGTCAAAGACTCCAAAGAACTGTACTGTATTCCACCCGTTCAATAATCATATGCTGATGATGGGCGACTTATATATGGAGATGGATAAAATCGGACTTCACTCGCAGGCATCAGAAACAGAGGAATACGAAAAGGCGCTCGAAGAAGCAAAGCAAAATCCCGAAAAGGCAAAAATTCTTTCCAGTATGCTTGCCTACCAGAATATGGCGCACGGTCAGAAGATATTCTCCGTTGGAAAGAGCAATAAATACACAATGCAGGTGCTTTACAGAATTGGATTCCACTGGCCTGTGACATCGCTTGACTATATGAAACGCTTTATCAATGCGCTTCGAGGACTCGGTTTCTTTGATTTTACCTAAGGAAACACTGAATATATCTATTAAACTATGAATAAGCAAAAATGAAAATTTGCACAAAAGAAAAGACACTTAAGCATTTTTGATATATGTTGTACTTGCGATTCAAAATATACTGCTTTTGATGCGCTTTTAAATCTTTACAGCATATCATTTAAGTCGGATTTATTACTATTATTTAT
>DKZT01000010.1 GCA_002493755.1 Ruminococcaceae bacterium UBA7067
AATTACGTACATAATTACAATTATGTAATGTTTGCATATTGATTTTATAAAGATAATCTTGACATTTTACAGGAAATTAGTAATGGGGGATAAAAATGAGAGGAAAGAAAAAAAGAACAGTAAAATCCGCGCTGTGCTGTACTCTTGCAGGGCTTATAGCCGTATCGTCAATAGCGGTTGGTTCAGCGCTTGATGGGGCGGAAGAAAACAAGATTGAAATTCAGACACAACCTGTATCTGAAACCGAAGCAAGCACAGATGCCGAAGAAGAAACAAAAGCCGAAACAGAAACCGAGCCTGTCGCTGAGCTTATTCTCGGCGATGTGACCTTTGATAAAAAGGTAAATCTGCTCGACAGTATAGCAATACAGAAATTTTCACTGTCACAGATGGATTTTTCTGATACGCAGATTCTATGCGGTGATGTTGACAAAAACCTTAAGGTTAATCTTATGGACAGCATAATGGTTCAGAAATTCTCTCTTAATCAGCTTGATGAAAGCAGTGAAATAGGCAAACCGATAAACCCGGTTCAGCCGACAGAACCAACTGAGCCACCGACTCAACCAACCGAGCCACCCACACAACCGACAGACCCACCAACCCAACCAACCGAGCCGCCGACTCAGCCAACCGAGCCGCCAACACAGCCGACTGAACCCGATACTGTTGAGCTTAACAAAACTTCCTTGACCATAGGTGTTGGCGAAAAGTACACCTTGGAAAAGAGCTCACCGACAGGCTCCGACCTGTCGGATGCGGTGTATAAAAGCAACAACCCGGACGCTGTCAAAGTAGATGCGTCAACCGGTGAGGTTACAGGCTTAAAGGTTGGAGCAGCTACAATCACTGTAACCACTCACAACGGAGCAACAGCTTCCTGCACCGTTGCGGTCAAGAAAGCTCCTACAACAATGAGCCTTAATAAAACCTCAATCACGCTTGGAGTAGGAGAAACATATGATCTTAACAGTTCGCTCGGCAAAGGCGAGGGAGCGTACAGCATCATATATTCAAGCGACAATTCAACAGCGGCAAGCGTAAAGGCTGCAGGAGGACTTGTTACGGCAGAAAAGCCGGGAACAGCCGTAATAACAGCAACAGCATATAACGGAGTAAAGGCAGCCTGCACGGTAACCGTAAAGGCGGCGCCGACAGCGGTTTATCTCAACAAGACCTGTATTGCAGTACCGGTAGGCGGAACTTTTGATTTGAACAGCAGCTTCAAAAACGGCGAGGGTGCTTACTATGTTACATACTCTGTCAAGGATTCGGGTATAGCAACAGTCAAGGCGGCAGGCGGACTTGTCACAGGAGTAAAGCCCGGAGTTACAACAGTAACCGCAACAGCCTACAACGGCGTAAAGGTTGAATGTACCATAGCAGTAGCAACAAAGATGAATGTGTCATCGGTTGCAGCTTCGGTAATTGTAAGCGAGCCGAAATGGGCAAGCAAAACTCTCAAAAGCTTCAGCAGCGGCGCAAAGCTCAACCAGATTTCAAAAAGAGGCAACTGGTATATGGTTGAGTACAGCGGTGTAGTCGGCTATGTTTATAACAGAACCTTCAACAATCAGTCGAATTACCTTACAATCAGCGAATCAACTCTGCCGGTTGTAGCGGATGATTTGATATTCATTTACGGAAAATCGCTTGAAAAGCTTTACAACTATGTTTCTAACAATATAATTTATTCTTCAATGAACTGCGGTACAAGTGTTGAGAGTATGAGCGTATATGCGCTGAAATACAGAAGAGGCTCGTGCTACTATAAATCCTCGCTTTATTATTATCTGATAACAAGAGCAGGCTTTGAGGCTCAACGCGTCACTGACGGTAATATCTACGGCAGAGGATACAGTCCGCATAACTGGGTTATTGCAAAAACAGAGTATGGCTGGCGTCATATTGACCCAACTGGTGTAAAAGAGATGGGTATTCGTTCATATCTCGGTAAAACAAACTCAAGATACAGAGGACTTGACAGTGATATGGAGAAATACCTAACGTGGGGCAAAAAGGTTGGCACTGACAAGCATTATCCTTATCAGGTTTGTAAATAAATGTGTGACAATAAATCTAATATATTGAGGAAATAAAATGGTATTCAGTTCAACTGTATTTGTATTTTTGTTTTTTCCGCTGACATATATAATTTACCTCGTTTCACGCAACAATAAGCTGAGAAATGTTATCCTCACCGTTACAAGCCTTTTCTTCTATGCTTACGGCGAGCCGTTTGCTGTTTTGCTTATGCTTTGCTCAATCGTGATAAACTATGCCTGCGGACTGATGATGAACAATCAAAGGCTGAAGAAGCCTGTTCTGATTATTGCAATTATAATCAATCTTTCACTTCTGGTAGTATTTAAGTATCTTGGATTTCTGGCACAGCTATTTAATTCAGTAACAGGCTTATCCGTTCCCGTACCTGATATATCTTTGCCTATCGGTATATCATTCTTTACTTTTCAGGCAATGTCATATGTTATTGACGCTTATAAGAATCCGAAGCTTATTGAAAAGAACATACTGCATATTTGCCTTTATATTTCTTTCTTTCCGCAGCTTATCGCAGGTCCGATTATCAAGTTTTCCGATGTTGCCGCGCAGATTCGCTGTCGCACACATTCTATTGATAAGACTGTGTACGGAATTAAAAGATTTATTTACGGACTTTCAAAAAAGCTCATTATCTCAAACGCCGTTGCTCTTATAGCTGATAATGTGTTTGCGCTTGAAGCTTCATCAATGACTCTCCCTGCGGCTTGGATAGGTGCGATATGCTATGCGCTTCAGATCTTTTTCGATTTCAGCGGATACAGTGATATGGCTATCGGTCTTGGCAAGATGTTCGGGTTTGATTTCAAAGAAAACTTCAACTATCCGTTCTCAGCCTGCGGTATGACCGATTTCTGGCGCAGATGGAATATTTCCGTTTCAACGTGGTTTAAGGAATATGTTTATATTCCTCTCGGCGGCAACAGAAAGGGCAAGGTAAGAACCAGTATAAATAAGTGTATAGTTTTCTTCCTTACAGGCTTATGGCACGGCGCAAATCTGACCTTTGTCGCTTGGGGACTTATTCACGGCTTTTTCCTGCTTATGGAGAACTTCGGTATAATACCGGCTTCAAAAGCCAAGGGCATTGTATCCAAAACGCTTATACATATTTACACGCTTCTTGTTACCGTTCTTACCTTTGTAATCTTCAGGGCGGACACGATTTCTCAGGGCTTGTTTGTTATTAAAAATATGTTCGTCGGAACAATGGCTTCAAATGCCGATGTATCTATGAATGTGTTCGGAGCATTAACCCCATACGTGATTCTAATAATTGCGGTCGGTGCGGTTATCTCTACCCCTGTCGTAAAGAAAATCGGTCAGAATATGAGATCGAGAAATATGACTGCGGCTGTTGATGCTGTGTCGTGTGTTGGTACACTTTTGTTACTCGGCTTATGTGTTTTGAGCCTTGCAACAGCGGCTTACAACCCGTTTATTTATTTCAGATTCTGAGGGAGGTTAAGACGTGAATAAAAATAAAGCGTTAAAAACAGCATATATCGCTGCTTTCCTTTGCGTGTGTATGACTCCCTTATGCTTGTGGCCGTTCTTCAAAAACGAGGAGCCTATCGGAAAAACCGAGCTTGCTCCTCCTCCGTCCGTAACAGATGAAAGCGGTAATATCAACGCCGATTTCTTTTCGGATTTTGACGATTATTTTACCGAGCATTTAACTTTTCGTTCACAGCTTGTAACGGCTGATAATTTTCTTAAATCTCAGCTGTTTGATGCTGATGCAGGCAATGTTGTGACAGGCAGTGACGGCTACATTTTTTCAAAGGAAACATTGAATGATTATGTCGGGAAAACATTTTCAAACAGAAAAATAAAGAACATCGCCCGAACGGTTAAGCTTATGCAGGATAAGGCGGTTTCAACAGGAAACAATTTTGTGTTTACGGTTGCGCCGAATAAAAATACTGTTTATCCCGAATATATGCCTACACGCTATACAAAGGGTGAAGCAAGCAATTTATCCCTGCTGACAAATGAACTTGATAAGCTGGGCGTTAATTATACAGATCTTAAAGCTGTTCTGCAGTCGCAGGATAAGCAGCTTTATCTTAAAAGAGATACTCACTGGAATAATCTGGGAGCGTTGTATGGTTTTAATGCAATTATGGAGTCGCTCGGCAAGGACAGCAAGGATTATAACGGTCTTGAATACACATATGAAAAGCGCTGGCGAGGTGACCTCGATAAAATGCTTTATCCGTCCGGCGGTATTTTAGACAACCAGTATTATTTCAATCATAACTACGATAATCTGAGTATTCTGATGCCAAGGCTTGAGGGTGATAACTGCTCGGCAATGGAAGAGCTTATGGGTGACAGCGAAAAAAAGGATTCCCTGATAAAAACCCGTAATCTAAAGGCACAGGGCAACCTGCTGATGGTCAGGGATTCCTTTGGCAGAGCGATGCTGCCGTTTTTGGTTGACAATTACAGGACAACAACTATTACACGCTCACAGCCGTTTTCGATGACCTCGCTTGTGCCACAAAGCAATACAGATGTTGTATACGAAATAGTTGAGCGTAATCTCGGGAATATCGTCAAGTCAGCTCCTGTTATGGAGGCAATGGAGTGTGATGCTCCGAAAGCCGATGTAATAGGAATAAGCGACAGGAATTTATTTAATGCCGATGTAACCGATTCGTACATAAAAATTTACGGGGTTCTTGACGAGAGATACTTCACGGATGACAGCAGGATTTTTGTTATTTTATCATCCGAAACCGAAAGCAAAAGCTATGAAGCGTTTCCTGTATGTGAAACCGAGCTGCTCGGTCTTGATGACGAATCCGATTACGGCTATTCAATGACAGTAAGCAGGAATTTGCCGAGCGGTACTTATAGCGTTTCTGCTGTGGTTACAAATGACAGCAATGGTAATAAAGGCACTGACGTGCTGGGAGAATTTACAATATAAAGGAGTAATTTTTCAATGAAGAAAGCAGTTATTTTATTTGCACTTTTACTTTCAGGAGCATTTGCACTGACCGCCTGCGGAGGTGACAACAATTCAAGTGAAACCCCATCGGGACAGGTCGAAATGGAAACAAAGAAAGCGACGGAAAAAGCAACAGAGAAGGCAACTCAAAAGCCTACCGAAAAGCCTACACAAAAAGCCACCGAGAAACCCACAGAAAAGAAAAAGGATGACAAGAATTCCTCTTCGAGCTCATCGGGAAATTCAGACAATAATTCCGTTGAGGAGCAATACGAAATAATTTATGAAGAGGTTTATGATTATCCGCAGGAGGAGCAGCCGCAGGAGATCGTTGAACCTCAGGCACCGCAGGAACAGCCGCAGCAGCCGCAAACTCCTCAGACTCCTCAGACCGGAAATAACCGTGATGACGGTCCTGTCCCGAGCAAGGACGGAACATTTGTAGAAACCGATATTGCGGTTAAGTACGGAAACGCAACTGTTGTTCTGGACGGAGCATTCAGCAGCATAAAATCAAAGCTCGGTTCGCCTGATTCAACGCAGGAAAACCCAAACTGCGGTCTGAGTGACAACGGAAAGGGTTATGTGTATGTATACGGCAATATGACGATTAATACTTACTTCAAAAATAATAAGGAGTATGTTGAAACTATTTTTGTTGAATCAAACGGCAACACACAAACCACAAAGAAAATCGGCGTTGGAAGCTCGGCTGCCGATGTCAAGAAAAAGTACGGCAATCCTGCCGCCGCAGATGATATGGTTATACAGTACAATGCGGGCGATAAGATTATGATGTTCTATATTGAAAACGGTAAAGTAACAGGAATGTTTATCGGAAGATAAAATCAAGGCTGCAAAAAGCAATCTGCGCTTTTTGCAGCCTTTTTTAAAATTAATTTCAAGATAATTGTGCAATACTGATAAATAAATATATAAATAGTTGTCTAATTATACAAAATTATATTTTTAATGGAGATATTCACACAAGTTATGACGAATGTGGTAATATAAATAAATAGAGATTTTTAATGGGGGGGTAATAATGAAATATAAAGCACATATAAGAGAATCTGACAGAAAAGCTCAGACAGTGGAAGAACATTGCAAAGAGGTTGCGATTATTGCTGAACAGTATGTCAAAAAGCTTGGACTTAAATATCTGCCGAAGCTGCAGGCTTACCTTCACGATGCCGGAAAGCTTACTTCTGATTTTAACAGCTATATCAGTGGGGAAAGCGAATTTCGGCGGGGAGATATAGATCACTGTTTTGCCGGCGCTCGCTTCATCTGTGAGCTTGCTGACGGATATAACGATAAAGATATTTATCTTGTTTCAAGGTTTATCGCAAGAACAATTATATCTCATCACGGACTGCACGATTGGGTGAACGAATGCGGAGAGGATTATTTCTCTTACCGTGTTTCTAAAGCTGATAGATACGATGAAATACGGCAGAATATCAATGATATTTTTGATGAAAGCGAGCTACGGCATTTACTGGAAAAATCAGCCGATGAGTACAGCAAGGTCAGAAAGAAAATCAGAGCGATCAGTCCGATTCCTGAAATATTTGCCTTTTATCTCGGAATGTTTGAACGCTTTATGGAGTCTGTGCTGATTGACGCAGACCGAACAAATAGCGCTGATTTTATGTCGGATAGTAAAACCCAAAAGGAATTTGACACTGCTGCTCTGTGGGATAATATGCACACTCGACTTGAGCATAAGCTTAAAGCCTTTGAGCATAAAACAGACCCTATTTCAGTTCAGCGCAGGAGCATTTCCGACAGATGTGCTGAGTTTGCGAAAAATGATGTCGGTGTATGCCGTCTTATTGTCCCGACAGGCGGAGGAAAGACCTTATCTTCTTTGCGCTTTGCGATTGATTACTGTAAAGCGAATAATATGGATAAAATCATCTATGTTGCGCCTTTTATGTCAATACTTGAGCAAAACGGTGATGAAATCCGTTCAATAGCAGGAGATGAAAATTTTCTTGAGCATCACTCGAATATTATTAATGAAATTACTGCCAAAGAAGAGCTTTCAGAATATGAGCTGCGCACCGAAAAATGGGACAGTCCGGTAATTGTGACAACAATGGTTCAGTTTTTCAATTCTTTGTTTCTTGGTAAAACATCATCGGTACGCAGAATGCACAGGCTCAGCCGTGCAGTTATAATTATCGATGAGGTACAGTCTGTTCCGCTGAAATGCGTAAATCTCTTTAATCTTGCAGTTAATTTTCTTGCGAAAATATGCGGAAGTACAGTTGTGCTTTGCTCGGCAACTCAGCCTGTATTTGATAAGTTAAAATATCCGCTTCTTCTCGATACAAAGAGCAGTATGACGGGTGACTATTCGCAGGACTTTGAACGTTTCAGAAGAACACGGCTTGTTTCCGCAATTACAAAATCAGGTTATACATATGATGAATCTGCGCATTTCTGTTATGATAAATATCTGGAAAGCGGAAGCTTACTTGTTGTTGTCAATACGAAGAAATCAGCAGCTGCGCTATATGAACTGATAAAGTCAAAGAATGAAACGGCAGCAGAATCGGATAAAGCAGTAATTATACATCTCAGCACTAATATGTGTCCTCAGCACCGCAGGGAAATTATCGCTTCAATCCGAAATATGCGTAAAGAGAAGCGGAGGGTTGTTTGCGTAACAACACAGCTTATTGAGGCAGGGGTTGATATATCCTTCGATTGTGTTGTGCGTTCACTTGTCGGAATGGACAATGCTGCTCAGGCTGCTGGAAGATGCAACAGAAATGGTGAAAATGCTTCAATCTGTCCTGTTTATATTATAAATATCAGGGAAGAAAACCTGAGTAAGATGACTGAGCTGAAATCAGCGCAGTCTGTTTCAAGATTAATTCTTGACAACGGTAAATTTACTGACTTGCTGTCTGTTGATACAATGACGGCGTATTACAGCAAATTTTATAATGAGCAAAAAGAAAACCTTTCTTACAATATCGATAATTCGGGTAAAAACGAAACGCTGATTAATCTATTGTCATTAAATAAAAACAGGTACAATTTAAAAAGAAAACCTGAAATACGTTTTTGCGCTCAGGCTTTTCAAACTGCCGGGAGTGTTTTCAAAATAATCGATGAAAATACAGAGGATATAATTGTGCCGTATAACTCAGAGGCAGATGAACTGATACTAAAGCTTAATTCTGATATTACGCCCCGTGAAACGGCAGAGCTTCTGAGAACTGCACAGAAATACACCGTTGGAGTTTATCCCAACCTTAAGCAAGCGCTTGATGAAGCCGGCGCTCTTATAAAGCTGAAATGCGGAGCGATTGCACTTAATGATGGGTTTTATGATGCTTCGACAGGAGTGTCTGTGAAAAGAGGAGAACAGCCTGCGTTAATTTTTTAAAAAAATCACCGCATAGAGCAAGCTATGCGGTGAGCCGGATTAATAATATCCTCTTACTAATTTCAATCCACGCTCAATAATTGAGCGACGTTTTATTAACAGTATATCACTTTATATTTGTTAATTGTGAATTGATTGTTAATTTCAATTAAGGACTTGACAATTGAAAATATCACTGTTATAATATCCTCATACTAGAAAGCTAAAGGAGTTGAAGCGATGGAAAAACCAATACACAGAAATACCGTAGAATTTGCTATTTACGGTCCCTACGCGATGTTTTCCGACGTTCTCACAAGAGCATCGGGAGAACATTGCTCATATGTGATTCCCACATATGAAGCTCTGAAGGGCATTTTACACAGCGTATATTACAAACCAACGATCGTGTGGAAGATTGACAGCGTGCGCATTATGAAGCCTATACAAACCGAGCGCAAGGGTATCCGACCTATCAAGTACAGCGGCGGTAATGACTTAGCGTATTATACATATCTGACAGATGTCTGCTATCAGGTAAGGGCGCATTTTGAGTGGAATTATAACCGTCCCGAGCTTGAATGTGACCGTAACGAGCATAAACACCACAACATAGCAAGGCGTATGATAAAAAGAGGCGGCAGACGTGATGTTTTTCTCGGCTGCCGTGAGTGTCAGGCTTATGTTGAGCCCTGTATTTTCGGAGAGGGCAAGAGCTATTACGATGACAGCGGAGAAATCAGGTACAGCCTGATGTACCATGGAATCACCTACGCGGACGAAGCTGAGAACCCCGAGGATAAGGGAAAAATGACAGTGCGCTTCTGGCAGCCGACAATGGTAAACGGCGTGATAGATTTTATTGAGCCAAAGGACTGCACAATCAAAAGACACATAAAGGATATGGAGATTAAGCCGTTCGGCAGGGAGCATAACAATTTTAGCGGACTCGATGAATTTGTCGGAGGTGAAGCTGATGAGCTGGACTGAGGAGCTGTATAAAATTTATGTAAACAACTGCGGCAGAGATGACTGCGGCGAAAAGCTGCTTCCCATTTCACATTCAACAGCAAACGCTCAGATTGAAATTACGCTGAGTGAAAACGGAGATTTTGTTGATGCCCGTGCGCTTGATAAGTCAGAGCAGGTGACGGTTATTCCCGTTACCGAGGATTCAGGCTCAAGAGGCAATGGTGTATTTCCAATGCCTTTTGATGATAAGCTTGTTTACATAGCAGGCGATTACGGAAAATTTGCAACGGGAAAGAATGCGGATAATGCGAAGTATTTCTCTGCTTATATGCAGCAGCTTAAAAGCTGGCGCAACAGCGAGAATTCTCACCCTGCGGTAAAAACTGTTTGCACTTATTTAGATAAAGCCTGCATAATGCAGGATTTGATTGACTGCGGAGTTTTGAAAACTGACGGAAAAACAGAAAAGCTGGATGAAAGCAAAATAACCGGAATTTCACAAGAGGATGCATTTGTGCGTTTCCGTGTAAATTACGACGATATGCTGCGTGAAAACAGAACATGGCTCGACGAAAGCCTCTACAACAGCTTTATTGCATATAACAATGAAACTGTTGGTTGTAAGCAGCTTTGCTATGCAACCGGAGAAATTTTGCCCTGCACATATAAGCATCCCTCAAAAATCCGCAATGCAGGCGATAAAGCAAAGCTTATCTCTGCAAATGATGAAAGCGGCTTTACCTACCGCGGCAGATTTTCAGACAAGGAGGAAGCACTTTCTGTAAGCTATGATTTCTCGCAGAAAATGCACAACGCTCTAAAATGGCTTATCGCAAGACAGGGAATGAGCTTTGAAAACTCTTTGACGGTTGTTGTGTGGGCAAGTGCGCTTGAGCCGCTGCCTGATATAAGGAACAGCTTCTCGGATTGCTGGGACGATGAATATCCCGATGACGAAGAAATCCCCTACACTCAGGCTGATTATGAATCCTTGCTCAGCAAGATGATATTCGGGTATGAGCAAAAGCTTGAAACTACTTCAAAGGTTATAATAATGGGTCTTGACGCCGCAACAACAGGCAGACTTTCTATTTCATTCTACTCTGAGCTTGAGAAATCAGCGTTTCTCAATAATATTAAAAAATGGCACAGTGAAATTTCGTGGAAACGCTTTAATGTTAAGACAGGAAAAATCGGTATCAATTCTTTCAGCGTTTACGAAATAGCCAGATGCGCCTATGGAACTGAGCAAAATGGAGAAATCAAGTGTAAAGCTGAAATTATGACCGATACGATTATGCGCCTTATACCGTGTATCACTCAGGGCAGGAAACTCCCTAAGGATATTATGAGCAACCTGTTTATAAAAGCCTCAAATCCCCTTGCATATGATGTAAAAGGATATAATCACCGCTTAGTGCTCGAAGTAGCCTGCGGTATAATCAGAAAATATAATATTGAAAATGAGGAAGGAGTAACAACAATGGATATTGATTACAACAGCAAAGACCGAAGTTATCTATTTGGCTGTTTGCTCGCTGTTGCGGATAAAGCAGAGTATGAGTCTTACGATGCTGATGATAAGGGAAAGAGAGTTACAAACGCCAAGCGTTATTGGAATAAGTTTGCGAAACAACCGTATCGTACGTGGGAAATAATATATACTCGCTTAATTCCGTATTTTAAGAAACTGGGAGCGAAAGCAAGCAGATATGAAGAACTTATCGGGAAAATTAAGGCTAATATGAGCTGTGATGTCTTTTCTTCACCGGAATCTCTTGAACCTTCTTATCTTCTCGGTTATTACCATCAGCTTAACGCTATGTATCCATCTAAAAAAGAAGTAGAAACCAAAGAATCACAAAATACAGAGGAGGACTAAACTATGAATATACTTCAAAACAAAATTGATTTCGCATTAATTATCACCGCAACAAACGCAAACCCAAACGGAGATCCATTGGATGGAAACCGTCCCCGTGAAAATTTTGATGGTTTCAGCGAAATTTCAGATGTATGCATCAAAAGAAAGATAAGAAACCGCCTTCAGGATATGGGTGAAAAGATTTTTGTGCAGTCGGACGACCGCTGCGATGATGGCTGTGACAGCCTGAGAAAACGAGCGGAAAGCAACGAGGGATTAAAAGCAATCAGTAAGGGAAGGAACACTAACCGTGAGGAGTATGCAAGAAAAGCCTGTGAAGAGTGGATTGATGTACGCAGCTTCGGTCAGGTGTTTGCTTTCAAGGGTGATAATGTATCAGTCGGCGTAAGAGGTCCGGTGACTGTTCAGCAGGCGGTTAGCATCGATCCTGTTAATATAGTAAGTATACAGATTACAAAAAGTGTAAACGGCGAAAGAGACAAGGCAGGTAAATCTTCTGATACAATGGGTATGAAACACAGGGTAGAATTCGGTATATATGTAATTAAGGGAAGCATTAATTGCCAGTTAGCCGAGAAAACCGGCTTCACCGAAGAGGATGCTGAAAAAATCAAGGAGGCTCTGAAAACGCTTTTTGAAAATGACTGCTCATCGGCACGACCGGAGGGAAGTATGGAGGTATGCCATCTGTACTGGTGGAAGCATGACTGTAAGACTCCGAAGTATTCATCAGCTCAAGTTTTTCGTTCCTTGAAAGTTAAGCGTAAGAAGGGTGTGCGTAAGCCGTCTTCGTATGATGATTATGAAATTACAGTTGACGAGCTTGACGGAGTTACACCTGAAATTTATGATATGGTATGATGTATAACGAAGATGAGTATCTGATGCTTTCGGGGATACAACATTTTGTCTTTTGCCGCAGACAGTGGGCGCTTATTCATATCGAACAGCAGTGGGCAGAAAATCTGCGCACTGCTGACGGCGCCGTTATGCACAGGAATGTTCATGACAGTGCCTTCAACGAAAAACGCAGAAATGTGATTATTGCCAGGGCTATGTCAATTTCTTCATCTCGTCTTGGGCTTAGCGGAGAATGTGATGTTGTTGAGTTTCACAGAGATGATAACGGAGTTGAGATTTTCGGAAGAGAGGGAAAATACACGGTAACCCCCATAGAATACAAGCGAGGCAAAGAAAAAGCCGATGAATGCGACATAATGCAGCTTACTGCACAGGCTATGTGCTTAGAGGATATGCTTTGCTGTGAAGTTCCGTTTGGATATATATATTACGGTGAAACAAGAAAGCGTGTAAAGGTCGAAATAACCGATGAGCTTAAAAAACGAACGGAAAGAATAATTGAAGAAATGCATATGCTATATCGGAGAAAGCACACTCCTAAGGTTAAAAGAACAAAGTCCTGCAATGCCTGTTCTCTGAATAATATCTGTCTGCCTGTGATATGCGGCAATAAAAAAGCTTCGGAATATATAAAATCAATGCTTGCATTACAGGAGGATAGTGCGAAATGAAAAAACTGCAGAATACTCTGTATGTTACAACACCCGACAAATATCTTTCTCTTGACGGCGAAAATGTTGTAATTCTTCAGGAACAAAATGAAATAGGTCGTGTACCTTTGCATAATCTTGACGGTATAGTTACCTTCGGATATACTGGAGCAAGTCCTGCTCTGATGGGCAAATGCGCAAAAGATGGGAAATCGCTTGTGTTTATGAGCGGAAGCGGAAGATTCCTTGCAAGAGTTGAGGGGCAGGCAAGCGGAAATGTTTTCCTGCGGCGGCAACAGTACCGTTTTGCTGATGACCCTGAAATCAGTCTGAAAATCTCTGAAAATATGATTGCTGCAAAGCTTTACAACAGCCGTTGGGTTCTTGAACGGACCGTTCGTGATCATGAACTGAGAATTGACAAGGTCAAGTTTAAATCCAAATCTGAGTATTTGAAGAATTCTATCCATAAAGCGTTTAACGCAGAAAACTTAGATGAGCTTCGCGGAATCGAGGGTGAAGCTGCTTCGGTATATTTTTCAGTTTTTGATGATATGATTTTGCAGCAAAAGGAAGACTTCTTTTTCAAATCAAGGAGTAAAAGGCCGCCTTTAGACAGAGTTAATGCGATGCTTTCGTTTGCGTATTCTTTCGCTACGGGAATGTGTGCGTCAGCTTTGGAAGCGGTCGGTCTTGATCCGTATGTGGGGTTTATGCATACCGACCGTCCGGGCAGACGCTCGCTTGCACTTGATTTGCTGGAAGAATTCATAGCTCTGATGTGCGACAGGTTTGTGCTTATGCTGATTAATAAGCGAATGATCGGCACATCAGATTTTGAGCAGCGTGAGGACGGAGCAGTTCTTCTTACCGACAACGGGCGAAAAACATTTATAACAGCTTGGCAAAACAGGAAGCATGAAGAGATAAAACATCCTTTTTTGGGAGAAAAAGTTGAGTGGGGACTGCTGCCGTATGTTCAGGCATTACTCCTTGCTCGATATATCCGAGGAGATTTGGATTGTTATCCTCCTTTTATGTGGAAGTGATTATTATGTTGGTCTTGATTACTTATGATGTAAATACTGAAACAAAAGACGGTAGAAAAAGACTGAGAAAAGTAGCTAAGCTCTGTGTGAATTATGGGGTAAGAGTTCAGAATTCTGTATTTGAGTGTGTCCTTGATGCTGCTCAATGCCGTAAACTGAAGTATATGCTGACAGCCGAAATTGACACAGACAAGGATAGTCTGCGCTTTTACTATCTTGGAGATAAGTATAAAACTAAGATTGAACATATTGGTACTAAGGAGGCTATAAAGGTTGAAGATCCGTTGATATTTTAGTGCGAGATGTAGTTGCGCATAGATTACTCGTAGTATTCGCACTTTATTTAATTCTCTATCAGAAGTATATTGTGTTTTTGAATGCTGAATTGTCATACATTTTAGTATTCGTTGTCGAAACTTCACAATGCTATAGTGTAATCAATTATATGCGTTGTGTGGTTTTGCTGTCGCTCTCCACACGGAGAGC
>DKZT01000062.1 GCA_002493755.1 Ruminococcaceae bacterium UBA7067
CGGGATTTGTGAAATATCGCTTTGCGATATGAAATAGCTTCGCTATGAAATATTTGCCCTTGGCAAATGTTAAGGTTGTCGCAGCTTCGCTGCTCTTTAAATAAATAATTTACTCGTTTAAAGTATTCTATAATTCTTCATTTCTTCATTTCAAAGCGGTGATTAACTGCCGGACAAAAAACAAAACTGCGGCAAGCATATCTCGCCGCAGTCCTGCTTACAGTATTATTTTATTCGTAGGTTTCGGGGCAAAGCTCCATTATTTTTTCCTGCAAATTCAAAAAGTCCTGAAATGCCGCCGGCTTATTATTTGGGTTTCGTAAAAGCGCCGCCGGGTGAAGCGTAGCCATATATAGTATTCCGTCCTTTTCAAAGAACTGACCGTGCTCCTTTGTTATCTTAATATCAGGCTTAAACATCTTCATTGCGGAAATTCTGCCCAGACAGACAATGATTTTAGGCTTAATCAGCTCGATCTGCGCCTTCAGCCAGCCGTTGCACTGCTCCTGCTCCTCCGGAAACGGATCGCGGTTCTGCGGCGGTCGGCACTTGACTATATTTGCAATATAGATGTTTTTATTCCTGTCAAGGTGTACTGCCGCCAGCATTTTATCAAGAAGCTTTCCGCCTCTGCCGACAAACGGCTCGCCCTGCAAATCCTCGTTTTGTCCGGGACCCTCGCCGATAAACAGAACCTTGGAATTCGGATTGCCAACGCCGACTACAACATTATTTCTCGTTTCGCAAAGTCCGCATTTTCGGCAGGCAAGGCAATCGCTTTTCAGCTCCTCCCAGTTATTATACATATTACACCTCCTCCGGCGTTAAAGCTTGATTATTCCGAGCGTGTTGAGCACAGAGCTTACAAGGATTGCAAGAATAAATATCGGTGCAATATACTTGATAATAACCGTATACATCTTCTCACGCTTGAATTTTGACGAAAGCTTCACCTCGTCGCCAATCGTCTTTGTACCGATAAAGTAGCCGACAAGCAGGCAGGTGAAAAGCGCTACAATCGGCATCATAACGCTGTTGCTGATAAAGTCGAAGAAGTCGAGAATTGACATTCCGAAGATTGTGAAATCAGCCCATACACCAAAGCCGAGCGAGGACGGTACTCCCACCAGAAGCGCGCCGATAAGAACGATAAAGCACACAAGACGTCTGTTGAGCTTTGTTTTGTCCGTGATGATTGATACGATTGTTTCCATAAGTGAAACAGACGAGGTAAGCGCCGCAAAAAGCACAAGGATAAAGAACAGTGCGCCGATAATCTGACCTGCCCACATATTCTGGAATACCTGCGGCAGGGTTATAAACATCAGCGACGGTCCTGCCTGAAGCTTTGACAAATCTCCGCCCGAGAACACGAATACAGACGGAACAATCATCAAGCCTGCAAGCACTGCAATACCGACATCGAAAATTTCAATCTGCTTTGTGGACTTCTCAATATCAACGTCCTTTTTCATATATGAGCCGTAGGTTATCATAATACCCATAGCAAGCGACATTGAGTAGAAGAGCTGTCCGAGCGCCGCCAGAATCATATTTACATTAAGTCCGTCAAGCGTTGGTGTGAAGTAATAAAGCACGCCGTCAAGCGCTCCCGGCTGACACATTACGAATATACAGATTCCGACTGTCATAATAACGAGGACAGGCATAAGGATTTTGCTTGCTCTTTCTATACCGCCCTTAACGCCCAATAAGACAATCAGAGCCGTTAAAGCGATGAACAGGAAAAACCAGCCGAGCGGCTCCCACGTGTTTGAAATAAAGCCTTTGAAATATCCGTCCTGCGCCGCCGCGTCCATCTGATTTGTAATGAACATTGCGCTGTATTTTGTTACCCAGCCGCCGATTACGCAGTAATACGGGAAAATAATTATCGGCACAGCCGCCGCAAGCCAGCCGAGCGCGGAGAAGCGCTTGTCAAGCTTCTTGTATGCGCCGACAACGCTCAAGCCTGTTTTTCTGCCTATTGCTATCTCGGTAACCATAAGCGCAAAGCCAAAGGTAATTGCGAGAATGATATATACAATCAAAAATGTACCGCCGCCGTATTTAGCCGCGAGATAAGGGAAACGCCATATGTTTCCAAGACCTACCGCAGAGCCAGCCGCCGCAAGGACAAAGCCGATTCTGCCGGTAAAGCTGCTTCTTTTCTTTTCCATAAATTTAACCTCTCAAATCCTATATTTTTTTCAATTCGTCAACTATGCGCTCAAGCTTCATCGCTCTTGAAGCCTTGACAAGTATGCTGTCGCCGTCCTTTACAATGCCGCTTAGGCTGTCAATCAGCTCTTCAACTGTTTCAAACCACAGCGCACCGTCGCCGTAGCCGACCTTGATTTTTTCCGCAAGCGGTCCGACAGATACCAAAAGCTCAACGCCCTTTTCCTTTGCGTAGCTGCCTACTCTTTGGTGAAGCTCCAGCTCGTTTTCGCCAAGCTCCTTCATATCGCCGAGTATACATACGCGCCTGCCCTTGAAATTCATCAGGGTGTCGATTGCGCCCATTACAGAGTTTGGGTTTGCGTTGTAGCAGTCGTCAATGATGTTTATTCTGCCCGTCCTGATAAGGTTATCACGGCTGCCGACTGTTTTGTAGCCTGCAACGCCGTTTGCGATTTCCTCGTCAGTCATTCCGAGGCTCTCACCCACCGCAAACGCTGCAAGAGCATTTGAAACCATATATGTGCCGAGAGCGTCAATGTGTACGGGGATTTTTCTTTGACCGTGAACGAGAGTACAGCTTATTCCGTCTGCGCCGTTGTTCTCAATATCCTCGGCGTAGTATTCATTAGCCGTATCAATTCCGAAATAAACGGGCGCAATACCCTCTCTGTCCTTTTGCGTTGCGAGCTTATCGTCATCGCCGTTTAAGAAAATTTCCCGATTGCCGGTCATATAATCGAAAACCTCGGTTTTCGCCTTAAGCACACCGTCACGGTCGTGCAGATTTTCAAGGTGGCAGTTGCCGATATTTGTAATTATGCAGTGAGTCGGTCTGACCATTTTTGCAAGGCGAGTCATTTCGCCGAAGTCGGAAATACCCATTTCAACAACAGCCGCCGTGTGGCTCTCGTTCAAGCCGAAAAGCGTAATCGGTACGCCAAGCTCGTTATTGAAATTTCCCTGCGTTTTATGGACATTGAATTTCTGCGACAGCACGGCGGCAACCATCTCTTTGGTTGAGGTTTTTCCGACACTGCCCGTAATGCCTACAACAGGGATATTGAAAAGCGAACGGTAAAATTCGGCAACCCGCTTAAGTGCAGTGAGCGTTGACTCAACTACAATGCACGGCTTTGTCGGGTTTTGCGGCACGCTTTCACAAATCGCACAGACCGCTCCTTGTTCAAAGCACTGCTCTATGTAAGCGTGACCGTCACTGCGCTCGCCCTTGATTGCGGCAAAGCAGAAGCCGCTTTCAGCCTTGCGGCTGTCCGTTACAATAGTTCTGACCTCGGTCTGCTTTAGAGCTTCATCACCGACATAGCTGCCGCCGCAGGCTTTCACAATATCATTAATAGTAAAATTAATCGTAATCACCCCAAACAGTTATATTTTTCAAGTGAAATCAGCGCAAGCTTTTCACACAGCTCGGGGTAATCTATACCGACTGCCGCCGCCTCCTGCGGCAACAGGCTTGTCGGGGTCATACCCGGAAGTGTGTTCGCCTCAAGGCAGTAAAAGCTGTTGTCCTCTGAGAGTATGAAATCAACCCTTGCGTAAGCGTCAAGCTTCAAAGCCTTATATGCGTGTTCAGCCTCACGCTGAATTTTTTCCGTTACCTCTGTGCAGATATCGGCTGGGCAATATTCATCGGTGCTGCCCGGCTGATATTTATTCACATAATCATAAAAGCCCTGCTTCGGCACAATCTCGATAATCGGCAGAGCCTTGCCGTCAATAAGACCGACTGACAGCTCCCTGCCCTTTACGAACTGCTCAACGAGAACCTCGTCCTCATACTTAAACGCCTCTTGCATAGCGGCTTCATATTCATCACGACTGCTCACTATTGAAACACCCACGCTGCTGCCGCCCGAGCAAGGCTTGACAACACACGGGAATGCGTTCCACTCCAATACTCTGCCGTTGCTCATATCGGCTTTTGCAAACACACTGCCGACCGGTGTTGGAACATTGTGATAAAGGAAAATGCTCTTTGAAATGCCCTTATCCATCGCCAAGGCACTGCCAAGACTGCCCGAGCCTGTGTACTTTATGCCGAGCAAATCAAGAGTTGCCTGAAGCTTGCCGTTTTCGCCGACATCGCCGTGAAGCGCAAGGAAGGTTATATCTGCGCTTTTGCATATTTCCTCAACATTCTGCCCAAGAAAGCGGTTCGATTTATCCTTTCGGCTCGCCTTGATTTTTGCAATATCAGGAACTCTGTTTCCTATCGGAGCGTTTGCTGTAAAGCTGTAATTGCTTTCAAACAGCTTTTCTATATCACACTCATCTTGTTCATATCCCATAAACACGTCAAGCAAGACTACATTATGACCTTTTTTTCTCAGTGCATCAGCAACAAGACAGCCTGATGTTATCGACACATCTCTTTCCGTGCTGAGTCCTCCCGCAAGTACAACAATTTTCATAATTTATCCGTAAGCTCCTTTCCAAACCATACACCTCAAATTAAAAGACAATACACGAATATTATATTACCTCACAGCCTATTTTGCAAGAAAAACCCCGTGGAAATTCACGGGGTTTTTAGGAATTACAGTTAATTCAAGCTTAGGCTCAACCCAGCGCTCTGTTGAGCCAGATTTCGCCGATGTCCATTGCGAGGTACAAGCCATGCTTTTCGCTCGACTTCACAACCTGCTTTCTCGGCGGAATGTCGGGGTCTGTGCACATAAGCTGAACCGTTACTTTGTCGGCAACATCAAGGTCGTTTACCTTTTTTGAAGTTTTAACCTGAAGGCGAATAACATATTTTTCGTCCATATTTCCGTAATAAAGGTCATTGCCGACACGTACAAGCGGTCTGCCCTTGTATGTCGGGAACGCCGATTTCTGCTTTGCCATTTTTCGTCCTCCTTTTATATTCTTGCTTCTTTATTATTATTTCGAGAGAAGCTTCTTTATTCTCTCCATTGCCTCAATGGTCTTGTCACGGTCACCGAAGGAGGTCAGTCTGAAATATCCCTCGCCGTTCTTGCCGAAGCCTGCGCCCGGTGTACCTACAACATTAGCTTCGGTGAGAAGATAGTCGAAGAACTCCCAAGAACCCATACCGTTCGGGCACTTAAGCCAGATGTAGGGCGAGTTCTTGCCGCCCGAATACCATATGCCAAGCTCGTCAAAGGTTTTTGCAATAATTCTTGCGTTCTCCTTGTAATACTCAAGGTTCTCAGCGCACTGCTTCTGACCCTCTTCAGAGAATACAGCGGCTGCACCGCACTGAACAGGATACGAAACGCCGTTGAACTTTGAGCCTTGTCTTCTGCCCCAAATCTGGGAAACATTTACAACAGTGCCGTCCTCTGTTACAACCTCAAGCTCCTTCGGAATTACCGTGTAGCCGCAGCGAAGTCCTGTAAAGCCTGCTGTCTTTGAGAGTGAGCAAATCTCGATAGCACACTTTTTAGCTCCCTCGATTGCAAAAATACTTCTCGGAACATCTTCATCGGTGATAAATGCTTCATAAGCCGCGTCATAGATTATTATAGCCTTATTGTCAAGCGCATAATCAACCCAAGCCTTGAGCTGAGCTGTTGTGAAAGCTGCGCCTGTCGGGTTGTTCGGTGAGCAAAGGTAGATTAAATCTGCGTGAACACTCGGGTCGGGAACGGCATTAAAGCCTGTTTCCTGAGTTGAGTCAATGTAGATTACCTCTCTGCCGCTCATAAGATTCGAGTCAACATAAACAGGGTATGCAGGGTCGGAGATAAGAACTGTGTTTTTGTCACTGAAAATATCAACAATATTGCCGCAGTCCGACTTTGCGCCGTCGCTGATTCTTATATCGTCAGCAGGAACATCCACACCAAAGCTCTTGTAATAGTTTGAGATTGCTTCTTTTAAGAAGTCGTAGCCTGTGCCGCTGTCCTCATAGCCCTTGAATGTTTCCTTAACGCCCATCTCTTCAATGCCCTTTTTTACAGCCTCAACAACACACGGAGCAAGCGGAAGAGTGACGTCGCCGATACCCATTCTGATGATGTTATCCTTTTTGTCGGGATTGTTTGCGATAAATTCGTTAATCTTTTTCGCAATATTAATAAAAAGATAGTTTTTCTCAAGCTTTAAAAAGTTTTCGTTAATGTACGGCATATTTTTCTCCCTTTCTATTATCAGTTTATTTCGCAGGATTATCTGTCCTTATTTTCTATTGACGCCTTAACAAAGTCCCTGAACAGAGGGTGAGCGTGGTTAGGTCTGCTTTTGAATTCAGGATGATACTGAACTCCGATATAGAAACGGTTTGCCGGAATTTCAACAGCCTCAACAAGCATTCCGTTCGGAGAAGTACCCGTTACCATCATACCGTTTTGTTCAAATTCGTCACGATACTCGTTGTTAAACTCATAACGGTGACGGTGGCGCTCTGCAATTTCGCTCTTGCCGTAAGCCTGCGACATCTTACTGTCCGCCTTAATCTTGCACGGATATGCGCCGAGCCGCATTGTGCCGCCCATATCAACAACGCCGAGCTGGTCGGGCATAAGGTCGATTACCTTGTTTTCGCTCTTCGGGTTAAACTCGCCGCTGTTTGCGTCCTCATATTTTAAAACATTTCTTGCAAACTCGATAACCGCAGTCTGCATACCGAGGCAAATGCCGAGATACGGAATGTCCTTTTCTCTTGCATATTTTGCGGCTGTGATTTTGCCGTCAACGCCTCTGTCGCCAAAGCCGCCGGGAACGAGAATACCGTCGCAGTCGCCGAGCAAATCTTCAACAGTGTATGCAGTTACAAGCTCTGCGTCAACCCACTTGATTTCAACGTGAGCCGCATTTTCATAGCCTGCGTGGTGAAGAGCCTCGGCAACCGACAGATAAGCGTCGTGAAGCTGAACATACTTGCCGACAAGTGCAATCTTAACCTCTTTATTTCTCGACTCTATTCTGTCGAGCATTTCAAGCCATTCTGTCATATCGCCCGGCTTGCTGTCAAGGTGAAGCTCACGGCAGACTATATCTGAGAAATTATTCTTTTCAAGCATAAGTGGAGCCTGATAAAGCACCGGAAGAGTTATGTTCTCAATTACGCAGTCGGGCTTAACATTGCAGAACAGAGCGATTTTCTTGAAGATGCTCTCCTCAAGCGGCTCGTCACAGCGAAGCACGATAATATCGGGGTTAATTCCGAGAGAGCGAAGCTCCTTGACTGAGTGCTGAGTCGGCTTAGACTTATGCTCCTCAGAGCCTTTGATGTACGGCACGAGTGTAACGTGAATGAAAATGCAGTTTTCCTGACCAACCTCAAGAGATACCTGACGGATAGCCTCTAAAAACGGCTGGCTTTCAATATCGCCGACTGTGCCGCCGATTTCCGTAATAACTATATCGGCGTTCGACTTTTTACCTACGTTGAAGATAAAGTTCTTTATTTCGTTTGTGATGTGGGGAATTACCTGAACCGTTTCGCCGAGATATTCGCCTGCTCTTTCCTTTTCAAGAACATTTGAGTAAACCTTGCCTGTTGTGAGGTTTGAATATTTGTTGAGGTTTTCGTCGATAAAACGCTCGTAGTGGCCGAGGTCGAGGTCGGTTTCGGCTCCGTCCTCAGTAACATAAACCTCGCCGTGCTGGAACGGACTCATTGTACCCGGGTCAACATTGATATACGGGTCAAGCTTCTGAGCCGCTATTTTATAGCCTCTCGCCTTTAAAAGCCGTCCGAGTGATGCGGCTGTAATTCCTTTACCAAGACCCGACACAACGCCGCCTGTTACAAATATATATTTAGTCATTCCTCAAACTTTCCTTTCTTTCTGTATTATCAAGCCTGTGCCGCCGATTTGTACAGGCGGCACGTATGAATTGTTTTTCAGATGATAAATCAAAGCTCGATTGTTCCGTCGAACACACGCTCAGCAGCACCTGTCATAAATACTGTTTCATCGGTGTAGTTAATAACAAGGTCGCCGCCCTTGAGCTTGATGGTGATGTCCTCACCCTTCGGGCAGAAGCCGTTTTCAACCGCTGCAACCGCAACAGCACAAGCACCTGTACCGCATGCCCAAGTTTCTCCGCTGCCTCTCTCCCACACTCTCATTCTGATTGTGTGGTCGTCGATAACGCTTACAAATTCTGTGTTTACTCTCTCAGGGAAGAGCGGGTCGAACTCAAACTTCGGACCTACCTTTTCAATGTCAAGACTGTCTATATCGTCCATAAACACAACGCAGTGCGGGTTGCCCATAGATACACAGGTGATATTGTAGTCCTTGCCGTCAATAGCAACAGGCTCGTTTACAATCTTGTCCATCTCCATTGCAACAGGAATGTTCTTCGGGTCAAGCTCAGCCTTGCCCATATCAACGCGCAGGCTCTTTACCTCTTTATCCTGCTTGTAAACCGTGAGAGTCTTAATGCCGCTCAGGGTTTCAACAGACACGGTGTTCTTGCTTGTATCAACAAGGTTGTGGTCATACAGGAATTTGCCGACACAGCGGATACCGTTGCCGCACATTTTACCCTCAGAGCCGTCAAGGTTGAACATTCTCATCTTAGCGTCTGCAACGTCTGATCTGCAGATAAGAATTATACCGTCGCCGCCGATGCCGTAGCGTCTGTCGGAAAGTCTTACGCTTAAGCCCTCGGGGTTGTTTATCATTTCGTCAAAGCAGTTGAAATAGATGTAGTCATTGCCGCAGCCGTGCATCTTTGTAAAACTGTACTTCACTTTTTCTCTCCTCATATGGTTAATGTCAACAAGCTCTGTGTTGCTCGGTGAATATCTGCTCTTTAAGCACTCAGCAAGTGCGTTTGCCGTGTCGAGAGATGTCAAACACGGAATATTTCTCTCAACCGTCTTGCGGCGAATCTTAACGCTGTCGCGTGACGGAATTCTGCCCTTTGACGAGGTTGAGATAACATAGCTTATCTTTCCGCTTTCAATCAGCGTAAGGGTGTTTTCCTCAGCCTCGTGGATTTTATTTACAACCTGAGCCTTTATGCCGTAGGTTCTGAGCACCTCGGCTGTACCCTTGGTTGCGTAAAGCTCAAAGCCAAGCTCCTGATACTTTTTGGCGAGATCACCGATTTCACTCTTATCGGAATTTCTTACCGTTATCAGCACTCCGCCCGACTTTGTCATCTTGTAGCCTGCGCCAGTAAGACCCTTGTAAAGAGCCTCCTCAAGCGTTCCCGCCACACCGAGAACCTCGCCTGTTGACTTCATCTCAGGTCCTAAATGGTTGTCAACATTGATGAGCTTTTCAAACGAGAACACAGGAACCTTAACAGCAACATACGGAGATTTCTTGTAAAGACCTGTGCCGTAGCCCATATCGCTGAGCTTCTCGCCGAGCATAGCCCTTGTAGCAAGATCAACCATAGGAACGCCCGTTACCTTGCTGATATACGGGATTGTTCTTGAAGAACGTGGGTTAACCTCGATAACGTAAAGGTCGCCCTTATAGATGAGGTACTGAATATTTACAAGACCCTTTGTATTAAGCGAAAGTGCAAGATCCTTTGAGCTTTTTATTATGCGCTGTGTCATTTCATCGCTTATATTCCATGCAGGATAAACCGCTATAGAGTCGCCCGAGTGAACTCCGGCTCTCTCGATATGCTCCATAATGCCCGGAATGAGTATGTCCTCACCGTCGCAGATTGCGTCAATTTCTATCTCAGTACCCATAAGGTACTTATCAATAAGAATCGGGTTTTCAATATTCTGCGAAAGAATAATAGCCATATATTCAATAATATCATCGCTGTTGTAGGCGATAATCATATTCTGACCACCGAGAACATATGACGGACGCATAAGCACAGGGTAACCGATTCTGTCGGCTACGTCAAGAGCCTCCTCGGTTGTCATAACCGTAACACCCTGAGGACGCTTGATGTGATGCTTTTCCAGAAGCTCATCAAAACGCTCTCTGTCCTCAGCCATATCAATGCTGTCTGCCGAAGTTCCGAGAATGTTTACACCCTGCTCGCTTAAATAGCTTGTAAGCTTGATAGCGGTCTGACCGCCGAAAGCAACTACAACGCCGTATGGCTTTTCGGTGTTGATAACGCCCATAACGTCCTCATTAGTGAGCGGCTCAAAGTAAAGCCTGTCGGCTGTGTCAAAGTCGGTTGAAACAGTTTCGGGGTTGTTGTTGACGATTACAACGTCAAAGCCTGCCTGCTTTAATGCCCATACGCAGTGAACAGACGCATAGTCAAATTCGATACCCTGACCGATTCTGATAGGACCTGAGCCGAAAACGATAATCGTCTTTTTTCCGTCGTTTGTTTCCTCAATAAACTCTGCGGCTTCATTCTCGCTGTCAAAGGTTGAATAGAAGTAGGGTGTTTCAGCCTTGAACTCAGCGGCACAGGTGTCAACCATTTTATATACGGGAAGTGCAGGATTTTTAATCTCGCATCCGCTTATTTTCTTTATTGATTCATCAAGGAAGCCCATATGCTTTGCCTGCATATAAAGCTCGTCCGTAAGCTCGCCCTTTGCAAGCTCGTTTTCAAGGTTGATGATATTTAAAAGCTTATATAAGAACCACTCGTCAATCATAGTGATTTTGTGGATTTCATCGACGGTAATTCCCTTTTTGAGTGCCGAGAACACACAGAAAAGTCTTTCGTCGTCGCATATCTCAAGACGCTTTCTGAGGTTTTCAACCGACATATTCACGAATTTCTCGTGATCCAGAGTTTTAAGAGAAATTTCAGCACCTCTTACAGCCTTCATTATTGCCTGCTCAAAGGTTGGTGCGATTGACATAACCTCGCCTGTCGCCTTCATCTGAGTGCCAAGTGTTCTCTTTGCATATACAAATTTATCGAAAGGCCATTTCGGGAACTTTACAACAACGTAGTCGAGCGCAGGCTCAAAGCAAGCGTAGGTTGAACCCGTAACGGCGTTTTTGATTTCATCAAGAGTGTAGCCGATTGCGATTTTGGCAGATACCTTTGCAATCGGATAACCAGTAGCCTTTGACGCAAGAGCCGATGAACGTGAAACTCTCGGGTTTACCTCAATTACAGCATACTCAAAGCTTTCGGGGTTGAGTGCAAACTGGCAGTTACAGCCGCCCTCTACACCGAGAGCCGAGATAATATCGAGAGATGCGCTTCTGAGCATCTGATACTCTTTATCAGAGAGCGTAACAGTCGGAGCGATAACGATACTGTCGCCTGTATGAACACCGACTGGGTCGAAGTTCTCCATTGAGCAGACGGTAATTACGTTGCCCTTGCTGTCGCGCATAACCTCGAACTCAATTTCCTTCCAGCCTGCGATACATCTTTCAACAAGCACCTGAGTAATAGGCGAAAGCTCCAGACCGTTTGCGGTGATTTCACGAAGCTCCTCCTCGTTGTTTACAATACCGCCGCCTGTACCGCCGAGTGTGAATGCAGGACGGATTATAACAGGGTAGCCGATTTCCTTTGCAAATTCAACGGCGCTCTCAACGTCGTTTACAACCTTTGACGGGATAACAGGCTGACCGATGGACTCCATTGTGTCCTTGAACATCTGCCTGTCCTCAGCCTTGTCGATTGTTTCGGGGTTTGCACCGAGCAGGCGAACTCCCTCCTTTTCAAGGAAGCCCTCCTTTGCAAGCTGCATTGAAAGAGTAAGTCCTGTCTGACCGCCGAGCGTAGAGAGAAGACTGTCGGGCTTTTCTTTCTTTATAATTCTTTTAACTGTTTCAAGATTAAGCGGCTCGATATAAATCTTGTCTGCCATTGCGTTGTCGGTCATTATTGTAGCAGGGTTTGAGTTGATGAGAATTACCTCAAGACCCTCTTCCTTGAGCGCACGGCAAGCCTGTGTTCCTGCGTAGTCAAATTCGGCAGCCTGTCCGATAACAATAGGACCCGAGCCGATTACCATTACACGTTTAATATCCTTATTAAGTGGCATTTGTTACATTCCTTTCAAAAGACGTAATATATCAATATTTTGTTTTATCACAATTTAAAATTATTTCTCCATCATTGAAATGAATTTATCAAACAGGAACGAAGTGTCAAGAGGACCGCCGCAAGCCTCGGGATGGAACTGCACCGAGAAGGCAGGCATATCCGTATAGCGAACACCCTCGCAGGTTCCGTCGTTGCCGTTTCTGAAGCTCTCAACAGCGTTTTCGGGAAGAGTTTCACTCATTACCGCATAGCCGTGATTCTGGCTTGTGATATAAACCCTGCCTGTTTCAACCTCGGTTGCCGGCTGGTTTGCTCCTCTGTGTCCGTACTTGAGCTTATGAGTTTTTGCACCCTGCGACATAGCCAGAAGCTGATGACCAAGGCAGATTCCGAAGGTCGGCAGCTTTTTCTCACAAAGCTTCTTAAGCTCCTCGATTATTCCGGTATTCTCCTGCGGATCTCCCGGTCCGTTTGAAAGCATTATGCCGTCCGGGTTAAGGGCGAGAATTTCGTCAGCCGTTGTGCCAGCCGGAACGATTGTAACATTGCAGCCACGCTTTACAAGCTCTCGTGCAATATTGCCCTTTGCGCCGAAGTCCCACAAAACAACATTGTGCTTCGGATTTTCCGACTTAAGCTCCTCTCTCTCGCTCTGAGTTACCGAGGAAACAGCGTTTGTTACTCTGTAGCCCTTTATCTCCTCAATATCGCTTTCAAGATTATCGAGAGTATAGGTCACCTTGCAGTTCATTACACCGTATTCACGTACAATTCTTGTAATTGCTCTTGTGTCAAGATTGTAAATTCCCGGTATGCCCTCATTCTTTAAAAAAGTGTCAAGCAGACCCTCACAACGGAAGTTGGAAGGCTCTTGACACCTGTTTCTTACGATATATGCTTTAAGCGCAGGATGTTTGCTCTCAAAATCAGAGGGAATAACCCCGTAGTTTCCGATTAAAGGGAACGTCTGAATAACTACCTGACCGTAGTAGCTGGGGTCAGTTAGTGTTTCAAGGTATCCTGTCATAGCGGTTGTAAAAACAAGCTCGCCAACAGCCTCTTTTTCGGCACCGAAGGCAATGCCCTCAAAGGCTTTGCCGTTTTCGAGTATCAGATATGCCTTTTGGCTCATACAATCAATTCCTTTCACAAAACTTAAGTTATAGCTTAAAGCTCATATGTGCTCAGCACTCTCTGCGCCACCTGAAGTCGGCTTATGCGCATATCCATCGCCTGCTTTTCAATGTAGCGGTGTGCCTGCTGCTCGCTCATTGTAAGGCACTGCATAAGAGTACATTTAGCACGGTTGATTATTTTCATCTCCTCAACCTGATGCTTCAGCTTGAGATTCTCACTCTCAAGATTCAGCAGTCGGTTTTTGGAAATTTCCCAGATTCTCAGGCATTGATGAAACGCAGCGCGATTAACAGGCTTCTGCACCGCAAACACTCCATTTTCTTCAACGCCGTCACGGCATTTTTCGTAAACATCGCTTTTCATCAGCACAAAAACACCGGAATGAGAATTTTTAGCAAGCTCGACGGACAAATCAATTCCGCCGCTGTCCTGAATAGGCGTATTGATAACAATAATATCAAAATCACGCTCACGCACAGCCGACCTCGCCTGCTGAACGCTGAAAACCGAGCTGACGTCGTGATAATGCTCACCGCGCATAAGCTCCACAAGCGGAGCGGCGACTTCATCTGATTTCGATATTACCAAAACGCTTTTCATAACTATCACCATCATAATATTTTAACTGAAATCACGAAAAAAATCAATAAAAAATTTCGACACAATATCAGACATTATTCGTGAAATTTAACAAGGTGAACGTCATAAAAATGTTAACAAAAAATTTGTTGACATAATTTAAGCTTAAATATACTATAAAATAAACATAACTCACACATAGGAGCGAATAAAATGAAACCTATAAAAATTTTCAAAGCCTTTTTTCCTACCCTGCTTTTATGCCTGACAATAGTCGGCTGCTCAAACACACAATCACAGCCGCCGTCACAGCTTATACTCGGAAACTGGGAATACCGCAGCCAGAGCTGGTGCGAATTTTACGATGACAGCACCTGCTTAATAGGCGGAATGGCAGGAGAATATAAAATAAAGGATGACAATTCGATAACGCTGAATGTTCACGGCAGTGAGGATAAGCTTGAGTTTGCCTGGGCAGGCGGCGAAGATAAGGTTGACTTTGAGCACTGGTATGTCACCGAGGACACTCTGTATATCAACGGTATGCAGTACCCTAAAGCGACTTCGTCGCAGAGTGAAGAGTAAAGAGTGGAGAGTGGAGATTCGGAATTCGGAATTCGGAATTAAAGAATACTCGCAACAAGGCTGATAGTCCGTAGGGAACGGTCTTGACCGTTCCGGGAGGATAGGCATATTTACTGCTATGCTCTACAAAATCAGAATAGATTATAACACTCTGCGTTTCGAACCGGAACAGGCAAGCCAGTTCCCTACAACCTTGTTACAAGTAAATTCTTAAATCAAAGAGCCGCTTGCGGCGACACCTTAACATTTGCCGAAGGGATTTATTTCATTGATGTGCGGCGCAGCTGCACATCTCCACTCTCCACTCTAAAAAAAGGGTCTTTAGCAAAATGGAGCTTTGTTCAGGCTGAAAAGCCTGACTGTTCGGTTTTGCCAAGGATCCTTTTGTTTTAATTATTCATCATCGTCAAGTGAATACTTTTTGAGAATATCGCTTACATCAAGCTCGTCTATGTTCTCAGTCTCTTCACTCTTTTCTGCTTCGGAGCTGCCGTATTCCGTAACTATTTCATCAACGTGCCTGTCAAGCTTTTCCTCACGAAGCTTTTCCTGCTCCTTAGCAGCCTCCAGCTTCTTCTTTTTTTCTTTGTTGAGCGTTCTGATATGGTTGTCTATGAAAAGTCCCACTGCAACAGCGGCAACAATCTGAAGTGCGTAAAATAAAATATCGCTGAAGCTTCCGTTGATAACTCCATTTTCCATAAGCAAATTCAAAAGCTGAATCAACAAGAAATCAACGAGCAAAATGCCGACGCATTTGCCTGTAATTACATAACCAAAAAGCTCACAGCAAATAATAATTATCGGTGCAAGCAGGAATAAGTCCTGAAAACCAAACAGTGCAAAAAGCACCAGAGCCGCAACGGTTGCTACGAGTTCGATAAGAGCCGCCTTATAAAACAGCTCCTGCCGCTTAGCTTTAACCAGGTAAAGAAAGCCGATAAGCAGCGCTGCAAGCACCACAAATATCCACTGCTGTGAAATAACCTTGAGAATAATATCCATTTTATTTGTCCTTTCAAGTAAATATAAATTTAAGCATATTGTAACACATTAAAAAACAATTTTCCATAGAAATCTGACATATTATTCATAATTCTACAAAACAAACAAAAAGAGCCGTCTTGCGACAGCTCCCCATTCGTTTAAATTATTTTTGCGGCTTTCTGCGTCTTGGCGCAGACTCTCCTTTTTTGAGCGCAGACATTTTCTCATCGCTGGTCTGCTTAAAGCGCGAAAGCATATCTTCAAAATTGCCGTCATTTCTTTTCGGCTGCCACTCAAAGCTACCGGGACCCTTTGAGCCTGAGCCGGGCTGCTGACTTGCTCGGTTCTTCTTTTGGGTAAACTGCGGTTTTTCACGCTCCATCGCCTTTTTGATTGAAAGACTGATTTTTCCGTCGTCGCCGATTGACAGCACCTTGACCTTAACCTGCTGTCCTACGGTTAAATGATCCGCAATCTTTTCAACATAGGTCGGCGCAACCTCAGAAATATGTATCATACCCTTTTTGCCTTCGGGCAGTTCTACAAATGCTCCGAAATTAGTGATACCCGTAACCTTAGCCTCAACAATACTTCCCACTTCAAGCCGCATAAAGAAATAATCCCCCTGTTAAAAACCGTCATTCCCCGGCGATGTTTATAAACACACGCTCGTCCGGCTCGGCATAGCCAAGCTCTTCTCTCGCAATTCTTCTGATGTACTCCTCGTTCTCCTTATCGTCAGAGTTATACACCTGTTCAACCTCGCCGTTTTTTACTTCCTGGATAAGAATCTTATCCTCTAACTCCGAAAGCTCCGATAGTTTTTGGTTTATCTGAACCTGCTGAGAAATCAGAGTAACAACAGCGTAGGCAGCAAAAACTCCGAGTAAAACACCGAAAACAATGTTACGCTTTTTTTTCGTTTTTTTTGTCGGTTCTATCTCTCTTACTACTTCCTTCACGGTTGTTTCTCCTTTCTCTGAATAAAGCAATCGGAAAATTCTTTCTATAATTATACACCTTGTTTGATTTAACTTTCAAGCGGTTTTTCGATTTTTCTTTATAATTTTTATGTAGAAACAAAATATAACAGTAAT
>DKZT01000001.1:0-5362 GCA_002493755.1 Ruminococcaceae bacterium UBA7067
TCTAAACTCAAAACTCTAAACTCAAAACTCTCCACTCTTCACTCTTCACTCTGCGGCGAAGCCGCACATCGCCGCTATTTCCCGGGAAATATCGTCTATATCCCTCATTTTTCCGTCCTTAACGCAGGAGATAACGCTCCAGCCGAGCTTTTGTGCGGAATAGCGCGCACTCTGTGAGCATTTGGCAAGATACGACAGATTGCGTTCGTGCAAATCCTTTTTGCTTTCGTCACCGTCATATCGGCGGCTCATAAGCGACTGTGAAATTTCGGTCGGCACGTCAAGGTATATCACCAGATCGGGACGCGGAATGCCCAGTCGGTTATACTCAAGATCCTCAAGCCAGCGCAGATATTCCTCACGCTCGGCTTCATCAACCTTTGTCATCTGATATACTGCGTTTGAGGTGGCGTAACGGTCGCACAGGATAACTGCGCCGTCAGCATACGCTCTCCCCCAGTCCTTTTTATATGAAGCGTAGCGGTCAACCGCGTAAAACGAAGCCGCGGCATAGCCGTTGACATCGTCGGGTGCAGAGCCGAATTCGCCGTTTAAATACATCTTCACAAGAGCCGAGGACGGACTGTCATAATCGGGAAACGACACTCGCAGCACGTCAACTCCCTTTGACTTAAGCGTCTGATACAGCCGCTCGGTCTGCGTTGCCTTACCGCTTCCGTCAAGACCCTCAATTACTATAACCTTACCCATTGCTCTCATTCCCCAAATTCAAAAAATACTCTCTCATCTGCTTCGGCTTGCCGCAGCTCATTTTGCCCTCGGGACATTTGCCGCTCATACAGGACGGTCCGCTGTTTTTGAAAAGCGACGGCGCAACAGACTTGCACAGCCTGAGCATCTGCACGGCAACCTCTCTTATCTCCCACTGCGCCCTGTTGCAGCAGCGGTGCGCAAAGAAATTCCACAACGAGCGAGTGTTCATTGTTACAACTATTGCTGTGGTGCAGGCGTTGGGCAGGATAAAGCGCGCGTCCTCGTTAGCCTTTTTTATAACGGCACTGCACGCCGACTTATCAATCGCCCTGTACTGCTCGATTATTTCCTCATTTGTGCCTGAAACATCTGCACAGCGGCTTTTTATCTCGCTTGCCGCAAGTGCATTCCTGATTTTTGTATAGGCTGTTCTCTGCTGAGATATGATATTACGGTATTCCTCTAAAGCCTCGTCACAATTCTCGATTGACGGCGGAGTGACAAACTCAAAGCTGTTGCCGTCAACATATCTCTGCGACTGCTGACTGTAAGAGGCTATGCGGTGGCGCACAAGCTGATGAGAGCAGGCGCGCGATATACCCTCAATCGCAAAGGTGAAGCTTGCGTGCTCCATAGGGCTTGCGTGTCCGATTTCCGCGAGCATATTCACGAACGCTTCCGTTTTTTCGGGAGTAAGTCCCTGCTGAATTTCATCTACACCGACAGGCGAATAGCAAAGCTTTGCAGCGGCGGCAACCACCTGCTCGGGGTTCGGTGTGTGGGCAATCAGATTTACCTTTATAGCCATAGTTAATCTCTCCGTTTCTAAAAAATTGCCAAGCGCGAATATAATAATTGAGTTTTGAGTTTTGAGTTTTAAGATTTAAGCCTTGAATTATTAATACAAGCTTAAATTCTACAACTCTAAACTCCCGACTCTGAACTGAAAACTCTAAACTCCCGACTCTGAACTAAATAATCGTTTGCTTACTAAAGTAGATATCCATATCAATTAATTGTAACACAAAATCACCGATTTTTCAATTAAAATCCGCCGTACAAGATCTCTCCAGTACGGCGGCAGTTTATTTTTCAAACAAATCGCTGTGGCTTCCGGTTCTGGCTAAAGTAAGAACAAGAACGCCGCTGTCAATTTTATATATCAGCAGCCAATCGGGCTTTATGTGGCACTCACGGAATCCGACAAAATTGCCGGTAAGCGCATGATCTTTATTCTATTCAGGGAGCGCCTCACCCCTTGATAAAATGCGTATTACATCATCAAGTAATCCTATATCAAGGTTTCGTTTCATTGCAAGCTTGTAGTCTTTTTTAAACTGAGTTGTCCAAATAATATCCAGCTTCATCTTTTTAGTTCACTGAGCGCCTCTTCAACATCAGAATAACGCTTCACATCAGAGTCACGCACTATATGCTCAGCTTCCGACAAAGCGGCAGCCGTTTCTTGATTTGGTTTGTCAAGCCGAACATCAAACGGGAATCCGCCTACACGCAAGGATTGCCGTAAAAAAACATTTATTGCCGTTGTCAGATTAATACCCAGTTCCCCATAAAGAGCTTCACACTGCTTTTTTATACTGCTGTCCATTCGTACACTAAAATTAGTTGTATCAGCCATAGCACTCACACCTTCACATTAATTATATGTTCATTATAAGATATTTGCAGTGCATTGTCAAGCCGTTGCACATATTGTGAATATACTTTTAAATAAAATCCACTCTTCACTCTTTTAATCCGCCGCTTGCGGACAATGTCATCAACTTAAGCAGGAAACCTGAAACGAGGTTGTAGGGAACTGGCTTGCTCTTATGGAATTTGGTTCGTGTCCGTAGTGTATACAACACTCATAAGAGCGAACACAACCCTCAGTCAGCTACGCTGACAGCTCCCTTAAAAGGGAGCCAAGACCTCGTTGCAAGTTTCAGCACAGCGACCCGGAACGGTCAAGACCGTTCCCTACGAACGCACAAACCCGTTGCAAAATTCACTTTCCATTTTCCACTTTCCATTTTCAATTTGAAAGAGCCGCAAAGCCGTGCATACAAAAACCGCCCCGGGATTCCGGGACGGTCGTGTGCAATTATTAAGCTTGAATATCAATCAGATGATTAATTATTCAGAAACCTTTTTCTTAGCAGCTACAACAGCTACGCCGAGAGCAGCTACAAGAACGATACCGAGAACTACGAACGGTGTTGAATCACCGGTTGTTGTTGTACCGCTGCTTGTCTTTGATGTTGTAGATGTGTTTGAACGATTGCTGCTTGTTGAGTTGTTGGAGTTATTTGAGTTGGTTGAGTTGTTTGAGTTGTTGTTATCTCCGCCGTTGTTGTTGTCGCCGCCGTTGTTGTTGTCGCCGCCGTTGTTACCGCTGCTGATGCCGAGAAGCTCCTTAGCAACTTCGATCTGAAGTCTGCTGTCCTCTTCGCTCATCGGAAGTGTCGGGAATTCAGGCATAGACTCAAGAGCTGCATATACATCCTCTGCAGTTGTGTTAGCAGAAGAAATAAGACTTGAGAGAACGTCAGCAGTTACATTATCAGGGTTAACTGCAATATAGTTCTTGATGAAGTTAGCAACCATTGACGCACCGCTCTCTGTCGGAGCAAGAGTTTCACCAACGAGGTTACCGATTGATGTAATACCAAGGTGCGGGCCGTTCTTGCCGCTCTTCCATGTTGTCTTTGCGGCTGTCTTGTTAGAATCCATCGGGTTCTCGATCATTGTGTCAGTGTCTGTTACAGCTGTATCGCCGATGTTGTCATCTGTGAAAACGAGGTCATATGTCTGAGCGCCTGTGTCGATTGAGAAGATAACCTCATCATACGGACCTGCAGGAATCTCGTAAGACCATGTGTTTTCCTTGCCCTCAACCTTTGTCATCTTTTCATCCTTAACCTGCCAGTCATAAAGCTTGGAGCCGTCTGTGCCCCAAACGTGACAGTAAGCAATTCTTGCAGTTGACCACGGGCACTCCCAGTAAACAGTACCGCCGCTGAATGACGGAGCAGCAGCAGAAGCAGTGCCGATAGCCATTGTAGCAACTGAAGCTACCATCAATACAGCAATAAGAACACTAAGAATTTTCTTTGCCATTTTAAGTTTCCTCCTAAAATTTGTCAGAAATTATTTGAAGCCGTGCTTCATTAGGTTAATTATACTCCTGTATAAAGCAAACTGCAATAGATTTTTTTACAATTTTGTCTTTTTTATCTCTTACATAAAAACGAGGTGAAAAAATTGTCAAATTTTACGTATAATTTCGCATTATCCTTTAAATCCCGCCCCAGGCAGGGACGGGATTCAATGGAATTTGAAGCTAATTATTTACAAAATGTAATAATTATTTCTCTGTTGTCTTTCTTCTGCGTGAAACAAAAGCAACGCCTACACCGGCCATAAGAATAACAGCAACAATAGCGAGAACAGCTGTGCTCTCAGATGTCTTTACTGTACCCTTATTTGTATTAGTGGTGTTTGATGTACCTGTGCCTGTTGTTGAGCCGCCCGGTGTGCCGCTCGGAGTCTTTGTAGGCTCGTCTGTCGGTGCGTCAGTCGGAGCGTCTGTCGGCTTCTCAGGAATTACAGGGTTCTCAACCTTCGGAACAAATGTGTAGTCCATATCGTAGTACGGGTTCTGAGCTTCGTCAAAGCCGTCTACATCCCAATAAATGAGCTCGCCGTTCTCGTCAAGGAGACCAACATCTGTCATAGCGCCGGTCTTTGGCTCATAGAACTTCCAGTTTACAGTACCAACTGTCTGTGTGATACCTGTGAGCGGATTTTCAACAGACTTCTCACCTACTACATATGTGATACAACCGCAGAGGTCTGTGATGCCTTCGCCGTCGCCTTCACCCTCAGCTGTTGCACCGAGTGTGTTGTAGAATGAGTCCTCAACATTGATGTCTTCTGTCTGTCTTGCAGCGTTAGCCTTATTAAGGTCAAAGTCAGGATCGATCGGGAGACCGCCGTTAATGCCGTTGTTCCAGATGATGAACGGAATATAGGATTTTGTAATTGCATAATAGATGTTGCCGAACTGAGCTTCGATTTTTGCTGTTTCAGCAGCAATCTCTTCTGCTGTTGCAGTCGGGTTCATTCTCTTGAAGTAGTCAATCTTGAAGTCTGCAAGGCTCTTTGCAGGCTCGCCCGGCCATGCGCCGTTAGTATAGGTATCACCAAGATAGCAATAGAAACCAATTTCGTAGCCCTCGTCCTTGTACTGAGCATTCTCAAACCAAGAATCCGGTGCTTCGAAGTAGTAAATCTTGTAATAGCCGTTCCAATCCGGATCATCAGGGTCAGACTCTGCCTTCTGGTTGATGATCATACCGTCAGGCATCGGGATACCTCTGTATCTGCCGTACTCATCAACAGTGCTTTCCTGAGTTTCTGTTTCTGTCTCAGTCTCTGTCTCTGTTTCTGTCTGAGTTTCTGTTACAGGATCAGTTACAGGGTCTGTTACAGGATCGGTTACAGGATCGGTTACAGGATCAGTTACAGGGTCTGTTACAGGAACTGTCTCAGTTACTGTTTCAGTCTCTGTTTCTGTCTGAGTTTCAGTCTCAGTCTGTGTCTCTGTTTCTGTCTCTGTCTGAGTTTCTGTTTCTGTCTCAGTCTC
>DKZT01000001.1:5646-31702 GCA_002493755.1 Ruminococcaceae bacterium UBA7067
TGTTTCTGTCTCAGTCTCAGTCTCTGTTTCTGTCTGAGTCTCTGTCTCAGTCTCTGTTTCTGTCTCTGTCTGAGTTTCTGTTTCAGTCTCAGTTTCAGTCTCAGTCTCAGTCTCTGTTTCTGTCTCAGTTACAGTCTCTGTTTCAGTCTCAGTTTCTGTTTCAGTCTCTGTCTCTGTTGCAGTCGGCTCCTCGGCGAGAGCAGCAAGAACCTTGTCAGCAAGCTTTTCGTCTGCTGCATACTGCTGCCACTTAGCAGTTTCCAGAGCTATTTCTTCATCAGTAGCAGTCGGGTTAGCCTTTTCGAAAGCTTCAACCTTGCTGCCTACATAGTTTGCAACAACCTGGTCAACTGTTTCACCCGGAAGGAGTGAACCCTTAACCTTTGTGCCGTCAGCAAGCACTTCGTCACCGCTCGGAACTACGTTGCCGAGTGAAGAAAGAACGAGGTGCGGGCCGCTCGGTGTGCCCTCGCACAGAGCAACAGGGCCTTTCTTTGAAGAATCCATAGGATTCTCAAGCTCTACCGATGTGTCAACCTTAAAGGTCTTGCCGATGCACTCCGGATAGAGAGTGGCATCATAAGTCTGAACAGATACCTTTGTGCCTTCAGCATCACTGCCTGCTGCAGAGAAAATAATCATATCCCACTGCGGCTGTGTGCCGTCCTCAAGAGCTACAGGGAGCTTGGCAATATCGAAGTAATAAAGACCTGTGGCCTTATCCTTCTTCATTTTTTCAGCTTTCTCCTGCCAGGTAGCATAGCTTTCGCCGCCGTTTACCCAGATGTGGGCATAAACATTGCAGCCTTTGCTGCCTTCGTAATCATATACAGCAGCCCATTTTGCGGGCATTTCAAAATAAATAGTGCCCGTTGTGTCGGCAGCGCTTGTGGTAATCATGCCAACGCATGCCATTGAAATCAGCATTAATGCTACAAGCACAATGCTAACTATTCTTTTGCGCATTTTTTGTCTCCTCCTATTTTTTGAGTTATTTCCGAAGCATGCACTACTTCAGCGTTATAATTATACTACAGAAAAAAATAAACTGCAACTAATTTTGGTAATTTAGAACCAACGAAGTGACGAATTGTAGAATTGTCATAATAAGCATTACAATTTTGTAACAAGTTGCACAAAGAGAGTTTTGAGTTTTGAGTAACGATGAATATCGCAACGAGTTTGTTAGTTCGTAGGGAACGGTCATGACCGTTCCGATTCGCTCTTATGGATTGTGGTTTGTGTCCGTATCGGCAACCCTCAGTCGCCGTTGGCGACAGCTCCCTTCAAAGGGAGCCTATAACCCGTTTCAACATTCATCAACTGGAACCGGAACAGGCAAGCCGGTTCCCTACAACCTAATTACAGCTTTACCACTTCACTCTCCACTCTTCACTCTCCACTCTTCACTCTCCACTCTAAACAAAAAACACAAAAAACGGGGCAGATTTCTCCGCCCCGTAATGCTTGAAATATTCAGTTAAGCTTAAATTACTTAACCTCAACCTCTGCGCCAACCTCAGCAAGCTTAGCCTTGATTGCCTCAGCGTCGTCCTTAGAAACAGCCTCTTTAATCGGCTTCGGAGCGTTGTCAACAAGCTCCTTAGCTTCCTTAAGACCAAGACCTGTGATCTCACGAACAACCTTGATAACCTTGATCTTCTCAGCGCCAGCGCTCTTAAGAACAACGTCAAACTCTGTCTTCTCTTCAACAGCAGCAGCAGCGCCTGCAGCCGGAGCAGCAGCAACTGCAACCGGAGCAGCAGCAGAAACGCCGAACTCCTCTTCGAGTGCCTTTACGAGCTCGCTGAGCTCAAGAACTGTAAGACTCTTAACATCTTCAATTAACTGTGTAACTTTCTCTGACATGGTTAGTACCTCCAAAAATTTTAATTATACTTTAATTTAATAGTTTCGGGCAATTATGCACCCTTCTTTTCTGCGATTGCGTTAAGTACGCAAGCAAGGCCTCTGATATTACCGTTAAGCACAGTAACAAAGCCTGTAATCGGTGCGTTGAGTCCGCCGAGAGCCTTTGCAACCAATACTTCCTTGCTCGGAAGCTTTGCAAGGTCCTTAATCTCATCAACGCTTAAAACACCGCCGTCAACATAACCCGACTTAATTTCAAAGTTTTTGTTCTTCTCTGCGTACTCGCACAGAATCTTTGCTGCGGCTACATAATCCTCTTCGCTTGTTGCAAGAGCTGTAGTACCCTCAAGCACAGGGTCAAGACCCTCGATACCTGCGTCCTCGGCAGCTCTCTTAAGAAGAGTATTCTTTACTACTGTGTATTTAACGCCTGCCTCACGCAGATCCTTTCTGAGCTTTGTGTCATCGGCAACCGTAATACCCTTGTAGCTTACAAGAACGCCTGCTACCGAGCCCTTAAGTCTTTCAGACAGCTCAGCAACGACAGCCTTCTTTTGTTCAAGAATTTTCTCACTTGGCAAATTTATTCACCTCCGCTTTTGGGATTGTGCATAAAACAAGCCCCCCTGACGTGCAGAGGGGCAGAATAATTTTATATTGAATAAAATTACGCTCCGAACCTCGGCAGGCAGGAAAATCCTTTATGCATTATGCACCTGCTGTCTTAGGAAAAGAACAGCTTTAATTATAATACCACACAGGCCTCAGCCTGTCAAGTATTTTTTTATCAGCCCTCAGAACCCTGACCGCCAACCTTGTTCGGGTTGAGGCGAACTGACGGACCCATTGTGCTTGTTACGGCAACTGATCTGATATACTGACCCTTTGCAGCAGCAGGCTTAGCCTTAACGATAGCGCCGAGGAGAGTGTCGAAGTTCTCCTGAAGCTTCTCTACGCCGAATGAAGCCTTGCCGATCGGGCAGTGAATGATGTTTGTTTTGTCAAGACGGTACTCAATCTTACCTGCCTTAGCCTCTTTAACAGCCTTGGCGATGTCGGGTGTAACAGTACCTGCCTTCGGGTTCGGCATAAGACCGCGAGGACCGAGGATTTTACCGAGACGGCCAACAAGACCCATCATATCGGGTGTTGTGATAAGCACGTCAAAGTCCATCCAGTTCTCCTGCTGAATCTTCTGCGTCATATCCTCTGCGCCTACAAAGTCAGCTCCTGCCTCTTTTGCAAGCTTTTCGTTGTCGCCCTTGCAGATTGCAAGAACCTTAACGTTTTTACCTGTGCCGTTCGGAAGAACGATTGCACCTCTAACCTGCTGGTCAGCGTGACGGCTGTCAACGCCGAGCTTAACGTGAACTTCAACTGTCTCGTCAAACTTAGCCTTAGAGGTCTTAATGCAAAGGTCCATAGCCTCGGCAGTATCATAAAATTTTGTCTTGTCAACGAGCTTAGCGCTGTCAACATATTTCTTTCCGTGTTTCATTGGTTTGTCCTCCCTGTTGAGTGGTAAAATCGGATTTAGTCCTCCCACCCGGGCTTAATCAATCGACAACTTCAATGCCCATGCTACGAGCTGTACCGGCAATCATACTGATTGCTGAATCTACGTTAGCGGCATTTAAGTCAGGCATCTTCTGCTCTGCAATCTTTTTGACCTGCTCACGGGTTATCTTTGAGACCTTTGTCTTGTTCGGCACGCCCGAACCCTTTTCGATTCCGCATGCTTTCTTGATGAGTACAGCTGCAGGCGGTGTCTTTGTAACGAATGTGAAAGAACGGTCTGCATAAACTGTGATTACAACCGGAATAATCAAGCCTGCATCATTTTTTGTGCGCTCGTTAAATTCCTTTGTGAACGCCATGATGTTTACGCCGTGCTGTCCGAGAGCCGGACCAACCGGCGGCGCCGGTGTAGCTTTTCCTGCAGGTATTTGCAGCTTAATAAAGCCAACTACCTTTTGAGCCATTTTTTTGCACCTCCAAAATTCGTGGTAATTTGCGGAGCGGTGTTATAATTTCGCTCCTCCCACAAGGGACTGCGTCCCTCAATAATAACACCCGGAATACGGGTGATTATTAACGTGTTAATCTACTAGCTCCGCCTGGTTAAGCTCAAGCTCAACGGCAGTGTCCCTGCCGAACATTGAAACTGTAACCCTGACGATGTTTTTGTCGACGTCAATTTCATCGACAACGCCCACAAAGTCCTCAAGCGGACCGTCGGTAACTCTTACGGAGTCGCCGACCTTGTAGGCAAGCTCAACCGAGCGTGATTCAACGCCCATTTTCTCGACCTCAGCGTCGGTGAGCGGAATCGGCTCCGATGACGGACCGACAAAGCCCGTGCATCCGCGTATGTTGCGGACAACATACCATGTTTCGTCTGTATATACCATTTTGATAAATACATAACCGGGATAGATCTTGCGCTCAACCTCACGTGCCTTGGAATCTTCGATTTCAGTCACGGTTTCGGTCGGCACCTTAACCTCTCTGATTAAATCCTGAAGTCCTCTGTTTTCAACAGTTTTTTCAAGATTTGAAGCCACCTTGTTTTCATACCCGGAATAGGTATGAACAACATACCATTTTGCTTCTTCAGGCACTGTTATTCACCCTCTCCGTGTCAATTAGGTTCCGCTTGTCTGCATAATAAGTCCGAGCAGAGCAAAAAGACCTCTGTCAAGACCGAAAATAAGTAGACCGATTACAACGATCACAGCAATTACAATTCCCATATTCTTGAAAACTGACCTTGGTGCTGGCCATGTAATCTTTTTAATTTCGCTCTTGCAGTCACGGAAGTATTTCACGATTTTTGCGAAAACATTCGGCTTTTTAGCCTTGCCGGCAGACGCTTTTTTATCTGTCTTTTTCTCGGCGTTTTTTTCAGCCATCTTTAAACCCTCCGCTTATTTTGTTTCCTTATGAAGAGTATGTTTCTTGCAGAAGCGGCAGTACTTGTTCATTTCAAGTCTGTCCGGGTCATTCTTCTTATTCTTCATAGTGTTGTAGTTGCGCTGCTTACATTCTGTGCAAGCCATAGTAATTTTAACTCTCATTAACGGCACCTCCGATTTTCGGATTAATATTTTTAGCCGGAATACCGGCTCAAGCCTCCCTCAAAAAGGGCAAAAAAATAAACCCCTTTTTACGAGGTAAGCCTATTTTATCATATTTTTTCCCACACGTCAATAGCTATTTGCGGATTTTGAATTTATTTTTTCCGCAGATTTTCCGAGGGTTTCGCGGTTGTTTTTCTGCATTTTCAAGAGCTGTTCAGCGCTTAAAAAATTTAATTCATTTCCACATTGCCGTATTGTTTTTTGTGATATGATCAATATGATAAAGCGAGGTATCGCAGAGGTGATTTTATGTCAAACAAGGCACAGCAAATTGCTGAAATGATCGATATGCTGCCCGAACAGGAGCAAGAGTTTGCATATGAACTGATAAAAAAACTGGTTCTCGCGTGGGATCCTAATTTTACTAAGCTTACACCTGACGAGCGCAAAGCACTTGAGCAGGCAGAGGCTGACCCCGAATTTATTTCTATAAATGATATTGACTGGGATTGATTTTTTACAATTAGTTTTTTTACAATCAGTATTGTATATTGCTCAAGGCAAGCTCGAAAACACGGGCTTGCTTTGTTCTTGTTTTCTTAATGGCATTATGCTATAATTTTTAATAGCAAACTGCTATTGCTGTATATATGCGGTAAGAAATACTATTGTTACGCTTTTGAGGACGGAACGGGCAGCCGTAGCCCCTCGTAAGAGGTTAGGAGATGTGGGAGTGTCGCCCCACCAAAAGCGTAGTTTATATTAACCGTCAGGCAAGCTCGGAAACGCGGGCTTGCCTTTTTTTGTTTTCTTACTCCGTGCTGTCACTGTAAACATCTTTGCCGTTACTCAGTACGGTAGTCGTAAACATCGGTGTCGATATTCAATATCCGATCGTTAATCACTACCGTATCGTCCGACAGCCACTCAACCTGCGCGTCACTGCAGTGATATTCCCAATATATGTTCTTTTTTGTGCCGTCCGACTTCACAGCCTCACCGCGAATTGCAAAATCAACAGTCGCACCGCCGTCGGAGAGATAAATATTAACCGTGTTTTCGCCGCTCGGCGACGGGTAGCTGTTCAAAAGCTCGCCCGAGGGCAAATTCTCCATATCGGGAGTTAGCAATGAGCAGCCGGATAAAATCACGGATAAGCAAAGCAATAATGAAAGAAATAGTTTTTTCATATGTAAACGCCCTTTAATAGTTTGATATTATATTATATGGTTATCACCTTTAGTAAGCTAAACGATAATTTAGTTTAGAGTTTATAGTTTAGAGTTTAGAGTCGAGAGTTTTGAGTTGTTAGGTTTAAGCTTTTTACTGATACCTCAATGCTCAAAGCTCATCACTGCGAAGCGTATACAACATTCAGCAGAGCGAACCGGAACGGTCAAGACCGTTCCCTACGACCTCGTTTCAAATTTCTGTCTATTCAACTCTAAACTCAAAACTGAAAACTCAAAACTGCTTATTTAAAGGGATAGCCAGATTATATTAAATTCCTAAACTGCCGGCATTTTCCCGGACAGGTCAATAAAGGTTATTGAAGAGATATCGTCAAAAAAACGGTCAAGCCGTTCTATATGTTGCTTTGTTTGCCCGGAGATATAAACCTTTTTCAATGCGTAACAGGCAAAGAAAGCACCGGCACCCAATGAGCTTAAACTGTCGGGAAGATAAATCTCCTCCAGCTTCTCACAGCGGAGGAACGCCCAACGATCAATTCGCCTGACGCTGTCGGGAAGCTTCAGGCTTCTGAGGCTTTTACAGCGCAAAAATGCATAATCTGAAATTTGAGTTACCCCGAACGGAATAACAAGAGTTTCCAGGGACGTACAATCCTGAAAAGCATTGCTGTGGATAATTTTTAAACTATCGGGGAAAACAACAGTTTTTAGTTTTTGATTGTCTCGAAAAGAGTCTGTACCGATTTCCGTCACAGGCTTACCGTCAATTTCATTCGGAATCACAACTTTTGATGAATTGCCGAGGTATTTGTCAATTTGTATGCCGCCGTTTCTCATATGACTAAATTTGAAATGCTTCTTATCCGTGGGAGCATTGTCGGTTTTTTGGGAGTGTTCCGCTGAAGCGTCATTAACCGCTTCGGGTTTCAGAAGTTTCTTCAGGAGTTCAAAGCTTTCCTGCTGTTCTTTTGTGAGCGAAGCTTCAGCAGGTGTTTTTATTGTCTGTCCGCTGAACAACAGTGCACCGCCAGCTGTTACGCCGACTGTCAGACCCTTGTTTGCATACAGCTCGGTAACGCCGCACCAGCCATTCACATTGCACTGACCGTAGGTGTTGTCGCCTGCCGCATAAACCGTGCCGTCGCTTTTCAGTGCCGCTGTGTGAAAATCGCCTGCCACAACCTTTCTCACAGCCTGCCAGCTCTGTGTGTCGCACTGACCTCGGCTGTTATCTCCGTGAGCAGAAACCGTACCGTCGGCATTGAGCAGTGCGATATGTGCATAGCCAATCGCCAGCTTTCGGTTTTTCAGAATATCGCCGACACTGTTGCACAGATAGCTTTCCGTTCTTTCCTGCTCGTTTAGCTTAAAGTAGGTAACGATTAATTTTGCTTGATTCATAATCTTCCCTCTTTTCATTCTGTTCTCTTCGGTGTGTTAATATTGAAAATATATTTATTATCCGAAAATATCATCATAGTTTTTCAGTCGATGCTTTGTTTCATCGGAAATCTTTACCGCTTTTATACCGGCAGGAAACGCAGAGTACCCAATCGTTTCAACGCTGTCGGGAATCACCAATTTTTCTAATTTAAGATTAAAGGTAAATGCGCTAAAGCCAATTTTTTTCACACTTTTTGGAATTATCAGTTCCTTTATACCGCAACTACAAAAGGCGTTATTACCGATTATTTCCAGTCCGTATGGTATTTCTAATTTTGACAACATAACACACCAGCCAAAGGCTTCTTCACCGATTTCTCTCAGATTTTGGGACAATATCAAAGATGAAAGCCCCTTACCATAGAACGCTTTTTTACCTATGCAACGAACAGGCACGCCGTCAATCTCTTCAGGAATTACAACAGTATCTGCATTTCCGTTGTATTTTGTGATGCTGATTTCACCGTTGTTTTTTATATATTCAAAGTCTTTGTAAACACCTGTCACGGGCTTATCCGTTGAAGCATCTGATTCTAAGTAATTTATTTTTAGCGTTATACCCGAAGACGCTATCAAATCTTTACAGCCTTTACAGCTTTTTGGAATTGTAAGCTCTCTGAGATTCGTGCATCCAAGCACTATCCAATTTCCAACGGATTTTACACTTGCAGGCAGCGTCAGTGTGCGAAGCTTGATACAGTGCATAAAGGCATAGCTGCCAATTTGCTCCGGACCTGTCGGGATTTGGACAGCTTCAAGATTTCCGCAGTATCCAAATGCGTGATTTTCAATTATTTTGAGCGTAGGAGGAAAAACAACCTGCTTAATCTTACTGTGTTCAAATGCGCAAGCGCCGATTACCTCAACGGGATATCCATTAATATGTGACGGAATCACGACTGACGGCGAATCGCCGAGGTATTTGTCGATAATAGCTTTATTATCTTCGATATGGAATTTAAACTCACGAATATCATTTGTTTGGTCATAAATTTGATTCGCCTTTGTCGAAGCTGAAGTGCTGCTTGTCGGTTCTTTCCGTTGAGGTGTCTTTTCTGCCGTGTGCGTCGCCATAATTTTTCCGTCTGCCGTAACGCCTACCGTAAAGCCCTTGTCGGCAAAAATATCGGTAATATCACGCCACTCTTCCACATTGCACTGTCCGTAACGGTTATCGCCTGCCGCGCTGACAGTACCGTCGCTTTTCAGTGCCACTGTATGAAAATCGCCTGCTGCAACCTTAATGACATTGCGCCAGCCGTCCACATTGCACTGACCGTATTCGTTGTTGCCGAATGCAGCTACGCTTCCGTCGTCCTGAAGCGTAACAAAATGCGTATAGCCCACTGCAATCAAGCCTTTCTTTAAAAAGGCAAGTCCGTTGGTTGCCAGATAACGCTCCTGTCGTTCTTTCTCGTTCAGTTTAAAATATGAAATGATAATTTTCTCTTTATCCATAAGAATTACTCCGTTGTAAAGCGTTTTTTAAAGAGTGAAAAGCTTGATTATTTTGGGAGAATTTCACCCCAAGGATCAACACGCTCTCTCGTCTGAGGAGAGATTATTATTTCTTTTGCTTTCGTGCAGCTGTCAAATGCGTATTTGCTAATTGTCTGAATACTGTCAGGTATCACTATTTTCCTTAAATTTGTACATTTCGCAAATGCGTGTGAACCAATTTCCTTTACGCTTTGGGGAAGTGTCAATATTTCTAATTTTCTACAAAATACGAATGAAAAGGATCCAATTTTTTCTGTTCCATATGGAATTTCCAATTTTTCCAGATTGTTGCACAAGTCAAAGGCACGGTCACAAATCACTCTCAGGTTTTTCGGAAGCACTAAGTGCTTTGCAGTAGAGTTATCCCAAAATGCATGGAATCCGATTTCACGAACTGGCTTATTTTGAATTGTTTCAGGAACAACAACCGTCTCTGCGTTGCCTTTGTACTTCGTTATTATAACGCCGTCCTCTTCCTCTATCCATTCAAAGTTGCTGTAATCGGTAGGTTCGCTCTGTTCTGATTTTGGAAAAATTTCGCCGCGAGGATCAATACGCTCTCTTGTCTGAGGTGAAATTTCCACCTTATTTATTTTATTGCATCCTGCGAATGCGTCTGCATTGATTATCTGCACACTGTCGGGAATCACTATTTCCGTTAGATTTGTGCATCGTTCAAAGGCACTTGCACCGATTGTTGTCACGCTTTCGGGAAGCGTCAGGGTTTTTAATTTGCCGCACGAGTAAAACGCAGAAATCCCAATTTTCTCTGTTCCATATTGAATCTCCAGATTTTCTAAATTTGTGCAATATCCAAAAACACCGATGCCTATGGACCTCAGATTTTTCGGGAGAACTACGTTCTTCACGGCAGAGTTATGCCAAAACACATGGAAGCCGACTGCACGAACAGGCTTGCCCTGAATATCCTCGGGAATAACCACTGTTTCTTCACTGCCTTTATACTTAGTTATTATAACGCCGTCCTCTTCCTTTTCCCATTCAAAGCTGCTGCTATCGGTAGGTTTAGTCTGATTATGGTTCGGTATATTCGCGGTATTATTTTTATGCTGTGCTTGTGATTGACCATTGTTTTCATTTCGCTGTGTTCGGGCGGCAACCGTTACGGTTCCGTCCGCCTGAACTCCGACAGTAAGATTATTCATAGCGTAAATGTCGGTAATACCATTCCACATACCGACATTACATTGCCCGTAAGTGTTATCTCCCGCTGCCACAACCGTACCGTCATTCAGCAGAGCCGCCGTGTGATAATCGCCTGCAACAATCTTTGACACATTCTCCCAGCCTTGGGTATCACACTGACCGCAGCTGTTGTCACCGTAAGCGATAACCCTGCCGTCATCGTCCAGAACCGCAAAATGAGCCTTGCCCACTGCGAAAAGCTTTGTCTTGTCAATATCGTGTGTGCTGTTCAGCAAAAAACACTTTTGGCGCTCCTTTTCGTTCAGCTTAAAATATGTAATTATCAGCTTCTCCCGATCCATCATTGATCCCCTTACTCCTTTTCCGCAAACCGATAATCAGCAAGCTTGCGATTCTCCCATCACTTTTGCAGGATTTAACCAAAAAGCACAATGAATTAGCCATTATTTTTCATTTTATCACACATTCGGACAATATTCAATTCATATTTTCAGAGCACAAACGGCTCTCAAAAAGAAGAGCTGACTCCAGCAATGTCGAAGTCAGCTCACAGTACAAAATGATTATATTTTTCTAAATATCATTAATTCGTTATCCTCATCGCAAACGCCTAGGAATACCTCCTGAACGCTGCTGCAGCTTTGCTTTTTAAGCTGTTGCTCCAGCCACTGCATATCTCTTCCTAAATGCGCCAGATTATCCTCCAGTATCTCGCTTTCACGGATTACCACCTTATAGTCATACGCATCATCGGAAAGCGACGGATTCAGCAATTTGTCATTCCACGGATGCAGCAAAAGATGACCGCCTAAGCTGAGCGTCACCGCTCTCAGATTGCTGAGATTTGTAATACCCTTTTTCCGACAGCCGCTCAGGAAATCGTCCATAGTGAAAGTTAGAGTTTCGCAGACCTCGGAATGAAATGTCTGATGGTCCATCAACACCTTTGGCGAATAGCCAACAGGAATTACCAGCTTATCCATATGGTTATTAAGCTGAGTCGGCGTATCTATATCGTCTATGACTTTTTGGACTTTTCCCTCGATATTCTCATCATCTGAGCCTTGCGCCTCTTGAGTTGACGGCGAAGAGCCTTGAGCCGCTTTCTTCTCCTGATTCTGAGCAGGAAAAGCCGCAGGGTACGGCTGCACGGTAACGGACTGATAAGCATCGGGAACAACCGCCTCGACGGGAGAATACCGAGATTGCCTGAGCAAATCGGCAAATGCCCGTATCTTGTTCTCGTCAAGCTCGATAATATCACTATGCGGTACGCTTTCAAAGCGAACAGACTGCATTTTCAGCTTCTTTTTCTTTAATGCCGACTTAGCAGTCATCAGCAGATAGCCTGCAAGCTGTTTCACCATAGCAAAGGTAAAGCCGTCGGTCAGCTCTGCAAGCTCCTGCGCATTCAGTGCAAAGTGAATATTGTGATAGCGCCCCAGCAGAAATGAAAAATACTCCTCGCGCGACGCTTCTGTGGGCGGTTCAAGCTCCAGCACGTAAAAGGGCTTTTTCACAAGCTCCTGAAGCTGTGAGGATTTGCCGTCATAAATGCAGGTCAGAATACACCTCGCGCTCGGATTTGCTATCAGGTTATTCACCATTCCGAGAAATCTCGGGGCGAGCTTTTTGCTTTCGAGAATGCGTGTAATATCTCCCAAAGAAAAGTAAAACAGCTTCTCGGGCTGTGAGAATGCCTTGTTATTTATCTGCTCAAACAGCGCTTCAAGCTCCTCGCCGAGCTGCCGTTCCGAATATGCATCATACGCAGACAGCTTAATCTGATAGTATTCCATCGCCTCGTCTATATCGGAAGCGTTCAAGACGACAAACATATCGTCATCCATCTGCTCGATAATCTCATTTTCCACAAAGCGGTACGCCACGCTCATAAAGGTAAAGTCGGCGGTGTGCTTACCACAGCCTGTTTCACCTGTGAACAGCACTGCCGCGCTTGTCTTTTGTGTTGTGGGGAAAGCGTTGGGGAAAATCTCAGGAAAATCATCCAGATAGCTGAAATTTCCCTGCTCGTCATAATCCGCCAGCGGTATCAGACCCTTGAACACATCCGCATAATGCTCGTAACCAATCAGCCTGTTCGGGCTGTTTTGAAGCGGCTCTTCCACACGAATATCGAAATCAGCGATGATCTCGCACAAGCACCTGAAGCTGTCCAGACAAATTTTATTCCCTTGTTCCATTGATTCACCTCATACTTTCGTTACTGCTCTTTGGAATATCCTCGGGAATGTTAATCGTAATCTCGGGAATACGCTTGCCGCCGAACTCGCCCGGATCAATTACGCCGAGCTGTTTTTTTATAATGCCGCGCATAGCTATGGCAGGCTCAAGACAGTATTCCTGAAACTCGTCGAGATTCACCTTGCCAACGTCCGTAGCATTCGGAAACAGCAGCTTCAATAGAGCAGTGCACAAACGCTTGACAGCCTCGGTGTCGCGCGTTGCAGCGTCGGGCGGCAGGCAGAGCAGTCTATCTACAACCGTGCGGTAAACGGATTCTTCACGCAGCGTATGCAGAATCTCAACAAAATACTCGGTGTTCAGCGCCCAGCCGTTCACCTTCAGGCTTTCGCGCATTTTCGGAATATCCCAGCCTGTAATAAAGCCGTGAAATCTGTCAAGCAGTGCTGACTCACGGAAGAAGCCAGGCAGCTGAGAAAACATATCCGCCTGCGTATCCATCCTTGCGGCATCAATATTGCCGAGAAGAATCATACCCGCTTCACCCACGCCGTGATAATCGCCGATGCGGTACTCGCCGCTTTCCAGATAACCCTTGAGAGCGCCCTGCATCTCCATCGGGTCGGTGAACTTAATGCTCTGTATTTCGTCCAGAGCCACATAATCGTAGCGCGACACCAGTCCGCTGACGCGCTTGCTTATGTCATAGAACATTTTTGCGCGGGAAATACTGCCGCCGCTTACAAGCCAGCCGTATTGACTCACCTGCGAAAACAGATAGGACTTGCCTGTTTCCTTTGGCGCAAGCTCAATCAGGTTTGTGCGTTTTTCCACAAACGGTATCAATCGCTTAAGCACCGTCAGCTTCTCTTTTTGACTGCCGTAGCCCTCTGCATTGTAGTCCACCGCTCCGAGCAGAATGTCAATCCACTCTTCCACAGTGAAGAAATCACGCACACGAATATAGTAATCCAGATCAATCTTATAGGGACAGAACGGCTTGAAATCAATGAGCTTCAGGATATTATCCTTTTTCTTTTCGTCAGGCTCACAGCGAACGGTCACAATGCCCCACGCTTCAGAGGCAGAAAGCAATTCGTCACGATGCTTTTCAATCAAATCCCAGTCCACAACGGCGTCGCCCTTGTGTGTGGGTACATCAAAGACAGGCAGTGAGAACAGCGCCTGCTTTTTTTTCATATCAAAATCTATTTTTACCTTGGTCAGGAACCGCACTGCCTGATTGCGATAGAGCATATCCACCAGCAGGTTGTTCCACTGTTCTTTTTTGGGAATTGTCTTTTTGACATATTCTGCGATTTTGTCCTCGTGAATTCTGCCCTCCTCGTCGGAAAAGCGCATCATCAGCCAGTCCCTGATGAACGAGGGCATTCTTTGATCGGAAAAGAACTTGTTATTCTCCGAGGACTTATACACAAGCATATTGTCAAAGCAGGCGTGAAGCCTTTCTTCAAAGGGTAAATATTCAATAGTTGATACATCCAGTGGCATATCGTCATCCCTTAAATATCAAATTCTTCATTGTCGCTGATGGCTCTTTTAATGTGTGCAACAAACGAACCGATAAAGCCTGCGTCATCCTTTACATTGACCTTAATCTCGTTCTCGCCATCCTCGGGCTTGTAATCAAAGGCATAGCCGCCCTCAACCGTACCGAGAGCCACCTCTTCGCTGTCAACAATCGCTACGGGATTTTCCGCCTCGCGCGCACCGATACCGAATTGAATTTTCGCTATACCCAGCATCGGGTCTAATGAGAATGTATCGCTCAGCGGATAGACATCCTCTGTTCTTTCGGGTTTATCCTCCGTTTCGGCGCAGGAATCGTCCTCCTCTGTATCCGCAGGCTTGTCGCTCTGCTGTGCGTCAGCTATCTTCTCGCAGTCATACAGCCGCTCCAGATTGGTTTCGGCAATATCCGCCATAGACTGCACCTTCTTTTCCCAGTGAAGCAGATCCCTGAGAATCTCCTGCTTCGGAGAGGGCTTGAATTTGCTGAGAATTTCCTCAAATTTTTTGAGCGTCAGCTTGTAATCACCTGATTTCAGCGCGTCAATAGCAAGCTGTTCATCTCCGAAGAAATCGATCAGCTCACGGAACAGCGTTTTCTTGATGCCGCTTGAAAGGCGCTCTATGTCACGATAGTTAAACCGCCACGTTTTCTCCGCCATCAAGTCAAAGGTGAGACCCTTTTTCAGCTGAATAATAGGCTTGTACTCCACCTTTTTCTCTTCGCCCTCGCCGATTTCTGTTTTATAGGAAAACTCTCTTTCAAATGCGGCGCTTCTTGCCTCCTTGTCGGGCAGGGGCAGGCGGATAATCTCGGCGCGGTCAAGCATAGCCGCGTCCACTCGGTTTGGATAGTTGGTTGCCGCCATAAATATAACATCGGAATCCTTGCTGTGGATTTTATTGTAGCCTGTTAAGAACGAGGTTGTAATATTAGCCGCGTACTCGGGCAGATTCGGGAGCGAGCGGTTTTTGCAAAGGCTGTCTATTTCATCTACAAACACAATGCAGGGCGCGCTTTTCATCGCTTCATCAAACAATCTGGTAACGCTCTTCTCGGCTGTGCCGGCATATTTGCTGATAATATCCGAGCCGAGAATTGATATAAACTCGTAATCCTTGTCCATCAGCTCATGGGCAAACGCCTCACAGATAAAGGTCTTGCCGCAGCCGGGAGGACCGACAAAGAAGTAGGAATTGAGCTTTGGAATCTGCAAAAACTCTCTGAGGTGATTCGCCTGTGCGTCTGCTACGCAGCCGTGCAGCTTGCTCTTCATATCCTCCATACCCGCAACATCCTCAAAGGAATGATTCGGCGCTTCCTTGTACCAGGTGCGCACCGCACGGTCGATCTCAATTTCCTCCTGCGTTTTGCCCTCTGTGTTGGCGTTGGTATTCTGCACGGGAGCCTTTTTCTCGGGTGGTTTAGGCTGTGCGCCGCGTCCACGCTCAAGCTCCGCCTGAATACGGGCGCATTCATAATCAAGACGATTCATCTCCTGAATGTGCTGACTTTTTTCTGCACCGATAGTCATACTCGCCATCTCGGACTCCAAATCAGCGGCGCGCTGAAGCAGCATACACTGATCAGAGCTTGGCTTCATATCGTTTTTTTTCAGAATTTCCTGCGCCTGCCGCTGCAAATTCCTGCACATATTCTCTTTTTCAATAAGGCTTCTCAGTAAATTGCGATCCATCATACAGCTATCTCACCTCACATCATACTGGGTAAATTATCCAGCGCGGCGTCTATATCCATCGGCTTTTCGTAAGTTTCCTCAGGATTATCATAAATCGGCGTTCTGCGGTTCTGCCTTGCTTTCAGACTCTGTTCCTCTGCGGCATTGGCAACCTCGCCCGGCTGAACATTATAGATTCTGCCCCAACGGATAGCTTCCAAAATCTGCTGTTCATTATCGAGATCCAGGGTTTCGTCCTTGACAAGCATTTCTGAGGCAACCTTGTCAATCTTCTGCTCTTTCAGAAGAGTGTCTATCGGCCTTCCGTAGTAGTACTCCATAGCCTCCACGGAAATGTCGCCTTTAATTTCATACCTTGCCTTTTGCATCAAAAAAGCAAGTCTTGTCATCATATCTGAGCCGATGGAAATTGCATTCATCATTTTGTAGCCCTTTGTAAGGTCACGCATAATCTCACGCCACTCATATTCCGAATGAATATTATCCAGACGGCTGATAGCCTCTTCCACAACAGCCAATGCGTATGCGGCATTTTTTGCCCCCACGCTGCATCGCTTCAGCTCGTTATTCTTAACGGGAGAATCGGGCTGGGCGCACACATAGCGGTACTCATTGTTGAAGTTAATTAATCTTATGACAAGCTTTTTGCGCTGAACAAACAAATTTTCACGAGCCATATTAATCTCGTCCTCAAGCCTGCTTTTGTCAAGATGCTTGGCGTATTGCTCCTCAATTTTTTCCCTATTCTGTGCTTTTTCTCTTCTGTCTGCAAGCTCCGTCAGCGTTTCGTTGGCGTTTGTGAGCGTTTCCGCACGTTTTTCAGCAGACTGAATTTTTTTCTGCTCTTTTTTGACCATTTTTTTGGTTTTGTGATCTTCCCACCATGACATAGTAATTCCCCCTGTTAATTCTCTTCCGTAATAAGTGTACGGTTATCTACTGCTTGTTCTGTATTGACAGCATAGTTATCATTATCCGCTGTCACCGACTGCTCAGTAACGGTGTTTGCCTCTTCCCTGATTTTCTGTATCTCATCTTCCATTCTCTTTATCTCATTAATATACTGCTCGCGTTCCTGAATCCTGCGCTTTTCCCTTTCAAGCTCAAGCTTCTTTTTTTCCACCTCATATTCCGCACGGCGGCGCTCCCTGTTCTCTGTGAGCGCTTCGTTTTGTTTTGTCAGATCCTCATAATGTCTTAACACAATGGCTGCTGCATTAACATTTTCTCCCAGCTTTGGACTGTTTGCAACCGCCTCCAGGCGTCCCATCAGCTCTTTCTCGGCCTCTGCCCTTGAGTTGGCTCTCTTGTTCGCTTCATTCATCTCTTTGATATTCTTTGCGTGAATCTCCTGAAGAAGCTTCATATGCTCATTAAAGTTAAATTCCTTGCCCGAAGAATCAAATGCCTGGCGCACCTCAAATACCATAGTATCAATACCGTTTTTAAGACCGACGATATCTCTCATCTCAGCTTCCAGCATCATACTGTTTTCAAGAACGGTAACCAGCGAGCTTTGCTGATTCAGCATCATATCAAGATATTGTCTTCTTTCATCGCCGGGCGGCAGCTGCGCCATAGCATTTTTAAAGCCTAAGGTGTTAAGGAGCTTCTGTACTTCGCGCGGACAGGTCCGGTCATACGACTCTCGCTGATTAACAAGCTTTTCCAGGCTTTTGCAATACGACTCCTCGCGCGTCTTGTATTTCTGCACCTCTTCATACAGCTCGTCGATAGCGTTTATCAAGCCTTTGCCCACTCTGTCAAGAAAGTCCACCTTTTTCTGTATGCCCTTCGCGCGCTCCTCTTCATTGGCATAATCCTCATAACGATGACCCACAACAAACACATACTTGATCATATCAATGGCAGCGTTAGCCTTCAGCGCATAGCCATTCTCGAGTGCATTGCGAAGATTGCCGAGAAATCCTACTATAAAAACCTCAAGCTGATCTGCTCCGCTTTCCACGGCGTTAGCGGAGCTGGTGCTCCTGAATTTTGCCTCCAGAACCGTAATCGCCTTTGTGTAATAATCCAGGTTTGCTCTGGGCACATTGTTATTTTCGCTTGGTGCTTCGCGATAGCCACCCGTGACAATATACAAGGACTTTTCCAGCTCGGCAAACTCGCTGTAATTTTCGCTTTCACTATCGCCATATTGATGAGCCTGAGCGTGCTTATCCAGCATTTCCTGATTCTTTTCCGCTGCTTTTTTGATGGTTCTGTAAACATCGGGATCCTTCAGCTCGCGAAATCGCTGCTCAATCTCCTGTCTGACAGTCCTGTTCGCCGCAATCGTTCTCTGCGTTTCCGATGTGTCCACAATATCAGTTGTTTTGTCCATTGAAACAGGCGCATCGGCGTCTTCCTTCTTTTTTTTGTTTTTGCCAAATAAAAATGCCATATTTCTTCTAACCTCCTGTTGATATATTGATAAGTTTTATTATCTTTATATTGTTATTCTTCGGCGCGCTCCATAAGAGGCACACCCTCACTCAGAACATAGCTCTCCTGAGTGCCGACAGCCAGACGAGCCGAAAACCCCTCATCCAGATACAGCCCCAGCTTTACGCATTTGCTCACGCTGTCAAGCACTGCGGTCAGCGTATGCTCAACGGATTTTGTCGGGAAATTTACCCGAACCTCTAAGGTAATGTCGCGCGCCACCTCAGGCGGATTGAATTCATCTGCAAGCCATATCACCTCTTGATACGTCAGCGAGAGCGCGTCGGCAACAGTGATATACTCGCTTTTCTGCTCCACAAGATCGCCTGAGCTGTTTTGCTCATAGTAGTAGAATTTTACGTCAACGGAAACGCCGTTCAGCCGCTTCTCCCGAAACTGCTTTGCAATTTCATCAACGCCTGCGCTTCGGTTGAAGCCCATAGGAAAACCGCAGACATCGCACCGCGCCATTCCCTCTTCCGCATTATGCATACAGCTTCTGCACTGCATTACAGCTTCACCTTTCTTTCTATTTCATCAATGACATATAAATAGTCAGTGCTGAGATTATTGAGCTGTGTCCTCAGCGCATCCAGTTCTCGTTTCAGATTATCTTTCTTTTGCTGATAGCCGTTCTCTAAATCCGCAAGCTGCTCCGCATAGGTAATCGTACTTTTGTTGAACAAGGCGTTAATGCCGTTTTGATACACCTCAATCACCCTGCAATACTGTGCGATAGTGTCCTGAGTTTCACGACATTCGGCAGAATTGAAGAAGTCCCGATATTTTTGAATATCTCTTTCGTATTGCTGCTTCTCGTCCGTCAAATGCTGCTGTCTTGTCCGAAGCATTTGCTTTTGAGTTTTGCAGTCGTCTATTTCCTCTTCGGTGCGTTTTATGCTCTCCTGAAGCTCCTGCAGACGTGTATGACATTCCGCAAGGCTTTCCTCGTCACCCGACTTTTTGGCGCACAAATCACGGTACTCCTGATCCGCCTGTGTTATCCGCCGACTCAGCTCGTTCACCTCTTGCGTTAGCCGCTGAAGCTCCTCGTCCTTGTTTTTGATTTTCTGAGAAAGCATTTCTTTCCTGTCATCAAGCTCCGCCTTAAGGCTCGGATTTTGCGATTCCAGATCGGCAATTTGTCCCGAAACCTCGTCCAGCTCTCTTTTCAGCTGTGCCGCTTCATTCTCAAGCTCTTCTTTTTTCTCGCGCGCGATGAGCGTCTGTTTTTCCACATTGTCGCGGCTGTTCTCAGCGCTCTGAAGCAGCCCTTTTTGCCTATTCAGCTCTATATTCTTTTCAACAATTTCATTGTTGCAATTTTCAATATCCTTTTGTCGGTTGCTAATCTCGGCTTCAACAGCCAGCATATCCTGACGCAGCCCTTCGTAATCCGAGTCAAGCTGAGTCTTTCTGATATCCTTTTCGCGGCGCTCCGCTTCAAAACCTTTAAGCTCCTCACTTGATTTCCGCAGCTCTTCATCTGCCCTTTGGAGCTTTTCTCTCTCATCGGCGATACTCTCCTCCAGCTGCACACACTCCTCCGTAACAGCCTGCAGCCGATTTACATAATCTGCGTATGTATCGCTGTGCTTCTTCTTTTCCTCTTTCTTAAGGCGCAGCCGCTCCACAGCCGCCTTCAGGTTGTCCGCATTTATATCCTCAATTTCACTGATCTCTCTCTCCAAAGCGGATATCTGATGCTTCAGCTCCTCAATAGTCTGCTTAAGCTGTTCAAGCTGCTTAAATTTTTCCTCGTTGTCATCAAGCTGTTTCCGAAGCTGCTGCTCCTCAACCCGACACTGCGCCGCTTGCTGCTCGGTATCGCTCACAGCCGCAGTCTCCTCCGCCAGCCGCTCACGCAAAGCTTCCAGACGCGCCCGACTGCGTTCAGCCATACCCTGTGCCGCCGTTTCCATCGGAACGCTGAGCAGCGCGGTGACAACCGACCTCCATTTGGTCACTGCTTCGTCGTTGACCTCCAGCTCTTTCAGCTCACGGTTGGTTTCCTCCCGTATATCGAGCATGATATTCAGCATCAAATCGAGAGCTTCACTCCAGCCAACCTTGTGGTTGGGATTCTGCCGCAGCATCTGAATATCACCGCCGGTTTTATCAAACCTCATACTTTATCACCTCTCGGTAGGAATCTTTATATTATGAAAGCTGCCTTTAAAGGTAGAAAGTGCAATCACGGATTTGGGAGAAATGCTTTTGCCGTATTCCTCGTCCTTTGCGTCGGGGTCATAGTCAAAAATATGCACCTTAATTTGCTCCGCCGCGTCAATGGAAAATCCAACCACCGCCAGCATAGACTCCTTTGTAGCTTTTTTGAGAGCCTGCGCAAACTTTGCCTTAGGCGCCGCAAGAAGCCCGTTATCTGCCTTTTTGCTGAAATTCAGCAGGAATTTATCCGCCTCAGTCAGCACCATCGGCACAATTCTTCCGTGCTCGTCTATCGGAAAGTAAACCCTGTCGGGGATATACTCCTGTCCATAGCGGATTGCATAATCCTTTATCAGCTCGTTCCTGCCGTTGTAGATAGCCATACTGATACCAAAGCCGGCAACATGGCAAACCTCCATAATTGAATTTGCCAGCAGGCAGGCACCGTAGGCAATCGCCTTTTCTCTGTCCTCCTCCTTGTGAAAGAGGGTTTTAACCTGCTCGTTTACGCCGCCCAGACGGAAATAGCTGCGAATCTGCTCACGCACAAGATAGAAGTTACAAAAGCCGCCCACTAAAGCGAGATACGGCTGCTCATTTGCGCTCATTCCGGAGGCGGATTCATCAAGAACCCTTTTCAGCGAGTCGCGTATGGTTTCGTCATAAGCGGCTTTCATTTGCGCAAAGTCAACGTCTATTGCCTCGCTGCCGTATTCCACCGTGACGAAATGCTCGCCTTTCAATCCCTCGGGAACTGCCTCATACTGCGTAAAAATATCATCGACATAATCGCAGTCGGCGACCAGCGTATCCTCAAACTGCTTGACCGCCCTGTCAAAATTCTTGTCTGTCGGCACCTCCTTTTCCGAAATGCCCTGTGCCGCGCTGATTGCCTTGCGTATTACAGCCTCCTGATACGCAATTCCAGCCTTGCCGATTTCCTTATCGTTGTTTTCTCCGATGCCGCTGAGTATCTCGGGCTTAACCTGAATTTTATCCTGAACGTGAGTAACGCTTACCAGCGCTGTATCCAGCGTGCCTCCGCCGTAGTCCACCACCAGAATTTTGCCGCTGAATTTCTCTTTCTTCTTCTGCTCATAATTCCACACGCAGAATGCGGCGGCGTCTGTCGGCTCGCTGCGCAGCTCAAAGCGGTTGACCACATCGCTGAATTTCAGGCAGATATCGCGGAGCACACCTCGTGCGTCAACCGTCTGCAGGCTCTGAAACCAGCACTCAGGAGCGCCGAGCACAAGCAGATCAACCTTGTCCTCGTGCAGGTTTGACAACGTTTTCGTAATAACGTGCCGCAAAAAAAGCTCTGTGATATGCTCGGGCGTGTTCTCTCCCGTATAACCTCTTTCACACGTAGCAGCCTCGTCCGATTGCTGCGCCAGCATCATTTTAAAGCCCCTGAATGCGATAATATTAGGCTTGCCAAGCTTATCTCTCGCAGAGGAGCCAAAGAAATATTTATTTTTCACTGTGTCATAGCACACAATAGACGGATAGTTATATGTAATATTGCTGGGCTGCACGGTAACGGGCACACCGTTTTCCAAAACCGACGCCATCGTATATGTGCTGCCAAAATCTATTCCAAGGTTTATCATCGTCCTGTTACCTCCGATACACAATACGTTCTGACCCTGTAAGGATCCTCGCAGCATAAAACCTGCTTCGTTTCGCTGAAAAAGAATTTAGCCATATTGCTTTCGCCGGGATATCGCGCCGAATTGAACATACAGTGTTCAATAGACTCCATACATTTTTTAAATTCCTGCTCACCCAGATAGCTGTCTCTGTCCTGAGTTGTTTCCTCGCTCTCCCTTGTGTGTTCATAGCAGCGCTTAAACATTACAAACAGCAGCTTCATAGCACTGTCGTCCCAGCTGTTCCACACCTCTTTTTTCAGCGAATGATACAGCTTATCAATCTTACCTTTATAATCCGCACACCGCTCGTGCGGCAGCACACTCTGACCCTCGTACAGCGAATAGGACGGTCTGCTGAAATACTGCACCATCATATCAATATCGCGCCATTCTTCCTCTTCCAGAATATCCTCGTGTCCTCTGAGCTGTCGGCGGAACGCAATAAGACAGTCACGCACTGCAGGAACACGCTCGTTCTTCACGGATAAATCGTACACAATCGGAACGCCCTTGTCATCACTGCGCCAGAAATCCGCAATATCCTGCGCCTCATAATCGCTCATACCCTCAAGCTCCGCCTGCAGCACCTTATTCGCCAAATCGAAAAAGCTCCTCTGAGCAATAGCGTCAGCAACGATTTTTGTTTCTCGGAACGGATTTTCGGGCAAATTAAGATATTCGTACCGACGGCGAAATCTTTCATTCTCATACCAGGCATATATCACAGCGGCATAATAATCAGAAGAATAGCGCAGAGGAATACGATTGTCGTGCATCACAGCATACTTAACAAGCAAGCAAAGCTTTTCAAAGCTTAAATCATTGAGAATACGCATTCTCTCGCCAAATGCGCCTTTCAGCAGATCGTATGTAAAAATCAGCTTAGTAAGCTTGTCGCGGCGAGCATTAATATACCTTTCGATGTACGGAAAAAGCTTGCCGTTTCTGAACACACTTGTATGGTCACGCGCGTCCTGAACGGCAAGACGCCGAAAATGCGCATCGTGCTCCGCTGCGTTGACTGAGCCTGTCAGTATCATAATGTTCTGATTCGGACTTTTCTGACGTGCGATAAGCGCCTTAAGAATCCCCTCGTCCTCACAGCAAACGGAAAAAATATCCAGCGGACACACCACAGCGATGCCCCTTTGCTCCGCCATCTTATTAAGTATGTTGCTCATATACTCACGTAGGGTGTTCAGGTTGATCTCAATGCAGGATTTCCTATTGCGCTCCTGCGTATCCCATACGTCGTTACGGTTACTTCCTCTCATAAACAGGTTATCAAAAAAGCCTCTGTTGGCGGAAGCCTGCTGAATCATAGAAATATTCAGTCCGCCGGCCAGGGTAAGACGGTATTCGCGCTGGTGACCAAACGGCGTTTTATTCACAAAGCACAGATAGCGGAATCCATCCTCAATCAATCTCAGTCTGAGATAGGACAGAAAATCCGTTTTGAAAAAAGAGGAAGTGTAATAATCATCCGTCATATTGGCAAAAACCAAATAGAAAAAGCCCGAATTGGAATCAAACATCACGCATCTCCCCCTTTTTATTTTGTCGATTTGACCATCAGCGTGCAAATTAAAATATATAATTACTACAACATTATCTTAAATTCTTTGAAATACATATTCAAATGCATTAAAATTATACAACTTTCTCCATTTATTGTCAATGTGTTTGTTTTTTCTTTAGGTTTCGCAATTTCAGAAAAACACTGATGCATTTGTGCGAATCATATATATTGATTTCCGCAGGTATCACCGATATCGTAAATCACTTTTAAGCCCGTATTTATCATTATTACATAATGTTTACCATAAGAATAAAAGGTCGGGTATCTGCAACACAGAACTACCCGACCTTTCGGTTTTTATTAATAAATCAAAACTCAAAACTCAAAATCCCCTCAATCCGCAAATCAATCAGCGGTTTCTCAGTCTTTTGTCTGTTTTTACGGCAAGTCGGGTTCCGATACTCTGAAAAAGCTGCACCAGAATCACTAGGCTGAACATAATCGGTGTATTCCTTGATGTCGAGCGTGATTTCCTTGCCTCTTAATTTCTGCACAGCGTCATTCACCGACATTCCCTGCACAAGCTGCGAAATTCCAATCGAATTACCGCTGCAGCCTCCGACAAATTTTACGCTTCTAATTATCTTATCGCCGTCAACCTCAATATGTATTTCCCTGGAGCATACACCCTTCGGTTTGTAAATCATTGTAGCACCTCAACTTTATGTTACCTATAATATTATAATCTATCTAACAACAAATTGCTGATAAAGGACACCGAATTCACGAGCTATCCGATAAAACGCTGCCTTTATTGACGCTCTGTCACCATTGTCAAGAGTTCTGACCGTGCCCTCAAAAAAGGCGGTTTCAGGTATTATGTTCCAAGCTGTTCCTCCTTCAATATGCGTAAAAGTGACAACAGACGGACTAACAGGTGAAACCTTACGGGAAGCAAAATTCTGCAAAGCTGAAATCATTGATATCGCAACGGTTACAGGGTTATTTCCAAGCTGCGGAGATGCTGCGTGTGTGCCTTTACCATTTACATTCACCTTGAAACGGTCAACGGCTGCCATCACTCCACCCTCTTTTATTCCTACTTCTCCAATCTCCATTGACGGGTCAGAGTGTAAGCCGTAAAATTCCGACACTTCATTTAATACTCCTGTTTTCAATACTGCTTCCGCTCCGTTAAACACCTCTTCTCCCGGCTCAAATGAAAGACACGGGTATTCGCTCAGCTCCTCCTGCCTTATTTCTTTTCTGTCGGCAAGCGGATGACCTTTCCAAAGATACACATACGACGCACAATCAATCAGCTTGTGAAATTCCAGATCGTTTGCTCTGAGCAGCTTCATAATCGCATTTCGGTTGAAGCTGCTGTAATCTCATAGTCCCTCACCGTCTGCATAATATACGGCTCAATATTTTTAATTTACGAAATAAGAGCCGCAGGCACTCTTGTATAATACCTATTAATTTAGTATGCTTAATTTTATCAGAAATATTCTGTTGTGTCAATATTCGTTCCATTCTTTGTAAAGGTGACGAGCATTGTCTTAAGATTACAAGATTAGCTTCAGCTCTCATAGCAAAGCTGCGGAATGAACGTGTCAAGAGTTTTTAGCTGACAGATGCTTCGCTGTGACAAATACGAAACACCGTCTTGTAACGCTCATTAAATTTTACACAAACGGTTTTCAATCACAAACATATGTTCTATAATAGAATTAAGGCGGAGATTTTCGGCGGTAATGTTGCTTTACATTATCGCCGAATAATATTTTAAAATAATTTGAGGTGGTATAATGGCTTTACAGATTGATTACCCGATTACCGTGGATTTAAAAAAGCCGAGCAGCGAGCTGACCTTTGCTGTTCAAGGTGACGGAAAAGGAAGGAGGTTGATTGTAACAGTAGTATCAGACAATGAGGAGGTCGATATATCAGACTGTACCGCACATTTAAAGTGCAGCTTTGAGGGCAAAACGGTTGATATATCAGCCTGCGAGATAGAGGGCAACCGCATTATCGCACCGCTTACAAGCGCAATGCTTGCAAATTCGGGTAAGCATCTGCTTCAGCTGACGCTGTTTGACGGTTCAGGCGCAGTTATTTCAAGTCCGATTATTCACATATGCGTATCCGAATCTATCAGCGACGGCGAGCTGTCAAGCACGCCTGAGTTCTCGACACTCAACGCACTTACTGCAAGAATTGAAAGTGTACTCAACGATCCCGAGGTCGGCGACAGCGAGGTAAAGGACGCGAGGGGCGGCTATGCCCTGCTCGGCGACAGAATCAGTGCGCTTGAGGCGGCGGGTATCAACGCTTTAAGCTTTAAGGGCGCGAAAAACTGTATAAAGCACTCAGCAGGCTTTACCGCCGAGAGCATAGGCTCAGACAGCTTTTACACAACAGGCTTAACGCTTTCAGCCGAGGACGGCTGTGCAGTCGCCGAGGGTACGGCAGGAACACCCTGCTCTGTTTACGCTCTGTTTGACGAGCCGATAACGCTTGCGAGGGACAGCAGCCGTCGGGTGCTTGCGGTTATGAGAATGAAAGCTGTTCAGTC
>DKZT01000002.1 GCA_002493755.1 Ruminococcaceae bacterium UBA7067
CAAGTGTTATCAATACCGATAACAAAATGATAACATTAGCTTATATAGGCAGGATAATATGGATATATCAAATAATCAAAGGATTTACATACTCGGCAGAGAATAATTTCTAAACAAAATCAGTTAGGAAAAGTCGAGTTTGAGTAAAATAATTTAAACTAACTGCGGAGTGGGAAACTGCTCCGCAGTTTTGTAATAATACGGATGAATTTCATTGACCGGTATGGTATAATGTTTTTGTTACTGAGAGAAACAAATCGCAGTTTATGGGGGAAATATTATGGATAACAATAAAATAGCAGAATTTATCAGGAAACAAAAAGTTGCTTTTATTTGTTCTGTTGACGAAGAGGGATTCCCCAACGTAAAAGCAATGCTGAAACCAAGAAAAATTGATGGGTTGTGTCAGTTTTATTTTTCAACAAACACTTCTTCAATGAGAGTAAAACAGTATATTAATAATCCGAATGCCTGTATTTATTTCTATCATAAAGGCTTGATTAAGTACACGGGTGTTATGTTGAAAGGCAAAATGGAAGTGTTGATCGACCAAAAGACGAAAGATATGATATGGCGCAAAGGCGACACAATGTTTTATAAGGGCGGCGTTACCGATCCGGACTACTGTGTTTTGAAATTTAACGCAGAAAGCGGAAGATACTATTGCGATTTGAAAACAGAGAGTTTTGCAATCGAGTAATATAAATTCCACTTTGGCTTTCTGATTTTATAACGAAAGAAATTGCTTTATTTTCTTCCTTCCTTTTGTATAATATAAGCGTGGCAAATGAAAATCAGCTTAAATGACCCGACCCCCAAAAAGTCAGACCAAAAACTGACTTTTGGGGTTGTCTGTTTTTATAGTGCAATGCAGTTTGAAGTGAAAATACAGGTGAATTAAATTCGCAATTATACTGAGAAAGTAAACGTAAACCGTCACGTGACAATCCTATATAAAACGCACTTTTGAAGTGGTGTATCCTTTGCTGTTGTTATGTTATAATGAATTCGCAATAAAAAATTATATATCGGAGGTTATTATGAGTTTAGGCAAAAATATTCAATACTTACGAAAGCAAAAGAAAATCACACAGGAGCAGTTGGCAGAAAGAATGATGGTTTCTCGTCAAACGGTATCAAAATGGGAGACAGACGAAGCCGTTCCCGAATTGAATACACTTATCACATTATGTGATGTGTTCTCCTGCAAGCTGGACGTCTTGGTTCGCGAAAACTTGACTGATAACGGTGAAATCTATTCGGAAATCACAATCAAAACGGTAAAGGGATTTCGGATGGCGAGATATGTTATGGTTACTCCGAATCCCGAAGATGATGTAAACAGATATATGGACGACTGGGCAAGACAGTCGGGTTTGCTTGCAATAAATCCTGACGCCAAAAGAATCGGTTGGGATTTTCCGTTTGTGTCTCTTGAATTACAGTACAGGTTTGGTCTCAGAGGTTACGTATCCGCATATATTTTGCCAGATGGATTCAATACCGATTGTCCGGGTGTGGAATATGCAAATCAAGCAGATGCTGACTATGCAGTGATTACGGTATATGACCCGTTTGTTGCGGCATTAGAACGAATTCCGAACGCATATAAGAAAATTCTGGAGTATTTACAGGCAAACGGATTCAGAGAGAAGCCAAAGGATGATGTTCTTTCGTGCTTTGAGTATGTTTACGAAAATAATGGAAGAACCTGTATGGATGTTTATATTCATGTGGACAGCGTTTCCAAAACAGATAGTTTTACAAATTTTTCGTAACAATAGAATTAGGAGGAGATAAAGTGGAACTAGTTATGCAGCCAACTTCTGAAACCTGTGGTCAGGCGTGTATTGCAATGATTACCGGGAAAACGATTGAAGAAGTTATCAAAGATATGAAGACAAGCGGACCTACAAGCATAGGACAGCTGATTGATATACTGGACTTTTACGGAGTAAAACACGCAGAAAAGAATACGCGTATTTCAAAAAAGAATCCGGAACCATATGAGTATTCTATTTTAACGGTTCATACCAATGAGGGCTATACTCATTGGACATTACTATATTACGGAAAATACTATGACCCCGAATTCGGTTTAATCGATGGAGAATATCAATACGGAAAAATAACTTCTTTCTTAGCGATTTACCAATGAGAAATCGGAAACTAAAAAAATATAGGGAAGAATAATTGAGTTATTCAAATAACAAACAGAAGGATCAGGCAACTGCTCCATGTTTTTTAAGATTTAAAATGCGGATGAATTTAATTGACCGGTATGATATAATGTTCTTGTTTGAGAGCGATAAATCGGAATTTGTGGAGGCTGTTCAAATGAATGAGCAAGTAAAAGATTATATAGATAAATATCCAAGCGAGATTATTGATGTGTACTATAATTTAAGGAAGATGATTTTTGATAGTGTTTCATGCGAACCGGAGGAAAGATTGTGGGCAAAAATACCAACCTACTATGTCGGTGAAGCTTTCGTGAGGCTTATTCCGTTTAAAGACCATATTAACGTTGAGGCACAGGCGATAATACAACATAAGGAAGAATTAGCATATTATAAAATTACACCTAAGGGAATGGTGCAAATCCGTTTAAAACAGGATATACCATATGATGTTTTGAAACAGATATTTGCAGAAACTTTAGAGCGATAAATTCCGGTTTGTCTGTATTATGTCGGAGCAAAAAAAGTTGCTTTCTGTACCGGTTTTGATATAGAAAACGCGTGGCAATACTTTGATAATCGAAAACCGGTAAGCCAAAAAATTGTGTAATTGAATGACAATCCGTCGGAGCAGGAAACTGCTCCGCTTTTTATATATAAAAACTTGATGCGAAATGATGTATGTTATGCTATAATAAGCTTGTTCTTTACACGAAGAAAGGAAACACCAAATAAATCACGCTGAAAGCTTTGAATTGTTTTTGCGTTTGCTTTTGTCCTGCGGCTGTGAGGCGAAAATCGTGTATTTTACAATAATGTGGTATGAAAATCTTTTAATTGAAACGAGGAAATCTGATGAATAAACATAGAAAAGCGGTCATAGAAGCGAACAGTGTATCAATGATCGAAGAGTTCAATTTAGGTGGCTATCTGCAGAAGGTGCTGATAGAAGGTAAGTCAGAGGACCTTCCAATTGTTATTACCCTGCACGGCGGACCTGGTTCGCCGATACCGTTTTGCGTTGGTGCAAGAGGATTGTTCCCTGAATTCACGGATAACTGTATTCTTGTATCTTGGGATCAATATGGCTGCGGCATCAATAACGCAAAGCTTCCCGATGATATATCTATCAATGATTTTGTGGATATGACTATCGATTTAATTAAGGAAATCAAAGGAAGATTTCCGCAAAACGCTGTTTGGCTTTTCGGAATGTCATGGGGTTCGGTTCTATCTGCTATTGTTGCGAAAAAAACTCCTGAATTGATTGACGGAGTAATCACATACGGTCAGGTGCTGTATCAGCTGATGCAAAGCAAAGAAACAATAGACGCACTAATGAACTCCAAAGCACCCGAAAAAACAAAAGTCGAAATCAAAACTGCTGTTGATTCCAAGGTATTTAATAATAAGACGGCAATGAAGCTGAGCGGTGCTATACGAAAGTATACATACGGCTATAACAATCCAAATGAACCGAAAGCCAAAGTAGGAAAAATGCTCTGTGGCATTATGGCAAGTCCCGACTACAAATTCAGGGACTTTAAGGCGATTGTAATAAACGGTTATATGAAAAATACAAGCCTGATGAAAGAGCTGTCAAAGCTGGATTTGCGTGAAACGCTGAAAAGTGTGTCTGTCCCGTATCATATTATACAGGGAGAAACAGATGTCGTCACCTGTACAAGCAGTATCATAACTTTCGTTGAAGAAGTGAATAATCCCTATCTTACTTGCACGGTTATACCCAACAGCGCACATATCCCTGGAATGAACGGTATGCGAGCTGTATTCGAAGAGATATGCAAATTGAATAATACTTTGTCAAAACTAATCGGTAACTGCGGCAGCGAAAATGTAGCCGTTATTGGCAGCAGTGACGGTCCGATTGCAGTTTATTTTTCAGCTGACTGCGAAAATAAAAGCTGATTAAATTTTTGAAAAAAATGTTTACATAAAAAGGAGCATAATTTATGAATCCCGATAAACTGACCGTGAACGGAAAGGAATATAAAATAATAAAGCTGCTCGGCAAGGGTAAGGGCGTTACTCATATCTGGCAACAGACGGTACGGCGCAGTATACCTTAAAGCAGATTCACCATGAGCCTTGCAGCTATTATCAGTTTGGCGATAAGCTTCAATCGGAGCTTAACGATTACAAGCGGCTTAAGGAAATAGGTATAAAAATGCCGAAGCTGCTTGATTATGACGCTCCAAACGAACGCATTTTAAAGGAATACATAGACGGCGAAACAATCTACAGCCTTGTGCTTAATGACAAAATGAAGCCCTGTTATATCGAGCAGGTGAAGGCTATGTGCGAATTGCTCTATCCTGCGAATATAAATATCGACTACTTCCCGACTAACTTCATCGTAAACGGCGATGAAATGTATTATATCGATTATGAGTGCAATAATTATATGGAAGAGTGGAATTTTGAAAACCGGGGAATAAAATACTGGTCAAAAACCCCTGAGTTTTTGCAGTATGTCGATGAGCATAAATGAATAATTGAAGATGAGAATAATAAAATATATAGCGAATTATCTGACTTCTTCTCGTATTGTCGGGTCGTTCTTTCTTTTGATCTTCCCGGTTTTTTCGCTCGAATTTTACTGCGTATATACCCTTTGCGGAATAAGCGATATCCTCGACGGCTTTTTTGCGAGAAAAACAAAGAGTGAAAGCCGATTTGGCGCGGCGCTCGACAGCATAGCTGATGTTGTTTTTCTGATCATTGCATCTGTAAGATTACTTCCGCATTTCATAATGATTTGTCCGCTCTGGTGCATTTGTGCGGCGATAGCTGTTGCGTTGATACGAATAGAGGCTTATATTTGCAGATTTATCAGATTTCACCGCTTTGCCGCATTGCATACTGTTTTAAACAAGCTTACGGGTGCGGCGCTGTTCTTGATACCTTATTTTTTGACTTGCGGATTTATTACGGCGGTTTTGTCTGCGGTCTGTCTGCTTACTGTCTTATCATCGCTTGAGGAGCTTGTGTGCGTGATAAAGATGCAAAGCCTTGACGAGAACGTGATGGGAGTTTGGAATGTTAAAAAATAATAAAAACTCTTGACAAAGCCTTATCTATGGCATATAATAGCATTATTGAATGATTGCTCAACTAATACAGGAGGAACACAATGGAAAAACAACCTGTTTGTGACTGTGATGTAATTCACAGCGAAATTGTAAATTCAGTGCGTGAGCAGATGTGCGAAAAGGACGAATATATTGAGCTTGCGTCGCTGTTTAAGCTTTTCGGCGACGGCACAAGAGTGCAGATTCTGCACGCTCTGGAGCAGAGCGAAATGTGCGTGTGCGACATCGCCGTTTTGCTCGGACTGACCAAATCTGCCGTGTCGCATCAGCTTAAGGCATTAAGGCTTGCAAACCTCGTCAAATTCCGCCGTGAGGCTCAGACGGTGTATTATTCGCTCGCCGATTCTCACGTTAAGGAGATACTCGACAAGGGCTTTGAGCATCTGCGCGAGTGATTTTAAATTTTGTGAGTTTGCAAAGCAGGTGTTTTTTTACTCTCATAGTTGAATGATTGAGCAATAACGAAAAATAAGGAGGCGCATTATGGAAAGGGTATTTATATTAAAGGGGCTAACCTGTCCGAACTGCTCGGCAAAAATTGAGCGCGAGGTTGGACAGCTGAGCGGAGTTGACAGCTCGTCAATCAATCTTGTATCGCAAAAGCTGACTGTCGCTTTGTCGGATAATTACAGCGGTAATGTGTTTGAGGATATAAAAAGAATAGTTTATACGCACGAAAGAGATGTAGAGGTGATTCCGTCAGGCGAAGCAAAGGAAAAAGCGAAGGAGAACAAAGAGGAAAATCACGACAGAACAACAATAATCCGACTTGTGCTTGGCGGTGTTGTTTTTGCCGCAGGAATAGTATTGACATATTTTACAAGCGTAAACCAATATGTTACTCTCTCAGTTTTGGTGCTGTCATATATAATTCTCGGAGCAGATGTTGTGTTAAGGGCGCTTAAGAACATAGCAAAGGGCAGAGTATTTGACGAAAACTTTTTAATGACCGTTTCCACAATCGGAGCATTCGCAATAGGCGAATATCCCGAGGCTGTGGCTGTTATGCTCTTCTATCAGATAGGCGAATTTTTCCAGGACTTAGCGGTGAAGCGTTCAAGAAAATCGATTTCAAGCCTTATGGATATTCGCCCCGACAGCGCAAATGTCAAACGAAACGGCACTCTCGTTACGGTTGCACCTGAGCAGATTGCCGTGGGCGAAGCTATTGTGGTAAAGCCGGGCGAGAGGATACCTCTTGACGGTATTGTGCTTGACGGCGAAGCTATGCTCGACACAAGAGCGCTCACAGGTGAAGCAGTGCCGAGAAGCGTGAAAAAGGGCGATGCGGCGCTTTCAGGCTGTATTAACAACAGCGGAGTGCTGACAATAGAGGTTACAAAGACATACGGCGACTCGACAGCCTCAAAAATTATTGATTTAGTTGAGAATGCGGCGAGCCGAAAAGCTCCGACCGAAAGCTTCATCACAACCTTTTCACGCTATTATACGCCTGCTGTTGTCATTATGGCGGCTTTACTTGCAGTTATTCCGCCGCTGTTCTTCGGCGGCGTATGGGCGGAGTGGATTAACCGAGGCTTTGTCTTTCTTGTGATTTCCTGCCCGTGCGCGCTTGTAATCTCAATACCGCTTGCGTTCTTCGGCGGCATCGGTGCGGCTTCGAGAAAGGGAATACTCGTCAAGGGCGGCAACTACCTTGAAGCGCTCAACAAGCTTGAAACCGTTATTTTTGACAAGACGGGAACGCTCACGAAGGGCGTGTTCAGAGTAAGCGAAATAAAAGCGAAAAACGGCTTTGCTCAGGAGCAGGTATTGCAGCTTGCGGCAACTGCCGAGAGCCTTTCAAATCACCCGATTGCACGCTCAATTACCGATGAATACGGCAAGGCGGTTGACGAAAAAGAAATCGGAGAATACACCGAAATATCGGGACACGGCATAAGTGCTTTATTCGGCGGCAGACGTGTACTTGTCGGCAACGGAAAGCTTATGCGTAAATACGGAGTGGAATATGAAAAATGCGATAAAGCAGGCACGGCGGTGTATGTTGCCTGTGACGGCAAATTTGCAGGCTCAATATTAATCTCTGATGAAATCAAAGAGGACAGCCGCAGGGCAATCTCCGACCTTAAGGCTTTGGGCGTTAAGAACACCGTTATGCTGACAGGCGACAACGAGGAAATCGCTGCCGCCGTGAGCCGTGAGCTTGCGCTTGACGAATATCATTCGGGACTTCTGCCCGACCAAAAGGTTGAAATAGTAGAACAGCTTGACCGAAAAAAGAGCAAAAGCGGAAAGCTTGCCTTTGTTGGTGACGGCATAAACGACGCGCCTGTGCTCGCAAGAGCAGATATAGGTATAGCAATGGGCGGCTTAGGCTCGGACGCCGCTATTGAAGCCGCCGATATTGTGCTGATGACAGACGAGCCGTCAAAGCTGTCAGCCGCAGTAAAAACAGCAAAGGCGACAAGGCGAATAGTCAAGCAGAATATTATTTTCGCTCTCGGAGTAAAGGCGGCGTTTTTAGTCCTCGGCGCATTCGGCATAGCAGGAATGTGGGAGGCAGTGTTTGGCGATGTCGGCGTTATGCTTCTGGCGGTGCTGAATGCTATGAGGATTCTGAAAGCTAAAACGAGGTCGTAGGGAACGGTCACGACCGTTCCGGTTCGCTCTTATGAATTTTGGTTCGCCTCTGCGAAGAGTATATAACATTGTAAGACTGTTTATTTAACTCCGTTGGAAACAAAACGGAGTTAAATATTACCAAAAATAATCAAAAACAGGAAAAACCAAGCAAAAATAAGCCGTGAATTTGTGACATTATCTAAAGATAATAAAAACCAATTGACAAATATTGTTTAATAGCTTAGAATAGTGATGAAAGAAAATGGTGCTTGTAATAATTGCACACCGACACATTTTATCGTTGCGAAAAACAATAATATATGCGAAAAACAATAATATATCAGAAGGGATGTATGATTATGTTTAAGGGAATAGCGGCTTCAAAAGGAATAGGTATAGGCAGAGTGCTTATTGTTAAGGAGCAGGATCTGACCTATGAAGCACGAACTGTTATTGATACTCATGCAGAGGCAGAACGCTTTTCGGCGGCTGTTGCAAAATTCACAGCCGATACAGAAAAAAAGGCGGAGAATATAGAAAAAAGCGTTGGTCAAAAGGAGGCTGAAATCATCAGAGGGCATATACTGATGATTCAGGATCCCTTTATGATGGGTGAGATAGAGAAAAAAATCAAGGACGGCGACTGCGCCGAAAAAGCTCTTGATGAAATCTGCTCAATGTTTTCCGCAATGTTTATGTCAACAGGCGATGAGCTGACAATGCAGCGTGCAACAGATATTGAGGACATTCGCAAGGGTCTGCTTTCAATTCTGCTCGGCAGGGAAGAGGCGGATATTTCAAGCTGTCCTTGCGGAACTGTTATTGCTGTCGGCGATTTAACCCCGTCAATGACAGCAGGAATTAATAAGGAGAATATTGCGGCGATAATTACAGAAACAGGCGGCTACACCTCTCATTCCGCCATACTTGCAAGAGCGCTTGAAATACCTGCCGTTCTGAGTGTTGACGGAATTTTGTCTAAGCTCAGCGGCGGACAGGAGATTATAGTTGACGGCTCAAAGGGCGTTGTTATAGATAATCCGAGCGAGGAGCAAAAGGCTGAGTACAGCGCAAAGCGTGAAAAATACTTAGCCGACAAGGAGGCTCTCAGGGCGTTTATCGGCAGGAAAACCGAGACCGCAGACGGAGCAGTCGTTGAGCTGTGCTGCAATATCGGCAAACCGTCAGATGTTCACAATGTAACGGAGAGCGACGGCGAGGGAATCGGTCTTTTCAGAACGGAATTTTTGTTTATGGATTCAGCGTCACTGCCGAGCGAGGAGGAGCAGTTTGAGGCTTACAGCAAGGTTGCAAAGGCAATGAACGGCAAGCCTGTCATCATCAGAACGCTCGACATAGGCGGCGATAAGGATGTGCCGTATCTCGGACTCGAAAGCGAGGATAACCCGTTCTTAGGTTACCGTGCGGTGCGCTACTGCCTGTCAAGACCCGATGTTTATAAGCCGCAGCTCAGAGCGCTTCTGCGTGCCGCTGTGTATGGTGATATAAGGATAATGGTTCCTCTTGTTACAACTGTTGAGGAAATGCGGCAGGTTAAGACCCTTGTTGAGGAAGTTAAGGCAGAGCTTGAGAGTGAGGGCATTGAATATAAAAAGGATGTTAAAATCGGCGCAATGGCTGAAACGGCAGCGGCTGGAGTTATCCCCGATTTGCTTGCGCAGGAGTGCGATTTCTTCAGCATCGGAACGAACGATTTAACAGGCTACACAATGTGCGTTGACAGAGGAAATTCTAAGGTTGCATATCTCTATTCTGCTTATAATCCTGCGGTGCTCAGAATGATAAAAAATATCATCACAGAGGGCAAAAAAGCAGGAATCCCTGTCGGAATGTGCGGTGAAGCCGCCGCCGATCCGCTGCTTATTCCGATGCTTATCGCATTCGGACTTGATGAATACAGCGTAAGCCCGACCTCGGTTTTGGCGGCGAGAAGAACAATATCGCAGTGGGGCGTTGAAGAAGCAAAGGCGCTTGCGGATAAGGTTATGGCGCTCAGAACCGAAAAAGAAGTAAGAGAAATGCTCGAAGCTAACGCGAAAAATTAATTATTGCATAAGTCAGCCGCCGCAGGATTTCTGCGGCGGCTTAATGATTGTGTGACGGCTAATGCGTTATCCTGCCGTCACTTATTGTTATTCGTCTGTCGGCTACCCTTGCAAGCTTTTTGCCGTGAGTTATCACAACAACAGTCCTGCCGCTTTGGTTAAGCCGCTTCAGTATTCTTATCACATCGTTTTCGCTTTTTGTGTCGAGGTTGCCTGTCGGCTCATCGGCAAGAATCAGCGGCGGCTGTGATGCAATGGCTCTTGCAATCGCCACCCTCTGCTGTTGACCGCCCGACAGCTGGCTCGGGTTGTGGCGCGCTCTTTCCGAAAGTCCTACCTCCTCAAGAGCGGAGAGTGCAAGGCACTTTCTCTCGTTTTTGCTGATTCCTCGGTATTTAAGCGGAAGCTCGACATTTTCAAATGCCGTGAGGGTTGGTATCAGATTAAAGCTCTGGAACACAAAGCCTATCGTGCTGTTGCGTATTCTTGAAAGCTCGTTTTCGCTGAGATGCTCTACACTTCTGCCGTTTAAGTAGTATTCCCCTCGGTCGGGTGTGTCAAGACAGCCAAGAATATTCAGCAGAGTTGACTTCCCCGAGCCGCTTTTGCCGACAATAGCGGTGAACTCGCCGTTTTCAATTTCCATCGAAACGTTGTCAAGCGCAAAAATCCTGTTTTCGCCCTGATTATATATTTTGCTGACATTGCAAAGCTTTAGTAAAGACATTAGATCAACCTCGGATTGTATGAAGTATTTAAAGAGTGGAGAGCATTTAAAGAGTGAAGAGTGAAGAGTGAAGAGTGGAGAGTGGAGAGTGGAGAGTGGAGATAGAGCGGCTTCTCCGCTGTAAAGAAGAAAGAAGAAAGAATAAATAATAATTTTGGTGAGAGCCGTAAGCGGCTCTTTAAATTAAGAATAACTCGTTTCGGGTAACAGATACTCCTCTAAACTCAAAACTCCTTTCTCTGCGAAGCTACGCTTCGCAATTATTATTTCCAAATTTTCATTTTTCTATTTCAATTCTGCACAAAAATGTGTATAATTATATAATGTAAAACTATGTAATAGCTTTTGCACCGTATTTGCGGCGCAAAACGAAAGGATGTCAAAAATATGCTGAATGATTACTGGAAGCAGTTTAAAAGCGGCACGGATATAAGAGGTATAGCAACCGAGGGTGTTGAGGGCGAAAGCGTAAACCTCACAAACGAGGCTGTAAGAGCTATGAGTGCAGGCTTTGTGCTTTGGCTTGCAAAAAAATGCGGCAAAAAGCCGAGCGAGCTTGTAATATCTGTCGGACGTGACAGCCGTGTGTCCGGTCCGAGAATTGTATCGGAGTGCAGTGCCGTTATGAAAAATGCAGGTGTTCGTGTGCTTGACTGCGGTCTTGCTTCTACTCCGTCAATGTTTATGACTACCGTTGATCTCGGCTGTGACGGCGCACTGCAAATTACCGCAAGCCACCACCCGTTTAACAGAAACGGTCTTAAATTCTTCACCCGTGACGGCGGTCTTGAGGGCAGTGACATTGAGGAAATCCTGCTCTTCGCTCAGAACGGCGAAGCACCCGAAGAACTGAGCGGCGGCGAAATTGTACCGACCGACTATATGAGCGATTATTCGGCAAGGCTCAGAGCTATGATTTGCCGTGAGGTAAATGCCGAGGATTACGAGCATCCGCTTAAAGGATTCAAGATTGTTGTTGACGCAGGCAACGGCGCAGGCGGCTTTTATGCCGAAAAGGTTCTTGCTCCGCTCGGCGCAGATACAACAGGAAGCTGTTTCTTAGAGCCTGACGGAATGTTCCCGAACCATATACCGAACCCCGAAAACGAGGAAGCTATGGCTTCTATCAGCAGGGCGGTGCTTGATGCAGGAGCTGATATGGGCGTAATTTTTGACACGGACGTTGACAGAGGCGGCGCAGTTGACAGCAAGGGCAACGAGATTAACCGCAACCGACTTGTTGCTATGGCGGCGGCTATTGCTCTTGAGGGCAATCCGGGCGGCACTGTTGTTACCGACTCCACAACCTCGGCAGGACTTAAGGACTTTATACAAAATGATCTGGGCGGAGTTCATCACCGCTTCAAAAGAGGCTATAAAAATGTTATCAACGAGGCGATACGCTTAAACGGCGAGGGTGTGAACTGTCCTCTTGCGATTGAAACCTCGGGTCACGCCGCAATGCGTGAAAATTACTTCCTTGATGACGGAGCTTATCTTTGCACAAAGCTTATTATTAAAATGGCTCAGCTTAAATCCGAGGGCAAGGAGCTTGAACAGCTTATTGCAACACTTAAGGAGCCTGTTGAGAGCCGCGAAATCCGCTTTAAGATTGAAGAAAGTGATTTCAAAGCCTGCGGCAACAGAATACTCAAAAATCTTGAGGAATACGCAAAGCAGCAGGAGGGCTGGATTCTTGCCGATGACAGCCGTGAGGGTGTTCGCATTTCGTTCTCAAAGGAGGACGGCGACGGCTGGTTTATGCTCAGGCTCAGCGTTCACGACCCGATAATGCCGATGAATGTTGAAAGCGACAGCGCAGGCGGTGTTGATATTCTGGTGGAAAAAGCAATGGAGTTTTTGAAAACTCAGACAGGCTTGAAATTATAATTTGCGGTGAGGTGTAAAAAATGAAAAAGCACAGCTTCATCGGCAGCTCAGGCTCCGACAAATTCTGCATCAGGGGTATTGATGTGTTTAAGTACAAGTGGATTATGATAGGCGATGTTGTTATCGTAATCGACCCCGACACAAAACAGCCGCTGAGCTTTTCAGCGTATAAAATCGAGGTTGGCTCAACAACCCTTAGCTTTGTCGCAGGAAAGCTTCAGAACGGCAAATGGGGATTTTTTGATTACGATGAGTAATCAGTAAATTAATCAAGGAGTAGTATATTTTTATGTTTGAACAAGTGACAACAAAGGCATTATTCGGCGACCTTGACAAAACAATAGCAAAGCCGCTTCTGGAAAAGACGGTATATCCTTGGGAGGCTCTTGACGGACTGAAGGACTTTATTTTAGAGCTTGGCAAGGCTCTTCCTACCGATAAATATGATAAAATCGGCGAGGACATATGGATTGCAAAGAGCGCAACCGTTGCACCCAGCGCGTCAATCACAGGACCGCTTATCGTGTGTGAAAACGCCGAGATAAGACACTGCGCCTTTATCAGAGGAGTAGCCATTGTCGGCGCAGGCGCGGTTGTGGGAAATTCCACAGAGCTTAAGGGCACGCTGTTGTTTGACGGTGTTCAGGTGCCGCATTATAACTATGTCGGCGATTCTATCTTAGGCTATAAGTCGCATATGGGCGCAGGCTCAATAACCTCAAACCTCAAATCTGATAAGACGATTGTGTATCTGGCGGTTGACGGCGAAAAGCTCTGCACCAACCGCAAAAAGCTCGGCGCAATACTGGGCGATAATGTTGAGGTTGGCTGTAATTCGGTACTGAACCCGGGTACGGTAATCGGCAAGAATACAACGGTTTATCCCGTTTCAATGGTAAGGGGATATGTTCCCGAGAACAGCATATATAAGTTCAAGGACGAGGTAGTAGATAAAGTTAAGAGTGAAGAGTGAAGATGTTGTGCGGCTGCGCCGCAGTAAAGAATAAAGAATAATAAAGGTTGTCGCCGCAATGCGGCTCTGAAATTAAAAAATACCCGTAACGAGTTTTTTAATTCAAAGAGCCGCTTGCGGCGACAACCATATCTTCACTCTCAACTCTTAACTCTTTACTCTAAGCTGTCAAACAAACTTCACCGCTGTGCCGTAAGCCAGAATCTCAGCCGCACCCTGTGTGATGGAGTTTGACGTGTAGCGGATGCTTACGATTGCGTCGGCTCCCATCTGCTGTGCCTGCATAAACATTCTCTGTGTTGCTACCTGACGGGCGTTTGTCAGCATTTCGTTGTAGGAGGTAAGCTCGCCGCCGACTAAATTCTTAAAGCCTGCGAGAATGTCCTTGCCCATATGAACGCTCTGTACTGTGTTTCCCATTACAAGACCAAGCTCTGTTACGTTTCTTCCCGAGATGCTGTCTGTGGTTGTTAAAATCATATTCTTTGCTCCTACAATATAAATTAAGGTGA
>DKZT01000052.1 GCA_002493755.1 Ruminococcaceae bacterium UBA7067
GCCCCTCGCGTCCTTTACCTCGCTAGTAATCGGCTCTATCTTTTTAGCTAAGTCCTGTAAAATAGAGAAATCCTCTGTTTGTTCGACTTCTCCTGTTGGGATTGATTCTTTAACCGCAAGCTTTAAAATCTGACTTGATAAAACAGCTCCGTTTATATCGCAAAGGGTTATCTGAACCTCAAGTGTACCGTTTTGATTTGTCATATCAGCTGTAAGCCTTACGACAACCGCATTGTCCGTGATTGCACAGCTTCTGTCAGCAATTAACCTGTTGTTAATTCGGCACTTAACCTGTGCAGTGCAATCGCTTATATCTACGGTTTCATTGTTTTGCTGAAAACGTACAACAAGCCGTCTGCTCGAATCCTCGCCCTGAAGAATAATCGGGATTCTGCAATCATCACAAGCTGATGATTTGCCGTCTCCGTAGATAATCTTTTTGTTTTCAATGTCGGCTGTAATCTGATAATCAATTTGTAATGCCATTCGTCCACCTCATATTTTATTATTTATTCGGCGGCAATATATAAATAACATTACCGCCGTATTTCTCCGCCTGATTTAATTATAGAACAAATGTTCTGAGATTTAAAGAGGTTAAATTGAGGTGTTTCTGTTTCAGAACAGCAGCTATTATCACATTAAATTTTTCTTGACAAAATTATGCAAAAAAGAAGCCAACGCAATGTGAACGTTGGCTTCTAAAATTAATACTATTTTGTATTGAAATAATAATCTGATTACCAGGTGCGTGAGTTCATCTGTCTGAACTGAGCGACTGTCGGAACATGAGAGTTCAAGCCGCCGTCAACATTCACAATCTGTCCTGTTACATAGCTGCTTTCATCAGAAGCAAGATATACGCACATATGTCCGATATCCTCAGGGCAGCCGTAACGGTTTACCATAATATTGCTTGTGAAAATGTCCTTAACAGGCTGCGGAACGTGCGCCTCGTTTTCCGGTGTAACGATAAGACCCGGTCTTACGCAGTTGCAGCGGATGTTCTGCTTGCCGTACTGTAAAGCGGTTGAAAGTGTAAGCTGGTCAACGCCTGCTTTTGCACAAGCATATGCAGTTGAGCTTAAGTCACCGCTGCAGGAAGCCATAGAACCGATATTTACGATTGAACCGCCGTTTTCGTTCTTCTCCAAATACGGCAGTACACACTTTGTAGCGTAGAAAGTGCCGCGCATATCGCTCTGGAAAATGTTGTCCCACATATCAATCGTAAGCTCGTCAACTCTGCCGTCCTTAAGAGCAACATTAGCGGCATTGTTAACAAGAATATCAATTTTGCCGTACTTTTCAGCTGTATCAGCAAAAAGCTTTTCAATGCTTTCGGTAGAGGTGATGTCCATAAAATGATATGAAGCCTCGCCGCCCTCGCTTTTAATGCGGACAACAACAGCCTGTCCCTTTTCCTCACGGCGTCCGCAGATAACAACCTTTGCACCCTCAGCGGCAAAAAGTCTGGCAATTCCGATGCCGATTCCGCTCGTAGAGCCTGTAACTATTGCAACCTTGTCCTTTAATCTGTCCACTGTAAATCCTCCATTTATGTGATAAAATATTCAGAATTGTAATTCTTGTTTTATTATAAATTGCCAAAATAAAATGTCAAGCGTTTTTTGTTAAAATTTATTAGTTTTTGTATGACTTTTGACAGTGAAATAAAGAATTATATACAGAATACAGCACTGAATTTCGTGCAGTATATCATCTGTACTTAAGCCGAAAATCAAGCGAAAATCAAGTATAATATTAAGCATAGACTGTTACACAGGCAATATTAATTTGAGGTGCGAACATTTGCATAAGACAAATTTATTAAAAAAAACCAACATAAAAATAATAACAAGCGTATCGATAGCCGCTTCAATGCTGTTATCTGTCTTTTCTGCGCAAGCCTTGGATACGCAGGCTGAAATAAACTCAAAAATAAATATCAGTAATATATCCTCCACAGCTTCGCTTATTCTCGGCGATGTGAATTTTGATAATAAAGTAAACCTGCGAGATGCCATTGAGGTGCAGAAGATTGCATTGTCTATGATTAGTGATGTGGGTGAGGACTGTGAGCTTTGCGGTGATGTAGACAACAGCGGTAAAATAAAGCTCCTCGACAGCTTGTATATACAAAAGTACTCACTGCAAATGCCGATTGAAATATCGGGAATAGGAAAGGCTCTTGCTCCTGACGTTATGTATCTCGACAAAAGTGAGATAACGCTGGGAATAGGTGAGGGGTATAATCTTACAAAAATCTCGCCGACAGGCTCGTCTCTGTCATCCGCTGTTTTCACAAGTGATAACACGGAGGTTGCCTCAGTCACCTCATCAGGCGGAAGTGTTGTTGCCAAAAAGGAGGGTACTGCCACCGTAACCGTCACAACAAGGAGAGGCGGACAAGCCTCCTGCAAGGTTACGGTAAGAAAAGCGCCAACCTCGGTTGTAATCAATAAATCTGCACTTAGTCTGGTTGTTGGTGAAACCTATTGCTTTGATACATCTTATCCTATCGGAGAGTATGCGTACAATGTTTCATATACAAGCAGTAACAAATCTGTTGCGACTGTTAAGGCTTCAAGCGGCTTGATGACAGCGAAAAGCGCAGGCACTGCCGTAATTACAGTAACGTCATATAACGGCAAAAAGGCGACCTGTGAGGTAACGGTGAAGCAATCCAAGGCTCCTGCGCCCGTAACTGAAGATAATATAGTCAACGGAATGACAAGGGGAGCAAAATCCCTGTCAGAGGTTCTCGGTTTTAATTCGCAGACCTATCTGAATTGGCTTGACAACCACGATAACGACAGCAAAAACCCGAATTACTACATAGGTACGCCGTATGCAGGCGGCGACAGCCGTATTCCAAACGCCATAAAGGGAGCCGCTTACGGACACAACGATTCAGCAGGAGAAGCAGGAATGAACAGCACGGGCTTCATATGGCACACATTGTATGCCGCCTGCACATTCGGCAAGGGAGATGACCCGAAAACAAAAACGGACGGTTATTTCAGCGGCATACATAACGGCGGCAAATGTCAGTTTTATTCGCCGACAGGCATTAAATTGCCAACGCTCGACAAGGAAGACGGTATAAGCTGGTATAGTATGTATTCCGAAAACAATGTAAAAAGATATTACTTTACTTCAAAGCAGTCTATGCTGAATTCCGGAGTTCTGAAAAAAGGCGATATAATAGTGCTATGCTCAGACAGAACTTATAACGGTAAGGCGGCAGAAAATCTGTCCGGTTCACTTAATCATATCGGGATATATTATCCGACAGTCAAGGACGGAAAGAGCGTGAATTTCTGGCATTCCGGACCTGACGGTGAAAAAGATTCAAACGGCTGGTCAACCTTCAGCAATTCAATCACTCAGATTGTCGGTATGACATCTGATAATAATATTAAAATATACACTGTAATCAAGGTTGTTCCTTGATTACAGGTGAAAAACGAGGCAAGGTGCGATATAGATTATCTGCGCCCTGCCTTTTTTTATGCCCATTTGCCCATTTTCTTTTTTTGCAATATGTTTAATGTTCCGATAATTGTAATTAT
>DKZT01000036.1 GCA_002493755.1 Ruminococcaceae bacterium UBA7067
GAAAAAGCTTTTCGGCGTGTGGCGATAAGGAGACAAACAACGAATGAAAGGTATTATTTTAGCCGGAGGCTCCGGTACACGATTATATCCTTTGACGAAGGTAACATCAAAGCAGCTGCTGCCTGTGTACGACAAACCGATGATTTATTATCCTTTGTCTACTTTAATGCTTGCCGGTATCAGGGATATTTTGATTATTTCTACTCCGGAAGACACTCCGAGATTTGAGCAGCTTTTGGGCGACGGACGTCAGTTCGGAATAAGTCTGAGTTATGCTGTTCAGTTATCACCCGACGGCCTGGCGCAGGCGTTTATCATTGGTGAGGAATTTATCGGAGACGAGCCTTGTGCGCTTATTCTCGGCGATAATATTTTCTACGGCAACGGCTTGGGTAAAAAACTAAAATGCGCCGTAAAAAACGCAGAAGAAGGACAGGCTACTGTTTTCGGCTTTTATGTTGAAAACCCTGAAAGCTTCGGCGTTGTAGAGTTTGACAAGAATAACAATGTTCTTTCGCTTGAAGAGAAGCCGGATCAGCCGAAAAGTAATTATGCCGTTACGGGATTGTATTTTTATCCTGCCGGTGTAAGCGAGATGGCAAAACAGGTTAAGCCGTCGGCAAGAGGTGAGCTGGAAATTACAACCCTCAATAAAATGTATCTTGAAAAAAAGGTGCTTGACTGTGATGTTATGGGCAGAGGCTTTTCTTGGCTTGATACTGGAACTATGGATAATTTAATGGAAGCCGCAAGCTTTATTCAGATGATTCAGAATATGCAGGGCGTCGTTGTGTCTGCGCCGGAGGAGGTTGCTTATAGATTACATATGATAAGCAAGGAGCAGCTTCTTGACGCAGCAGCGATGTACGGAAAATCAAATTACGGCAAGCATCTGATGGCTGTTGCAGATGGCAGAATGCCAAAATGAGTAACTTTTAGAATAAGAAAAGCAGTTAATTGTGTGAAATGTGTGAATAGATATTTAGCCAAAATGGCGCAGGGTGTGGAGGAAAGATAATGACAATCATTGTAACCGGAGGAGCCGGATTTATCGGAAGTAATTTTGTGTTTCATATGCTTAACAAGTACCCGGATTACCGTATAGTCTGCTTGGACAAGCTGACCTATGCCGGAAATCTTAGCACACTTGCACCTGTAATGGACAATCCGAATTTCAGATTTGTGAAGGCTGATATTTGCGACAGAGAGGCAGTATATAAACTTTTTGAAGAAGAGCATCCCGATATTGTAGTTAACTTTGCGGCTGAATCCCATGTTGACCGTTCAATAGAAGATCCCGGTATCTTCCTACAGACGAATATTATGGGAACAGCAACCCTGATGGACGCGTGCAGAAAGTACGGAATCACAAGATACCATCAGGTAAGCACAGATGAGGTGTATGGCGATTTACCTCTGGATAGACCTGATCTGTTCTTTACCGAAGAAACCCCAATTCACACAAGCTCGCCTTACAGCAGCTCAAAGGCTTCGGCTGATTTGCTTGTTCTAGCTTATCACAGAACATACGGATTGCCTGTTTCAATCAGCCGTTGCTCCAACAATTACGGTCCGTACCATTTTCCCGAGAAGCTTATTCCGCTTATGATAGCCAACTGTCTTAACGATAAGCCGCTGCCTGTTTACGGAGAAGGCTTGAATGTTCGTGACTGGCTGTATGTTGAAGATCACTGCAAGGCTATTGACCTTGTAATACATAAAGGCAGAATCGGCGAGGTGTATAACATCGGCGGACACAATGAGATGAAGAATATCGACATTGTTAAATTAATTTGCAAGGAATTGAACAAGCCGGAGAGTCTGATTACTCATGTAACAGACCGTAAGGGTCACGATATGAGATATGCTATAGACCCTACAAAGATCCATAATGAGCTTGGCTGGCTGCCTGAAACGAAATTTGCAGACGGTATTAAAAAGACAATTCAGTGGTATCTCGATAACCGTGAGTGGTGGGAAACAATCATCAGCGGAGAGTATCAGAGCTACTATGAGCAGATGTATGGCTCAAGAGAAACAGTTAACAAAGCTGATGAATAATTCGGAAATTTTTCAGAGGTGAACTGAGTGAGAGGAAAATTGATTGTTATAGAAGGCTTGGACGGCAGTGGTAAGGCTACTCAGGCAAAGCTGCTGTGTGAAAGCCTTGAGAAGCAAGGGCTGAAAGTCAGGAAGGTATCATTTCCCGATTATGATTCTGCTTCATCCGCACTTGTAAAAATGTACCTGAACGGAGAATTCGGAAAAGACCCCAATGATGTAAATGCCTATGCCGCGTCAGCATTTTATGCAGTTGACAGATACGCTTCGTACAAGAAGGATTGGGGAAAATTCTATGAAGACGGCGGCGTTATAGTTGCTGACCGTTATACCACTTCAAATGCCGTTCATCAGTGCAGTAAGCTGAACGAAGAGGCGTGGGATGAATATCTTGAATGGCTTTTTGATTTTGAATATGAAAAGCTCGGGATACCTGCGCCTGATGCTGTAATATATCTCAAGGTTGACACAGAGGTAAGCCAGAAGCTGATGACCGGAAGATATGACGGCGATGAGAGTAAAAAGGATATTCACGAAGGAAATATTGACTATCTCAATCGCAGCCGAAAGGCTGCTGCTTATTGCAGTAAAAAGCTCGGGTGGAAAGAAATCGAATGCTGCTGCGGAAACGGAATGAGAAGTATAGAAGAAATACATAATGATGTATTAAGTAGAATTTGAGAAAACCTTGGGAGGATAAAATGTCTATTTTAGTTACAAGGCCATCAATGCCATTGGCAGAAGAATATATGGAGGAAATCAGACCCATATTTGAAAGCCATTGGATGACGAATATGGGGCCTGTATATAAGAAATTTCAGAAACAGCTGATTTCATTTCTTCAGGTTCCGGAGATGTCGTTATTTGTCAATGGCCATATGGCTCTTGAAATGGCGATTGATGCGCTTGGTTTAAAAGAAAAGGGAGGCGAGGTTATTACAACCCCGTTTACTTTTGTTTCTACAATACACGCTATTACAAGAAATGGCTTGAAGCCGATTTTTTGTGACATAAAGCCCGATGATTATACCATTGACCCTGAAAAGATAGAGGCTTTGATAACAGATAAAACTGTGGCGATTATTCCGGTTCATGTGTATGGCAATATATGTGATGTCGAAGCTATTCAAAAAATTGCAGACAAGCATGGATTAAAGGTCATCTATGATGCGGCTCACGCATTTGGCATTAAATACAGAGGAATAGGTATCGGTAACTTTGGCGATGCTTCAATGTTCAGCTTCCACGCTACAAAGGTGTTTAATACCATAGAAGGCGGCGGAATAGCATTTAAGGATAAGGCTTACGCCTCAAAGCTGCACGAGCTTAAAAATTTTGGAATTCACGGTACTGATGATGTACTCAGCATCGGAGGCAATGCAAAGCTTGATGAATTCCGCGCAGCAATGGGTATCTGCAACTTAAGACATATTGAGCAGTATATTGCTGCCCGCAAAAAGGTTGTTGATAGGTATAACGAGCGTTTGTCCGGTGTTACGGGAATTCGTCTGTGTTCATTGCGCCCTGAAGTAACACCGAATTATGCTTATTATGCGGTTTATTTTGATGAGAAAAAATTCGGCAAGAGCCGTGATTTAGTCTTTGAAGAGCTTGCAGACAATGATATTCACGCAAGAAAGTATTTCTATCCTGCAATCAATGAGTTGAGCTGCTATAAGAACCAATATCCGCAGAATACCCCGATTGCCCATGATGTCGCCGCACACATCCTGACCCTACCTTTGTACGAGGAGCTGTCATTGGAGGATGTGGATAGAATCTGCGATATAATTTTAGGATAATTCATCCGGATATTATTATATTAAAAATATACTTTTTTATGAAAACATAATAAATAAAACAGGTCTTGTTCTGTCAAGCCGAGAAAGTGAGGAAACATTTATGAAAGTAAATTTCGACAGACTCTCTGAAGAACTGCTGTCGGCAGGAATGAGTAAGGTGAGAGTTCGTGAAATGGTAAAGCAAATCAAGCAGGATATGCTTGATTGGCCGGAGATATATGATAACAGGGAAAAGTGTGAGTGGGCTCTTGAGAGAGGCTTTATTCCGGGTCACACGATGCTTTTTGGCGACGATTTTAACGAGCAGACATATCAGAATTATTATGCAGATTACGACTATTTTATGGCGCATCCGCTTAATAATCATTTTGCCATCTGGATCAATGATAAGCTTACCCTTAAGTATATGCTGAATGTACCCGAACTGGCAAAGTATATGCCCGAGTATTATCTTTATATAGAGAATGACGGTCACTATACATACCTGATGGACGCTCCGGCTTCAATAAAAAGAGATTCTGATTTTTTGTATAACCTGCTCGTTGAAAAGAAGCATCTTGCAATGAAACCGAATCACGGCGCAGGCGGTGCAGGATTTGTCGGACTAAAATATGAGGACGGACAGATATACAGAAACAGCCAAGTAATCAGTCGTGAAGAATTTGAAAATCTTAAGCCGCTGCTGAATGGATACATTGTAACAGAGTTTATTGAGCAATCTGAAGAGATGAATAAGGTTTATCGTGAAACAGATTGTGCCTTAAGAATTATTTTATACAAAAAGGTCCGTGACGGAAAAGAAAGTGAACCGGAGTACGATTGCTTACTTGCGTATGCCAGATTTGGAACAGATAAAAACGATGCGGTAAGTAATAATGATCAGGGCGGACTTGCTGTTCAGATGGATTGGAACAGCGGAACATATAAAGGCGGTTTCCGAGGTTTGGCAAAATTCTGGGGACAAGAGGCTACAAAAGGTTTCTCAAAGCATCCTAACACCGGCGTTGAATTGGACGGAAAGAAAATTCCAAATTGGGATATTGTAAAAAATGGTTTGTTGGATATATGCAATTATCTTTCTTCCTTAGATTTCTTTGGTATGGATGTTATCGTGACAGAAGATGGATTTAAAATTTGTGAGATTAATTCTGCACCCTCAACCGGAAGAGGTCAATATCTTTATGGAAAATGCTGCCTTGATAATGAAGACGCGCGCAGATTTGTTGAAAGCAAAAAGCGTCCGTATACAAAGAGCTTTATTGAATGCTTTAAGGCTGCGATTGAGGAGTATTAATTCACGGGGGTTGCAATGGAAAATATTTCGTTATTGTTCGCTGAAAAAATATATGGAATGTCACTTGAACAATTTCCGGACCGAATCACACTGAAAGCACGACAGTGCTTTATAGATTATCTTTCCGTTGTAATCGGTGGATGTAAGACCTATATTGATATCAATAAAAAATTTGTGCAAGAGAACAAAATTGCAGGAGAATGTCATATCTTTGGTTTACAGAATAAGGTCGATGTGAGAACAGCAGTTATGGTCAATGCATTTAATGCGCATGTGCTTGAATTGGATGACAGTCACCGTGTTGCAATGACGCATCTTGGTGCACCGATTTATTCAGCTCTTCTGGGAGTTGCAGAGTTGTACGGATGCACATTGAATGAATTGCTTCATGCGTCCGTTGTTGGATATGAAGCCGCCATTCGATTGGCAAATGCAATTCAGCCAAGCCATAAAAAAAGAGGCTTTCATGTCAGCGGCACCTGCTGCACGGTTGGGTGTGCTCTTGGAATAGCCTCAATGCTTAAGTATTCCAAGGAAGAAACAGCAAATGTACTAAGTGCTGCTGCAACCTCTGCGGCAGGACTTTTGGCTGTCATTTCCGGGAAATCTGAGCAAAAGCCTTACAATGTTGCAAATGCGGCTGTTGCAGGTGTCAATGCGGCATTGTACGGTAAGTATTTTAACGGCGCAGTTGATATTCTGAACGACTCCAGGGGTTTTTTCAGAGCTTTGAGTGATAAATTTGACTCGGACAAGCTGTTTGAACAAGGATATGCTATTGAAGGAATTTATCAGAAGCTCTATGCCGCCTGCCGTCATTGTCATGCACCAATGGAAGCTATGCTGAAGATAAAAGCAAATGAAAACTTTAGCAGCGATGAAATTGAAAACATAGAAGTTAAAACCTACGATTTGGCTATAAACGGACATAACCACACTGAAATCAACGGTGTCAGCTCTGCCAAGCAAAGCATACCATACGGCGTAGCTGTAGCCTGCATATATCAAAGCTGCGGTATGGAGGCGTTTTCGGATGATAAGCTTGCAGATGAAAAGCTTATGAATCTGATTCGAAAGGTTAAAGTAACTGAGGATACCGGGCTTACAGCCTTAGTTCCGGGAAAACGAGCCGCAGTTGTTACGGTTTTACTTAAAAACGGTTCACAGTACAGCCTTAGAGTTGATTATCCAAAGGGAGAGCCGGAAAATCCAATTAATCAAATTGAACTGACCGACAAGTTTTATAATTTGACAAAGTTTGCCGGTTTAGCTGAAACCGACTGCGAAAGAATACTCAATTTTGTTTGCAGATCAGGTTCGCGACCGGTTGTTGAATTGTTTCAATACATATAAATTGCAGATCAACAGGAGGATAAAACAGTATGAATAGTATGGAACAGACAAGAGCATTTCTTGAGTCAATCGGACAGCCGACAGGCGATGCATATAATCTTCCGACTTCCGAAAAAAGATTTTCTGACGGTGGTCAGTATCGTTTTGAAGTTCCGGGTATTCAGGGGCCAAAGGTTATGAAAGCTCTTCTGGATGCAATGGACGGATACGGTATCTGCCTGCACCGTGTTACTCAGACTCAGGGTATTATGCGTCTGACTGATAAGGAAATCGCTCAGATGGTAGAATATGCAGCAGACTACGGTACGGATTTAATCCTCGCTATCGGACCCAGAGCAACTACGGATACTTCGGCTTCAGTACACACCGAAGAAGGCGTGCGAATGGGCTATCGTCTTCGCGGTCAGGAGCAGATTGTTCGTGCTATTGAGGATGTAAAGAGAGCCGCAAGACTTGGCTGCCGTTCTTTCCTCGTTTACGATGAAGGCTGTCTGTGGGTGCTTAATGAAATGAGAAAAGCAGGGGAAATCCCTGAGGACTGCCATTTCAAGGTTTCTGCCCACGCAGGTCACGGAAATCCTTGTTCTGCAAAGGTTCTTGAAATGCTTGGTGCAAACTCAATCAATCCAGTAAGAGATATTCAGCTCCAGATGCTTGCGGCAATGAGACAGGCGATTGATGTGCCGATTGATATTCATACAGAAAATCCAAAGTCAACCGGCGGCTTTATCCGTCACTACGAGGTGCCGGAGATGATTCGCGTTGCTGCGCCGCTTTATCTTAAGACAGGCGGCTCTGTTGCAGCTACGCACAGCTGGGATTCTACTGAAGATGACGCAAGAAAGCGTGCTAAGCAGGTATCTCTTGTAAAGCGTATGATAGATGAATACTATCCCGAGGCTGTACAATCACCAAAGGGCAGTATTCGATAACAGATAAAAACAGTTAGGTGAGGATTGGGGTATGCCAAAAGTAAGCATAAAGAGTATAGATGAAGTAACAAGGGAAACGCTGACTGCCTGCGGCGTATCAGAGCAATCCGTGGAAACAGTGCTGGATACCATTCACTATGCAAATCGCTGCGGTATTCCAACGCACGGCATCGGTCGCCTTCCTTTATATGTTAAGAAAATAAAAGCAGGACATTTTAATCCAAAGGATGATGTAAAGACTGTAATGGATTCTGATGCTGTTGCAATTTTGGATGCAAATGGCTGCTTTGGACAGGTTGCGGCAAAATATGCGATAGACCTTGCTCTGCAAAAAGCAGAGCAGTACGGCGTAGCGGTTGTCGGTGTGCGAAACAGCAACAATTTCGGTACAGCCGGCTATTACGGCGATTATGCGGCGAGAAAGGGTATGGCGGCGTTTGTGTTTGCTAACGCTGCGCCTGCGATTGCTCCAACGGGCGGAAACAAGACAATTTTCGGCACAAATCCATTGTGCTATGCATTTCCCGGCTCTGACAGTAACAATCCAATCGTGTTGGATATGGCAACCACTGTTGTAGCAAGGGGAAAGGTGCGGCTTGCGGCTAAGAATGGTGAAAAAATTCCTTTGGATTGGGCTACCGATTCGACAGGAAAACCAACCGATGACCCGAACGAAGCACTTAAGGGAGCGTTACTTCCGATTGCAGGCTATAAAGGCTATGGTTTATCTTTGTTTGTCGATGTGTTTGCAGGACTGCTGACCGGGTCAGCGTATGCCGGCGACGTAAAACCGCTCAGTAAGATGGATGCCGACTCAAACAACGGCCATCTCTTTGTTGTGATTGATACTAAGCGTTTTATGAGTGAAGATGAGCTGAATGATCGTGTAAATCGTTTTTATGCATCAGTTAAAGCCTGCGGTGAGGAAGGGGCAATTCTTCTTCCGGGAGAGCCTGGATATAATATGATGGCTGAACAGACAGATGCAGTGACGATTTCTGCAAAGCAGTTTGAAGAGGTAAATGAGATTGCAGAAAGTGTCGGAGCAGCGGCACGGCTTGTGGAGGTGCAGTGATGAATGATCTGAATAAACCTGTGGCATTGATTCTTGGCGGAACAATACCGCATTGTGAGTTAATACGCCAGTTACGCGACCGAGGATATTATACAGTCCTCATTGATTATTTGGACGATTCTCCGGCAAAAGCTGTAGCCGATTGCCACGTTCAGGAAAGCACCCTGGATAAGGAAAAGGTTTTAGAGGTTGCGCAGAAAATGAATGCGCAGCTGGTAATCTGCGGTTGTGTGGATCAGGCGAATATTACAGCCTGCTATGTGACGGAAAAATTGGGCTTAAAGCCGCCTTACAGCTATGAAACCGCATTGGCAATTACAAATAAAGGTGTAATGAAGCGGGTTATGATGGAAAAGGGAATCCCGACATCAAAGTATATTTATGTCGATTCTGAAACTGAGCTTCCGAAGGTTTCACTTCGTTACCCTGTAATGGTTAAGCCTGCCGACAGCAATTCTGCCAACGGTGTTAAAAAAGCTGCAAGCGAAGATGAAATGAAAATCTATCTTAAAGATGCAGTTCAGATAAGCAGAAACGGACGCGCTATCATTGAGGAGTTTGTTTCAGGACAGGAAATCAGTGCGTATTGCTTCGTTAAAGACCGTAAAGCAAAGCTTTTAATGACTGCTGAGCGTATCAGTGTTTTGGACGGAGAAGACCGGGTTATTAAATGCTATTCGTCTATTGCTCCTGCAAGAATATCCGACAGAGCAGAAAAAGAGGCTGAAAATATTGCTACTCAAATTGCACAGGCATTTGATCTTGACAATACAGCGTTGTTTTTCCAGGGAATTGTAAACGGAGATCGTATTGATGTAATTGAATTTGCTCCTCGTCTTGGCGGCGGTGTTTGCTTTAAGACAATAAAAGAGAATACGGGCTTTGATCCTATATCCGCAATTATTGATTCATGGGAAGGCAAGACGGTTGATTTTGCTAAATATAATGCACCTTCAAGGCTACTGGTAGTTAATACAATCTATGGAAAAGACAGTACATTTGACCATATTGAGGGTGTTAATACTGTTCTTGAAAGCAATTTGGCGGTGGCGTTTTATCAGATTCGCACCAAAGGCGATAAGCTTGACAACAGTCGCGCAAGCAGCAGCAGGGTAGCCTTTTTTATTGTGGATGCTGCTGATGAAACAGAGCTTTTACATAAGGTTCATAGCGTATATGAAGCTGTGAAGATTGTTGATATTGACGGTAATAATGTCATCAGAAAAGATTTGAATCTTGAAAGTTTATGGGAACAAGTAAAGATTAAATGATAAAGGAGAATATTTCGAGCTATGAAGCACCATTTGTATAATAAGGAATTTCCGTTTGTAGTTGAACCTATGGAGTTCGATAAGTACACAGATCGCTCTTTGCTGCAATACTGTCTGGGTGCGACTATGTATATGCCGGGAAATAAGGATTTTGCGCAGGCGATTTTGGATCAGAAATATCTGGGACTTGCCTCAATGGTAATGTGTTTTGAAGACGCCTGCAGAGAAGAGGATGTTCCGAGTGCGGAGCTGAATTCGATTGCTTTGCTTGATACTATCAATGCAGCTATTGACGAAGGAACATTTGATTATAAAAATCTGCCGCTTATTTTTTTCCGAGTGAGGAATGTTGAGCAGTTCAAGCACTTTGCGTCAATGCTCAAACCGGAGCATATCCGATTGATCACAGGCTTTAATTTTCCTAAGTTCAATATCTCGAACGGTGAAGCTTATTACAGCCACTTAGCCGAGCTGAACGAAAAATTCGGCGAGATACTTTACGGTATGCCGATCATCGAGGACAGATGCGTGGCTTTTAAAGAAACCAGATTAAACGAGCTTATCGGTATTAAAAAGATACTTGATAAATTTGAACAGCTTGTTCTTAATGTGCGTGTTGGCGGAACAGACTTTTCTTCCTGCTTTGGTGTACGCAGAGGTATAAGCTATACCATCTATGATATTATGACTGTAAGAGATTGTCTGATGGATATTCTGAATGTGTTCAGCAGAGATAATCTCTATACAGTTTCAGGACCGGTTTGGGAATACTTCAGAGCTGAAAAGAAGATGAGATTTGAACCGCTTCCTGAATTTGATTTTACAACGGCTTTGATTAAGCATGACCCAATTATGAATGACGCTGTCGATGGTTTGCTCAGAGAACTGATACTTGATAAGGCAAACGGATTTATCGGCAAGACTATTATTCATCCTACACACTTAAATTATGTCAACGGTATGCTCGCAGTAACTCGAGAGGAATATGAAGATGCAGTGCAAATTATGCACACATCAGGCGGAGTAATTAAAAGTGCAAATGCAAATAAAATGAATGAAATCGGTCCACATAAAAACTGGGCAGAGAAGCTGTATTATCGTGCTCAGGCTTATGGCGTTGTAGAGAATGAATCCAGCTATTTGCAGTTGTTTAACCCCCAAAAATAAGAGGTAAATGTTATGAAGAAGTTATCTACCCCTTTTACTGAAGCTGACATAGCTCAACTGGATGTAGGGGATATGGTATATATTTCCGGATATATTTTCTGCGGAAGGGATGCTGTACTTCCTAAGATTGTAAACGAAGTTAAAACCGACAGATTAGATAAAAAAATCGACCTAAAAGGAAATGTAATTTTTCATACAGCGGTAAGCCCTGCCGGAGTAGGTCCGACCAGCAGCAATAAGCTTGAAATTGAAGCAAGTATGATTCCTCTTTCTGATGCAGGAATTAAGATGCATCTTGGGAAGGGGAAAATCAAAGAAGAAACAGTCGCTGCGTTGGCACAGCGCAATGCAGTGTATGCAGTAATTCCTCCTGTTACGGCGTTGCTTGAAAGCAAAACTACGGAAAGAGTTTGCGTTGCACACGAGGAGCTTGGAATGGAGGCTCTTTACAGAGTAAAGGTTGAGGATTATCCTGTTATTATTGCTGCCGCAAAAGGGAGGAGCATATACTGATGGATTACGAAAAGATAGTGAACAAGGTGTCAGAAGCCTTAGTGACGGCAGGTTCAACCTTTAGCGAAGACAAAATAAGAGCTTATAAGAGAGCAATTAATAGGGAAAGTAACCCTCAGTCCAAATGGGTAATGGAGCAGATACTCGAAAATGCCTATGTAGCTGCGCAAAACAGAGGACCGCTTTGTGATGATACCGGAATCCCGCATATATATCTGGAGGTTGGAAAGAATCACTCGGTAAGCGGAGAAATGATTTCTGCAATACACGAGGGCATTGCGAAAGGTTTAAGAACATTACCCGGCCGTCCTATGGCGATTAAGGGCAATGACGAGCAGAGGTTAGATCAGTCAGGCGGATTGAATGAGGACTCCGGCGCTCTGCTTCCGGCTCCGATACAAATCAGAAATGTTGATGAAGATGTACTTCGTGTATATGTTTTGATGGAGGGTGGAGGTCCTGCTATAAGAGGAAAAGACTACCGTGTATTCCATAAACACAGTGTAGACACAGTCGTTGCGGAGATTGTTGAGTGGGCTAAGGAAGCCGTTGCACAGCTTGGCTGCTCGCCCTGTACGCTTGCAGTGGGTATTGGCAGATCTCATTATGAAGCTGCTGCTATGATGATGGAGGCGCAGGTACACGGAAATTATGACATTCAGAGTAACTTGGAGAAAAAAATCACAGATGAAGTGAATAAGGCAAATATAGGTGCTCTTGGACTCAAGGGTGATACTTCTGTAATAGCAACATTTTTAAAGGTCGGTCCTCAAAGAGCCAGTGGTGTAAGGGTTGTTTGTTTAAGACCGTGCTGTTGCTTTGAGCCGAGAGTGGCATTCACAGATCTGTAAATTGAGGGGTACAAGAAGATGACATTTAATGATACTGAACGAATAATTTTGGCGAGATACATAGCTGAGGATAATTTAGAGCATGCCAATGAGGTTTCAGCTTCTGTAAATGTAAGGAATACAATTTATAGTAAGTATGTAAAGCGTATAATCGATATTATTTTATCTGGGCTGGCACTGCTCATAACCTTACCAATCAACCTGATAATTGCCGTTGTAACCATTTTTGATGTCGGCAGACCGATATTTTTTCATCAGAAGCGCATTGGTAAAGATTGCAAGGAGTTTGAAATTACTAAATTTCGAAATATGACAAACGACACAGATGAACAAGGAAATCTGTTACTGCCTAAAGACCGTGTTACAAAATGGGGAAAATTTGTCCGTAAGACTTCCTTGGATGAGCTGTTGAATTTCTGGAGTATATTTAAAGGCGATATGAGCCTGATAGGACCAAGACCACTTACGTGTAATTATTTGGAAAGATATTCGCAACGGCACAAGATGCGACACGCCGTTCGTCCCGGTTTGGAATGTCCACACATCATAAAGACTGCACCGTCAGGCTCTAAATGGCAGGATCAATTTGAAAATGACATCTGGTATGTTGAAAACGTTAGCTTTATTACTGATGTAAAAATGGTTTTCAGCTTGATTCGATTAGTGTTTGACCGCCAGTCAACTGCGTCACGAGGCAGTGCAAAAAGAGGCGCATTTATGGGATATGATGAAAACGGGGTTGCTATGAATAATTCCGATATACCTGAAAAGTATATAGAGCGTATGTATGGTGAGTACGGACAGAAAATTTCCAAAGAATCATTAGAATCCAAAGAAACTGTTTCAAATGTCTGATTTGATTTCAAATAGCAAAGTTGAGATGATATATGTTTGTAGGTGCTTCCGTTGTGTTGGATTGATGTGTTATTCTAAGGTGAGGTTTTATTATGACAAAAAAGATTAAGATTGCGTTGATAATCCGAGGATTTCACAGTGGTGGAATTGAAAAAGTATTTGAATCCTATTATTCTAATATGGATTTATCGCCTTATGAAATACATATCGTGACAAATATGAAAAATATGCCTGACAGACAGTCGATATTTGAAAAGATGGGGTGTATTATTCATTCCCTGTCACCAATGCGGGGCCATAAGTTTAAATGGAAGAATATTGCTGAGTACAAGCAGTTGTTCAGAGAAGAGAAATTTGACATAGTTCACAGCAACGTGCCGGATAATCTTTTTCCTCTTTATTTTGCAAAAAAAAACGGAGTGCCTGTCAGAATCCTACATGCACATAATTTGTATACAGATGATTTTGGCTCAAAGAATAAAATTGTTGCGGCTCTTTTTCGCAAAGGCTTTGCAATAAATACTTCAAACGCTACGAAGCTTGTCGCTGTGAGCCGACTTGCGGCGGAAACTGCATTTGCAAAAAGAAGCGGAGAAGCAGTGATACTTAAGAATGCTATCAATCCTGAAAAATTTCAATTTAACCGAATGACAAGAGAAAAAATCAGAAAGCAGTTGGGTGTTTCGGAACAGGAGGTGCTGTTTGGGCATATCGGACGCTATGAGAATAATCAAAAGAATCAGGAGTTTGTCCTGAATTTGTTCAGAAAAGTTTTGGACAGGCACGACAACTGCAAGCTTGTTATGATCGGAGAAGGCGCTTTACGAAGCAAATTTATGGAAATGGCGGAAACTCTTGGAATTGGTGAAAAGGTTATTTTCACAGGGGCAATTCCGAATGTAAACGAGTACTTATCAGCTATGGATATTTATTTATTCCCTTCACGCAAGGAGGGTCTCGGAGTTGCAGGCGTTGAGGCTCAGACGTCGGGTGTAAGATGTATTTTTTCCGATAAGATACCAAATGAAGCAAAGGTTACAGAGGATTTGATTGTTCTCGGTATTGAAGGGGAAAAGGCGATTTCCGAGTGGATGGAACAGATAGAAATTATGCTGCCGTCTGTTCTGCTTCGCAAAGAAGACGATAGAAAAAAAGCTTTGGAGCAGGTTAAGACTGCCGGATATGATATTCGGATAGAGGCTGAAAAGCTGGCGGATTTATATCATAAATCAAAATGCTGAGTTATTGGTAGAATATTAGGTTGTATGGCGTTATGTTGTGAAAAGTAATAAGGGGTAAAGAAATCAATGAGCTTTAAAATTTCACTATCAACAATTCAATATGGATTTTTCTTGCTTTTGTATTTTAGACCTGCCAGCTATATTATAGGTAATACAGCAGACAAAATATGTTTAGGCATTATTTGTGCTTTGTCAGTCTTTTATTTTGTTAAAGCTATTTTTGAATCTAGGAAGGGCATCTATCATCCGTCAAAAACTATGATTATGCTGATACTTTTCTTTGGATGGTGTATGCTTGGTTCTACTTTCTTGAATTATTTTCTGTCAAATGAAGTGTCGATTTACTATGCGATAACAACTTTTCTTTGTGAATTGGGGATTATCGTAGTATCCGATATGAGATTGGAAAAAAATCCCGAACAGTATTTGCGCTTATTTGTCAGCATAGGCGGCTTTTTTAGTCTGATTAACGCTATTACAATGTTTATTTATGGATATTCCGGCGGGTTGAATGCTCTTGCGGAGAGAGACGGAAGAACTATTTCAAGCAATTATTTTTATTTTGCGGAGGATAATGCTACCTTTTTCTTAGTATGGCCGGTTCTGATACTTACTTGGATTTTTTATTTCAAGTATAAAAGAACAGGTAAAATGCTGGTTTGGTCTTTGTTATTCACCGCTATAACCACTGCTGCGTATGTTTATATGTGGTCTGTTAACAATATGATTGGATTCTTCATAACAATAGGCATAATACTCTTGTACTGGAGAAAATCGAAAAAAGAGAAAGTAACAATAAAAAGAAGAAAACATATTATTTCAAAATTTGATATAGGGTGGATTCTTGCAATTATATATAACTATCTGCTTGTTGTTGAACAAATATTCTTACAGTATTCAGATTTCATAGTTAACAAGCTGAATAAAGGAATTACATTAAACGGCAGAACCCCGATTTGGGAAAGGTGCTTATATTATTTGCAAGATCAGCCATTGATAGGCTTTGGCTATGAGGAAAGAAGCGTTACGATTTCAAAAATACTATTTAACCATGCACATAATATTATGCTGGAAATACTGTATAGAGGTGGATTCATAGGAATTATTTTATTTGTTATTCTTTTGATTGTTTTAGGACGAAAAATAAAAAACTATCAGAATAATGGAATAGTTATGATGTTAGGATGGTGTATAGTTCTGTTTGTTTTCTTAGCGTCTATTGAATTTGCGTTCTATCGTTATCCCTACATTGTATTGTTTGTTCTTCTAGGGCGTTGTGAGATTTTGTGTGAACGAAAACAACTGATAAGAGAGGTATGAGATGGAGCAATCAAGAGAAAACAAGCTAGTAAAAAACACCGTAATTCTTGCTATCGGTACCTTTTTTCCAAAGTTTGCTGTGTTCATTACGCTGCCTATATTGACAGGATATTTAACGAAAACAGAATACGGAACATATGACCTTATTCTTACTTTGGTTACTTTATTGCTTCCGGCTGCAACGCTTCAAATTCAGGTAGCAGCTTTCAGATTTTTGATTGAAAAAAGAGAGAACGAAAAGGATACTAAATCCATAATAACTAATATTTTTGTGTTTATTATTCCAACATCGCTCATAGTGTTGGTTGCTCTGTATTTTTTACTGTACTCACAGGATAGCATTCTTAGAATAGAGATTTGCGTGTACTTTTTGCTGGATATTCTCTCGGGCGCAGCAAGACAGGTGGCTCGCGGATTGGGCAAAAACTCTTTATACACAATCAGTGCTTTCATCAGCGCTGTCAGTCAGATTGTATTTATATTCCTTTTTGTCTGGGTTACCGGCTGGGGATTAAACGGAGCTGTACTTGCATTGTGTATCGGTGAATTTGGTTCATTTGCATATTTGTTTTTTAAGGTAAAGCTATTTAAATATTTTGACATACGGCTGCTGAGTAAAAAGAGGCTGAAAAGCTTATTGTCATATTCGTGGCCGATGGTTCCGAACAGCCTGTCTATGTGGGTAATGCGTGTATCTGACAGGCTTGTTATAACAGCCGTTATGGGTGTAGCGGCAAATGCAGTATATGCGGTTGCGTATAAAATTCCGTCTATATTGAATTTGGCGCACAACACCTTTAATATGGCGTGGCAGGAAAGTGCCTCACTCGCTTCAAAAGATACTGATGCAAATGCTTATTTTTCAAAAATATTCAGAGATCTTTATGATATATCAACGGGAATGCTGTCGGCTCTGATCGGAGTCACTCCAATCCTTTTTGCGGTTTTAATCAGAGGAGATTATAGCGATTCGTATAATCAAATCATTGTACTGTATATGGCAATTTACTTTTGTGCATTGTCTTCTTTTTGGGGAGGACTGTATGTTGCTTATCAGAAAACCAAAAGCGTCGGATTAACTGCGATTATTGCCGCTGTTATTAACCTCGTAGTTGATATTGCTTTGATAAAGTGGATTGGCTTATATGCAGCATCTCTATCAACTTTGGTTAGCTATCTTTTCCTTTGCATTTACCGTATAATTGACACAAGGAAATTTCTTAATGTTAAGTACGATTACAAGCATATTATCATAACTTTGCTTGTCGTTATTTCTCAATGTGTTGTTTGTGCACAGAGAATGCTAATACTTGATATTTTTAATTTTATAGTTGGTGTAATTGTTTTTGCTGTTTTGAATAAAGATTTGCTCATTTCCTACCTGAACAAGATGAAGAAGAAAATCTGCAGAAGTCGTAAGTGATGAATATAAAAGGAAAAGTAAATTTGAAAGGGGTATAATATGAGTAAGAAGAGAAGCTTGCTTGATTCTATAACAGATCGGTTGACAAATATTCTTAAACGGAAAGAATCAACTGATTATTATTTAAAAATAAGAAAAAAGGCTAAATACGGCAAGGGATTGACCAAGTATTGGGCGCAGTATAAGCATCATAGGATTATGCGTGAAAACGGATGCTCTATTCCTTTTTGTAAACAGATTTTTTCCGAGGAAGGAAATCCTGTTTTTCCTCACGGTTTAAATGGAATTTTAATATCTCAAGGTGCTAATATTGGTAAAAATTGTGTTATTTTCCATCAAGTAACTATCGGTTCCAACACCATAGCCGGAAGTAAGAATTACGGATGTCCAACAATAGGCGACAATGTTTATATCGGTTGTGGAGCAAAAATTATCGGAGGCGTTCATATAGGCAACAATGCAAGAATCGGCGCAAATTGTGTTGTTACGCAAGACATTCCTGATAATTGCACTGTGGTTATGCAAAAACCTCGTGTAATAATCCATGAAGAGGGTACTATGAACAATGCCTTTGTAAATTATTATGACGCTTTTACTTCCGGAAAAAAATAAAGATGTGTTTATACATAACAAAATGAGGCTCGAATGGATGCAAAATGTCCATACGAGCCTCTTTCGTTTTAATAAAAATCAGAACGATTATGTCGGAGTGCTTAGATTGCAGCTGACGGAATGTAAACCAACCGTGCGCCGTAATCGCGTCGATAAGTATTAATATTTTGAGTGCAATACCAGTAAAATCCGCCTGCGGCAGTGCTGTTACTCCAAGCACCGCCCAACAGGGCAATTTTATATCCGTTAAGGTTAGTTGTTACTGCAGTGTAATCGCCGACGGGAAGTGATGATGTGCCGCCGACCTCTGACGGCATCAGCAGCCAATCGTATTGCTCGGACCCGTAGCCTAATGCGTTAACATATCCGTTTGTATTCGGCAATGTGAACCCGACAGGCTTATAATTGTCACTGTGAGTTGACTCTGTAAACATAAAATCGTCAGCCACATAAGGCTGACCGCCTGCCATTTCGCTGTTGCCCCAAATGTTGATGCCCTGTATGTGTTTCCAGATATTTCCCCAAGGGTTCTCAACGCCACGATATGAAACGGATAGCTTGCCCGGCTCTGTATTTAAACTGCCGCTTCCGTTAATGGTGTTCATTGTCTCGCTGGCTTGTCCGGTTGTGTTTCCAAGCGCAGATGTTGCACCGGTAACAGCACAACAGTTAGATGCGTTATCATCTGTTATATTGGTAACACCTCGTCCGACGGCAGACTGCGTGTTCATTGTGCCAAGCTCAATCATCATTAATAATTGATTTGCAGATACTGATTTTACAGTGTCACAGTGCCAACCTGTGCCTCTGTTTGCCGCCAACGCTTCAAAGCTTTGTTTCGATAGATTCTTGTACCTGCCTGAAATTGGTTTTATGCCGGATACGGAACAGATAAGATCCGAGCTTAAATCTGTTTCTGATGATGTGTCCGAATCGTCGGTAATGTATTTACCGACAGACGGTTTATACATACTGCCCTCATAGGCGGAATATAAAATATAGTCAATCTCGTTTCCGTCACTGTCAATAAAAGCAGGGTGAAGCTTAAATCCGTTGTGCGGTCTTGATGTTACATAATAGTTTGCCTTGCGCATATGGTAGCCTATGCCTGTCGTTCTGTTTTTCTCATAGATAACAGGAACAACCTTGTAGTAGAATGCCGGCTGATAAACCATAACCTGTCCGTTGCTGCCATCCTCGGTGTAGTTTTCGTCACCGTAATACGCCGTTATCGTACCATCGTCCAAAACATTACATCGACTTCTGCCGCCAAACATAGGATAACTGTCAAAATCTGCTCCTGCGCTTTTTCCGACTGCCCCGGCTAATCGGGTAAATGTCTTGTTTTCAAAATCAACCTGTAAGCCGAGTACCTCATCACCCAAGCCGATATTCGCCTTTATATCGGCAATATCATCAGCGGCTTTTGTCGCCTTGCTTTCAAGCACGGTTATTCTATTGCTCAATGCAATATCTGTGTTTGTGTGGGTTTCAATGTTCTCTCTCATCGAGCCGATACTTGCCTGAATGTCCGATATATCGTTCTCTGCCTCATTTAGCCTTACTTTGTCCTCCGTGACGGTAGCCTGCAAAGCCTCAAACGCTTTTTTATCGTTGAAGCCGCCTGCTGAAAGCTCCGAAATATTCCTCTGCATATCCTCAACAACAGACTTTACCTCGGCAACCGTATCACTGCTGTTATTAACGGCTTCCGACAGAGAAGCGACAGCTTTGTTAGTGTTGACAGCGCTTGCTTGCAAATTCTCAATTACACGGGCGTTATCATCAATTCTGCCCTCGGCAATCGCCAGCCTGCCGCTGTTTGCGTTTACGCTGTTGCGTACTTCGCCGAGTAAATCCCTTTCCTCGCTGTCGCTCACATAGGCGCATACGCTCTGAATCATCAGCTTGGGCGCAGTGCCGTCTGTCTGAGCAGGAATATATACACCTAGACCGTTGAGCTGCGTTTCATCGCCGCCAAGCTTGAAGCTCTTGCCCGTGTCGCCGAGCAGTGCCCATATCGTCAGCCATTCGCCCTTTTTTAAAGGCTGAACGTATGAGTTTGTGCCGATATGCTCCGTTATATTTGACTCGATTATGTTGCTGTCGCAAAGGTAGTTATAATACCCTGAATATCTTCCTGCAAGAGGATAAACCCTTAAATCTGACTGAACAGCTTTCATTCTCATA
>DKZT01000013.1:0-128 GCA_002493755.1 Ruminococcaceae bacterium UBA7067
TTCTTAAAAAACCGCATAGCAATGAGAAAATGTCTAAGCCGTTAATTTGCACGATACACACATAAGCGTGTAGAGCGGTTAGCGGTTAGTGGAGAGATTCAGATACGAGGTTGTAGGGAACTGGCTTG
>DKZT01000013.1:439-14181 GCA_002493755.1 Ruminococcaceae bacterium UBA7067
AACTGGCTTGCCTGTTCCGGCTCGCTCTGCCGGATGTTTTACTATATTCCGTTTTTGTTTAAAATCGTAGTAACTGCGCCTATCCCGGAACGATCAAGACCGTTCCCTACGAACAAACAGCCTTGTTGCGAAATTCATCTTCACTCTTGACTCTTAACTCTCCACTCTTAACTCTGCGCAGCTTCCTCCGCCCATTTTATCTTTGTAAGCTCGCCCTTGCACTTAAGCTCCGGGTATCCCCACTGTCTTAGCACCTCATAAACGCCGACAGCCACAGAGTTTGAAAGATTAAGGCTTCTCGCCTCGTCAATCATCGGGATTCTCACCGTTGTGTCGGGGTTATTATGCAGAAGCGCCTCGGGCAGTCCCTTTGTTTCCTTGCCGAACACAACGTACGCTCCGTCGGGATAGCTTATATCCGAATGAATATGCCTGGCTTTTGTGGAAAAATAATAGTATGGCCCTGAGGTTTTCGCAAAGAAATCGTCTATACCCTCATAAACGGTTATATCGACAAGGTGCCAGTAATCAAGACCTGCCCGCCTTACCGCCTTTTCGCTTATATCAAAGCCCAAAGGCTTTACAAGATGAAGCCTTGCGCCTGTTGCGGCGCAGGTTCGGGCGATGTTGCCGGTGTTTTGCGGAATTTCCGGCTCAACCAATACTATGTTCAATTCGGGCATAAATAATCATTTCCTTTTTTACAAATTTTTCTTAAAACAAAGGTTTATAAATAAGCACTCGGGAGGGAATTATAATGACAGCGCGCAAAGCGTTAATTCTTTTTGGTGACATATGGAGGTGTTACAGCTTGAGCAAAAATGCGATGAATATTGCAAAGGGCGTTGTTGCAGGCGTAGCCACGGGGGTTATTGTGGGGTATGCAGGCAGCAAAATGATGAAGAAGAATCCGAAGCAGATGAAGAAAAACGCAGGCAAGGCTATGAACGCAATGGGCGATTTCATAAGCGGCGTTTCGGCAATGTTTAAGTAAAGCCCGGTCTGTTCGGCGCAAGCCGCTCGGAGCCGCTTGCGGCGACAACCACAATTATTCTTTTTTCTTTATTCATTACTGCGCCGACAAACTCGGCGCAGTAATAGTTCCTCCACCGACAACAACATCGCCGTCATACATAACAACAGCCTGTCCGGGTGTAATTGCCCTTTGCTTTTCGTCAAACTCTACCATTATTCTGTTCTCGTCAATCGGGTGAACGGTTGCGCCTGCCTCTTTCTGGCTGTAACGTGCCTTCGCCGTTACACGCATCGGAGCGGTCAGCTTATCTATCGCAATAAAATTCACGTTATCGGCATAAAGTCTGTTCGTGAACAAGTCCTCGTTTTCGCCGAGAGTGACAACGCCTGTTTCGGGGTTTTTGTCAAGCACAAAAATCGGGTGAGCGTAGCTGATACCGAGTCCCTTTCTCTGCCCGATTGTGTAGTGGATTATTCCCTTGTGCAACCCTAAAACCGTGCCGTCCTTATATACAAAATTGCCTTGCTTTGACTTCACGCCGAGCGTGTTTTCAAGAAAGCCTGCATAATCGCCGTCCGGCACAAAGCAGATATCCTGACTGTCGTGCTTTTTTGCGTTTATAAGCTCCTTTTGCAGTGCGATTTCACGGGCGCGCTCCTTTGTGATGTCGCCCATAGGAAAAAGCGTATGCTCAAGCTCGTACTGTGACAAAACATACAGCACATAAGTCTGATCCTTTTTGCTGTCCTCTGCCTTTTTCAGAAGATAACGTCCGCTTGCACTGTCGTATTCTCTTTTCACATAATGTCCAGTTGCTATCATATCATAGCCGAGCAGATTTGCACGCTCGATAAGCTTTGAAAACTTTATGTGCCTGTTGCACTCAATGCACGGGTTCGGGGTAAGCCCCCTGATATAATCATCGGCAAATTTCCCGATAACCTTTTCCTTGAAAGTATCGCTGAAATTGAAAACATAGTGGTCAACCCCAAGCTTGTAGGCTACTCGTCGTGCGTCATCCACATCGTCAAGCGAACAGCAGGTTTTTTCCTTAAGTCCTATGTCCTCATTTGTATAAAGCCGCAGTGTTGCGCCGCAAACCTCATACCCCTGCTCCAACAGCAGAGATACCGTCACTGAGCTGTCAACGCCGCCGCTCATTGCAACCATAACTTTGTTGTTCATACAAACCAACCCTTAATTTACAGCATTACCCGATAGGGGAATATCCCTATCGGGTGTAGTTTTAACGTTTTATATAGTTATTCCCTTTAAATAAGCAGTTTTGAGCATTGATGTATTAATAAAAAGCTTGAATCCAACAACTCAAAACTCTCGACTCTAAACTCTAAACTAACATCCGCAATCAGCCTTTTCCCATTGTTTTAACAAGGACAGCCTTCTGTGCGTGCAGGCGGTTTTCTGCCTCTTCAAAAATCTCCTTAGCGTGAGCCTCAAATACCTTCTCGGTAATTTCCTCCTCACGGTGAGCAGGCAGGCAGTGCTGAACCATACAATCCTCGTGTGCCGCAGCCATAAGCTCGTCATTAATCTGATAACCCTCAAAGGCTTTCTTTCTCTTTTCGGCTTCGCCCTCCTGACCCATTGACGCCCAAACATCTGTAATAAGCACATCAGCGTTTACAGCGGCATCAATCGGCTTACGGTGCAGCTCAAAGCAGTCATAAGCTCCTGCAAAGTCGAGGATTTCCTGCGGTGGGTCGTAACCCTCGGGGCAGGCAACGGATACGGACATACCTGTTTTAAGTCCGCCGACAATGAGTGAATTCATCATATTGTTGCCGTCACCGATAAAGCACATCTTATGACCCTCAAGCGAACCCTTGAATTCACGGATTGTCATAAGGTCGGCAAGCACCTGACACGGATGGCAGAAGTCTGTAAGACCGTTGATAACAGGGATTGAGCCGTATTTTGCCAAGTCCTCAACCTCTTTCTGCTCAAAGGTTCTTATCATTATTCCGTCAAGAAAGCGTGACAGCACCCTTGCGGTGTCCTGCACAGGCTCGCCCCTGCCTATCTGCATATCGCTTGCCGACAGAAACAGCGGATTGCCGCCGAGCTGATACATACCGACCTCAAAAGAAACCCTTGTTCTTGTTGATGCCTTCTGGAATATCATACCAAGGCTCTTGCCCTCAAGGTGCTTATGCGGAATATTGTGCTTCTGCTCGTATTTAAGCTGGTCAGCGAGGTTTAAAATCTCAATTATTTCCTCTCCGCTCAAATCGAGCAGCTTTAATAAATGCTTCATTTGTATCATCCTTTCGGTTGTTTATTATTGTATATTAATGTTATTAGTTTTAGAACGGTAACTCGAAACGAGTTAAGGCTTCCCCCCAAGGGGAAGGCTTAAACCTGACCAAAACTCAGCAAAAATCCTTAAGTTGACGACATTGCTCCCAAGGGAACGCCTTATCTCGGTTCGGGATTTCTCTAAACTCTAAACTCCAAACTCCAAACTCAAAACACTCTTTATAAAAGCGACTTCTTAAGAATTTCAAGTCCCTTATCAATATCTTCATATGAGATATTAAGCGGCGGAAGCATACGAAGAAGATTTTTTGCCGTCAGAATCAGCAGTCCGTTTTCTACGCATCTTGCGGCTACCTCCTTTGCATTGTCCTTTTCGAGCACAATGCCTATCATCAAGCCGATGCCGCGCACCTGAGTGACGCCGTCCATCCTGAGGAGCTTTTCTCTTATGTATGCGCCCTTTTCGTTTACCTGTGATAAGAACTCAGGATTGTCAACTCTTTTCAGAATTTCAAGCGCACCTGCGCAGGCTACGGGATTGCCGCCAAAGGTTGTGCCGTGTGTTCCTGCGTCCAGAACAGCGGAAAGCTTTTCACCGCACAGGCAAGCGCCGAACGGCAAGCCGCCGCCCAAGCCCTTAGCCGAGGTGATTATATCAGGCTCTATGCCGTAGTTTTCATAGCAGTAAAGCTTTCCTGTTCTGCCGACGCCCGTCTGAACCTCGTCAATAATAAGCACAAGGTCATTATCCCTGCAAAGCTTTTCAATATCCTTTACAAAGTCCTGCTCAAGCGGCATAACTCCGCCCTCGCCCTGTATAAGCTCCATCATAACGGCACAGGTCTTGTCGTTTAAAAGAGCCTTTACGCTGTCCGTATCATTCGCATCGGCAAAGGCAAAGCCTTCGGTAAACGGGAAAAAGTACTGATGAAAAACATCCTGCCCCGTTGCGGAAAGCGTTGTCACTGTTCTGCCGTGAAACGAATTTTTTAAGGCTATAATCTCGTTCCTGCCGTTACCGTATTTGTCAAAGCTGTATTTTCTTGCAAGCTTTATTGCACATTCGTTGACCTCAGCTCCCGAATTGCCGAAAAACACCTTGTCAAAGCCTGTTTTTGTGCAAAGCTGTTTTGCGCACTCAACCTGAACGGGACTATAATAAAGGTTTGAAATATGCTGAACCTTATTTAACTGCTCGCTCACAGCCTTAACCCAGCCGTCGTCACAGTAGCCTAAGGCATTAACACCAATGCCTGTGGTAAAATCTATGTACTGGTTGCCGTCAACATCAACGGCAGTCGCACCCTTGCCGCTTTCAATCGCAACGCCGAAACGGCCGTAGGTGTGCATCATATACTTTTTTTCATCCTGAACTATATGTTCAATGCTCATTGCTCTCACCCTTTTCTTCAAATTGATAAACCGATAGGTCTTCTCTTTTTCCCCATCCGATTGTAGGCCAGAATGCCTGACCGAGGGGATTATCCTTAAACACAAAAATATTTGTCTTCTTTATTCCGTCATTTTCAAGCTGATTTATAGCTCTTTTTACCATACTTGCAGCTATGCCGTGACGTCTGTATTCAGGCAGGACCGCAACGTGATACAAAAAGCCTCGTCTTCCGTCGTGTCCTGCAAGCACAGTTCCGACTATTTTTCCGTCCATAACGGCAATCTGGCTCAAGCCCTCATTACGCTTTAAAAATGCGGTTATTCCCTCTCTGCTGTCATCATTTCTCAACGCTCTTTTTGAGGTGATTTGCCAGAGCGCGTAAACCTCGTCGTAGTGCTCCGCTTTCATCTGAATTATTTCCATAAAACCACCATCAATAGAACATCGTTCCGATACCTTCATCGGAGAACATCTCGATAAGAATTGAGTGCTTTATTCTGCCGTCAATAATATGAGCGCGCTTAACGCCCTGACGCACAGCCTCAACACAGCAGTCGATTTTCGGTATCATACCGCCGCTGATTATTCCGTCCTTTTTAAGGCTGGGAACCTCGCTGACATTCACAACAGGAATCAGCGTGCTTTCATCGTCCTTATCTCTCAGCAGTCCTCTTATATCCGTCATAAGGATAAGCTTGCACGCACCGAGCTTTGCGGCTATTTCAGCCGCCGCTATGTCAGCGTTGATATTGAACACCTCGCCCTTGTAGCCGCCTGCTATTGTTGAAATTATCGGAACATAGCCCTTGTCGATTAAATCCTCGATCGGCTTTGTGTTGACTTCGGTAATATTGCCGACAAAGCCTAAGTCCTCGCCCGTGATGAGCTTTTCAGCCATCAACATTCTGCCGTCAAGACCGCAAAGCCCCATAGCCTTGCCGCCGTGCATTTCAAGGTGCTGAACAAGGCTTTTGTTTACCTTTCCTGCAAGCACCTGCTGAACTATATCAATCGTTTCCTCGTCGGTAACTCTCATACCGCCGACAAATTCGCTCTTTTTGCCTATTTTATTGAGCATTGAGCTTATCTCGGGTCCGCCGCCGTGAACAAGCACAACGTTGATTCCGACAAGCTGCATAAGCACAATATCGCTCATAACCGCGCTTTTAAGCTCGGGGCTTATCATTGCGTTTCCGCCGTATTTCACGACTATCGTCTGTCCTGCATATTTCTGAATATAAGGCAGAGCCTGCACAAGCACCTGCGCGCGGTTTTCATTTTTCAAATCCATTTTATTTCTTCCTTTGTGTTGTTTTGCTTTTGGTTCGCCCCTACGAACACGATTATTGCTTCAGCAGAGTGAGTCGAAACGGTCAAGACCGTTCCCTACAACCTCGTTGTGAGTATTATTTAATTCGGAATCCCGAATTATCTCCACTCTCAACTCTCCACTCTCCACTCTGCGGCGCAGCCGCTTATGTTCTGTAGTCGCCGTTGATTTTAACATAATCATACGTCAAATCACAACCGTAGGCCTCGGCATAGGCTGTGCCGTCTTTCAAGTCAATCTTTATTGTAATTTCCTTTTCGCTTAAAATTTCTTTTGCCTTTTCCTCGCTGAAGGCTATTCCTGCTCCGTTTTTGCAAACGGATATCTCGCCGGCAGCCGATACAAATGACAAATCAACCTTTTTAACATCAACATCCATTCCGGAATAGCCAATGGCACACAAAACCCTGCCCCAGTTGGCATCCTCACCAAACATTGCCGCCTTAAGCAGGCTTGAGCATATAACCGATTTTGCAACGCCCTTTGCGTCGTTTTCGGTCTTAGCATTTGCCACGGAACAAATCAAAAGCTTTGTTGCTCCCTCGCCGTCGCCCGCAAGCTTTTTTGCAAGGGTTTTGCACAGCGCTGTCAACGCCGCGACAAAAGTTTTATAATCCTCGTTTTTCTCGGTTATCTCTGTGTTTCCTGCAAGACCGCTCGCCATAACCGCAAGCGTGTCGTTTGTTGAGGTGTCGCCGTCAACGCTGACCATATTATAGCTTAATTCAACAGCTTCACCCAGAGCCTCCGAGAGCATAGCGCTTGAAACAGCGGCGTCTGTTGTTATAAACGAAAGCATTGTGCCCATATTGATGTGAATCATTCCGCTGCCCTTTGCAATTCCGCCTATTGTCACCGTTTTGCCGTCGAGCACAAATTCAACCGCCGCCTCTTTTTTAACGGTATCGGTCGTCATTATTGCTTCCGCTGCGTTTGTTCCGCCGTCTTTGCTCAGCTTGCCCCTCATCATTTCAGCACCATTGATTATAGGCTCTATAGGCAGAGGCTGACCGATAACACCCGTTGAGGCAACGATAACATCATCTGCATTAACTCCAAGCGTCTGCGCCGCTATATCGCACATTTTCTTTGCAACCGCAACGCCGTCAGCGTTGCAGGTGTTGGCGTTGCCCGAATTTGCAATAATCGCCTGCGCCGTGCCGTTTTCAAGGTGCTTTTTCGTTATCTCAATTGTTGAGCTTTTCACAAGATTTTTTGTATATACAGCCGCCGCCGAGCACGGCTTTTCGCAGCAGATAAGCGCAAGGTCACGCTTTGTTTTGTTACTCGGTTTAACCGACGCACAAACACCCTGGGCAGTAAAGCCCATTGGGGTTGTTACCGTGCCGTTTTCAATAAACTTTATATTCATCTTTCTCTCCCCGCCGCAAGCAAGCTTGCTTTTCTCCCAGCTCTGAGAGCAATCGCTCTTTTCTCCATGCTCTCAAACGTTCAATCGCGATTAAAGTCTGTCTGCATCAAAGTCTATGCTCCGCACAAACCAACACCCTCAAGCGGAGTAATCGTGCGTATCTTAACTCTCTACTCTCAAATCTTCAATCTTAAAAAAGTTTTCTTCCATTAAAACGCCGGCGGAATAAACTCCAGTCCGGTTTTTTCATCAAGTCCAAACACTATATTCATATTCTGAACAGCCTGACCCGCCGCGCCTTTAATCATATTGTCTATTGCACCGCAGGCAATAAGCTTGTTTGCTCTTTTATCAAAATGAAGCGATATATCGCAGAAATTCGAGCAGCGAACATTGTGTATATCGGCAGCCGCTCCGCTCGGCAACAGTCTTACAAAATACTCGTCTTTATAGAACTCTTCATACGCCTGTCTTATCTGGTCAAAGCTTACGCCTTCCTTTATATCAGCATAAACTGTTGCCAAAATTCCCCTGTTAACGGGCAAAAGATGCGGAACAAAGGTAACTGTCATTTTTTCACCCGAAAGCCTTGACAGCGTCTGCTCAATTTCGGGAGTATGGCGGTGACTTGCCACCTTATATGCGTGAAAGCCCTCGTTAAGCTCCGGGAAATGATTGCCCTGGGTCGGCTTTCTTCCGGCGCCGGTAACGCCCGACTTGCAGTCGCAAATTATGCCCTTTGCTTCAACAAAACCGCCTTTAACAGCCGGCGCTATTGCAAGCGGAGAACAGGTTGTATAACAGCCGGGGTTCGCAATCAGTTTTTTTCCCTTTATTTCATCTCTAAAAAGCTCCGGCAGACCGTAAACCGCCTGCTCGTGCAAACCCTTGTCAAGAAATTTTCCGCCGTACCACTCGGCGTATTCTTCCTCGCTTTCAAGTCTGAAATCCGCGCCGAGGTCAACAAACACCTTGCCTTGTATTATGCATTCAGCCCCCAATTCCTGCGACAAACCGTGAGGCAGAGCCGCAAAAACAACGTCGCTCTTTTCAACAACTCCCTCTGCATTTTCGCAGACCATATCGTTAAGCCCAAAAAACGCAGGGTAGATTTCGCTTATTGCCTTGCCTTCAAAGCTAACTGAGCTTATAGCCGCAATTTCAGCTTTTGGGTGGGTTGTTAAAATCCGCACAAGCTCTGCCCCTGCATAGCCTGTTGCTCCGATTATGCCCGCTTTTATCATTGTATATTTCCCCTTTTATGTGAATATCAAATTTTATGGCAGCCAAAAAAGCAAATCCAAGAGGTTCGCAAAGGTTCCCAAAGGGTCCTTTGTCAATTTACAAAGCTTTATTACACTTCCGATTATAAGGTAAATACTTGCAAGGCAAGCTAAAAACCCTAACACCCCGTCAGGCTTATTAAAAATATACATCAAAACCAAAGCCAGTACGCCTATCGCCAGAATGACAAAGTACAAGATAGCTTTTTTCGTTTTTCTAATATTTAAATCCAACATTGTTAAATCACCCTTCTGTATATCGAGAACATAAAGATGCCGTCCTGTGGTCGGGTTACCTATTCTTCCATTACATTATAGTGTTCAATTAATTTTTTCTCTCACACTCTTAACAGCCGCCAACACATTTTCTTTTGCCGGACCACCGAACGCCTTTCTTCCGTTTACACACTTTTCGAGTGAAATCGCATCGTACACTCCATTGTCAAATATATCACAAACCGCTTTGTATTCCTCAAGCGGAAGCTGTTCCAAATCGGTTTTAAGCGCAATGCATCTTGCAACCAAAGTTCCGGTCGCTTTGTATGCATCTCTAAACGGCAGACCCTTTTTAACGAGATAGTCCGCGCAGTCAGTTGCATTTATAAATCCGCCTGCCGCCGCTTTTCTCATATTATCTGTAAGAACCGTCATAGTGTCAATCATCGGGGTGAATGCGGTAAGGCACATTTTAACCGTTTCAAACGCGTCAAATATCGCCTCTTTGTCCTCCTGCATATCCTTGTTGTATGCAAGCGGAATCCCCTTCATAACAGTAAGCAGCGTTGTCAAATCGCCAAACACCCTGCCCGACTTACCCCTGACAAGCTCCGCTATATCAGGATTTTTCTTTTGCGGCATTATACTTGAACCGGTCGAAAACGCGTCGTCAAGCTCCACAAACTTAAATTCCCATGAGCACCACTCTATTATCTCCTCGCAAAAGCGTGAAAGATGCACCATTATTATCGACAGGCAGGAGGCAAGTTCAATGCAAAAGTCTCTGTCCGACACACCGTCAAGGCTGTTTTCGCAGGCGCAGTCAAAACCCAAAAGCTCTGCGGTAACGCCGCGGTCAATATCATACGTTGTTCCCGCAAGAGCACAGCTGCCAAGCGGCATAACATTCATTCTTCCTTTTGCGTCGTCAAGCCTCGACAAATCCCTGAGCAGCATTTGAGCGTAAGCCATAAGATGATGCCCGAAGGTTATCGGCTGCGCTCTTTGCAGATGCGTATAACCCGGCATAACCGCATCGGCATACTGTTCAGCCTTATTGCACAGCACCGTTAAAAGAGTTTTTACAAGCTCTTTAACCTCGGCACATTCGTCCCTCAGATAAAGCCGTATATCCAGCGCAACCTGGTCGTTGCGGCTTCTTGCCGTGTGCAGACGTTTGCCGGCATCGCCGAGACGGCGTGTAAGTTCACCCTCAATAAAGGTGTGAATATCCTCCGCCTCCATATCAATTTCAAGAGCGCCGCTTTCAATATCGCTTAAAACGCCCTCAAGACCATCGCATATTTTTTCGGCTTCGCTCTCGTCAATTATTCCGCACTTGCCAAGCATTGTCGCATGAGCTATGCTGCCCTTAATATCTTGCTTATACATTTTGCTGTCAAAAGAGATCGACGAGTTAAAGTCGTTTGTCGTCTTGCTGATTTCCTTTTGAAAACGCCCTGCCCACAGCTTCATTTAATTCACCTCATAAAATCAGTTTATGGGACTGCGGCAAGGCGGAACACTCCGCCCGTCACAGTCCCTTGATAATCCTGCAAACAATATGTTTACTTTATTTGATAAGTCCTTTTTTTGCGCGAACCTTAATCGGCAGACCAAACAGGTTAATAAAGCCTGCACTGTCATTCTGGTCATAAACCTCGTCCTCGTCAAAGGTTGCAATCTCTTCGTCATACAGCGAATACGGAGACGTTACGCCGGCATCAATTATGTTGCCCTTGTAGAGCTTAAGCTTAACGTCGCCCGTTACGGTCTCCTGAGTGCTGTCAACAAAAGCCGAGAGAGCCTCTCTGAGCGGAGTGTACCACTGACCAAAGTATACAAGCTCGGCAAAGCGGTTTGCTACGTTTTCTTTGTAGTGGAAAGTGTCGCGGTCAAGGCAGATTTCCTCAAGCTTTTTGTGAGCGGCATAGAGGATTGTTCCGCCCGGAGTTTCATAAACACCCCTTGCTTTCATACCAACAAGGCGGTTTTCAACCATATCCGTAATACCAACGCCGTTTCTGCCGCCCATCTCGTTAAGAGTTTTAACTATTGATACAGCGTCAAGCTCTTCGCCGTTTATTGCGGTTGGAACACCCTTTTCAAAGTGAATCGTAACATATTCCGGCTTATCGGGAGCCTGCTCCGGTGAAACGCCAAGCTCCAAAAAGCCCGGCTCGTTATACTTCGGCTCGTTCGCAGGGTCCTCAAGGTCAAGACCCTCATGCGAAAGATGCCATATGTTTTTATCCTTAGAGTAGTTTGTTTCTCTGTTTATCTTAAGAGGAATACCTTTTTTCTCGGCGTATTCAATCTCCTCTTCTCTTGATTTAAACTCCCATGTTCTCCACGGAGCTATAATCTTCATATCCGGAGCATATGCTTTTATTGCAAGCTCAAAACGAACCTGGTCGTTGCCCTTGCCCGTGCAGCCGTGGCATATTGCGTCTGCGCCTTCGGCGAGTGCAATCTCAACAATTCTCTTTGCAATTATCGGTCTTGCAAACGATGTTCCAAGAAGGTACTTGCCCTCATAAACTGCATCAGCCTTAAGGGTTGGCCATACGTAATCCTCTATAAATTCCTTGTTAAGGTCTTCAACATAAAGCTTTGACGCGCCCGTTTTCAGCGCTTTCTCTTCAAGTCCGTCAAGCTCCGTGCCTTGTCCAACATCGCCTGACACTGCGATAACCTCACAGTTGTCATAATTCTCTTTGAGCCACGGAATGATAATTGAAGTATCAAGTCCGCCGGAATACGCCAAAACTACCTTTTTAATCTTCTGATCCTTAGCCATTTGTAAAGCCCTCCGTTATATGAAAATTGGAATTTCTGTCAGTGATTCTAATTATACACACATTATGCAGAAAATCAAGTGTTTTTTGCATATTTATTCAATAACAAGAATTTTTGTATACTAACATATTTTAATCTAGGCCAGAGCCTGAATTTTTGTAATATTTTACCGCTTTTCCCACCTTTATCCGCTGTATATATATCATAAACAAAGTTTTTTTAATTTTTAGACGCATTTGTTTTTTGAAAAAGCATGCATAATATGCAATAGATATTGTATATTATGCATTTTATGTGCTATAATTTTGGCATTAAAAACATACCTTTAATAATTATAGGATAATACAGGAGGATTTTTACAATGAGCAGCTTTAAAGAAATAAAACCCGATAAAATTGGGCAAAACCCGTTTGAGATGATAGGCAGCGACTGGCTATTGCTGAGCGCCGGCAACGAGGAAAGCTTCAACACAATGACGGTAAGCTGGGGCGGAGTCGGCGTTTTGTGGAACAAAAATGTCGCTTTCACATTCATCAGACCACAGCGCTACACACTCGGCTTTGTTGACAACGAGGAGTATTTCACCTTAAGCGGCTTCGGCAAGGACTTCAGAAAGGAGCTTGCCTACTGCGGAGCAAAATCAGGCAGAGATGTTGACAAGGTAAAGGGAACAGGACTTACACCAAACTTTGACGAAAACGCGCCTTACTTTGACGAGGCAAAGATTGTTCTTGTCTGCAAAAAGCTCTATAAGCAGGATTTCGCGCCCGAATGCTTTATCGACGAAACACTCGACAGCGCAAACTACGCCGCAAAGGACTACCACAAGATGTTTATAGGCGAAATCGTTAAGGTTCTCGTTAAGGAGTAAGTATGGCTAAGAGCGCAATAATAACAGGCGGCTCAAGGGGAATCGGCGCAGCTGTTGCACTGTCGCTCGCAAAAGAGGGTTACAGCATTGCGATAACCTACAAGGAGCGGACAGCTGATGCCGAAAGCGTTGTACGCTCAGCCAAAGAATACGGTGTGAACGCAATCGCCTTTAGAAGTGACGTTAAAAGCTTTGAGAGCGCACACGAAATCGCCGACACGGCAATAAAAGAGTTCGGACAGATTGATGTTCTTATAAACAACGCCGCAGTCGCTTCAAGCTCTCTTTTTACGGACTTAAGCCTTGAGCAGTGGAACGAGATAATCAATACAAACCTCACAGGCTGCTACAACTTCTGTCACGCAGTACTGCCGCATATGATAAGGCGGCACAGCGGAAGTATAATCAACATAAGCTCAATGTGGGGTCAGGTCGGCGCAAGCTGCGAGGTTGCCTACTCCGCAGCAAAGGCTGGCGTAATCGGACTTACAAAGGCTTTGGCAAAAGAGGTCGGCTTAAGCGGTATACGTGTAAACGCCATTGCACCCGGTGTGATAAAGACAGAAATGCTCAACGAATACACCGAGGACGACTTAAACGCGCTAAAGGACGAAACTCCGCTTTACCGTCTTGGCACACCACAGGACATAGCGGATACCGCAGTTTTTCTCGCAGGAGAAAAAGCCTCGTTCATAACAGGACAGATTATCGGAGTGAACGGCGGATTTGTAATTTAAAATTTTACACATAAAAAGCTACGGCTGCCCATACGAAAAAAATCGCAGGGCAGCCGTTTTTATTTGATAAATTCGGGGAAACTAATTGCGAGGTGATAAGAAATGGCAAAACAGGGTATGAAGCGTATGGAGCGCACCCACACACAGCCGAGGAACGATGCTGCAGCCGTTCCTGAAATTCAGGGCAAGGCAAAGCACGGCAAAACGCACGTCAATCCGATTATAGCAGGCACACAGCCGCCGTCGCAAAAGGTTTTTCATTCAAGCCCGTATCCGCACAAGCGTATCTCGGAAAAGCCGATACCGGGCGACATTTACCCCGAAATCGACACGGATCTGGCAAGGGATAACATTGAAAACCATATTCCCGCCGCCGATTTGCAGGACTTGTAATTAATACAACTAAAAACTCTGCTAAAATAACGCCCGACGAAAATCTCGTCGGGCGGTTTTCTGGAGCGGACAACGGGAATCGAACCCGCCTCCTC